>JAQTWO010000053.1 GCA_028689245.1 Candidatus Altimarinota bacterium | reverse complement strand
CGCTAACAAAGGCAAAACCGTCAAGATTCCGCTTTCTTCCTCCATCAAGAACGATACTGTCAATCAGGCAGAGATTCTCGCACAGCTCAAAGAAGTGCTCGGAATCCTTGAAAAAAACAGCCTCCTGACTCCCTACAAGAAACTCGGAGATATCTACTCTCTCACGGTAAAAAACAGCACCATCGAAGCGATTGCCACCGTGTATGATCAAAAAGTTCAAACTTCCGAGATAGATGCCGTGAAAAAAGATATGAAAAAAACACCACTTCTCTATACTGTTGATGCAGGAGGGAAAAAGACACTTTTCGTTAATATCAATGAGAAGGATGCTGTTGGAACGATACGTCTCTCGAAACAAAACAATTATAGTTTTGTTGTGGATGTAAAAAATCCGACAAAATCAGGAGAAAGCGTATATATCCTCGTTCAAAAAGATTTTCTCGATGCGAAGATCCTTGCCTCAGGGATAAATATCACTACGACATATAAAGACAAGATGCTTTCCTTTGCCGCGGAAGGATTCGCTCAAAATCTCAGCATCCAGGGACCTCTCTCCGATGAGAACACCAATATCAACTTCACTTTCAATGGAAAGAAGGTCGGGAATATAACCTGGAAAAAAGGAGCCGATACGTGCACGTATGATGTGCTCTTCGAAATGACTATCGCAGAGATATTGAATAAATTCCATATGAATGGAGAATCAACCGTGACACGGGGAACCTTTCCTGTTGTCGCACCAAAAGATTTTATAGAGAAAAAGAGAGATTCAGAAAACGCTTGAAGTATGCCATTCGATTTTTCCAATCTCTAAAAGATTGTAAAATAAAAGCCTATGAAATTTTCTCATAGGCTTTTATTGACTCTCAAGAGAAAATCTGTATTCTCTTTACATCGACTTTACGTACGTTTCATACTCTTCCGATCATACATATCTTAACTTTCATTTTTATGAAACTCCCCATTGTTGCAAGAAAAACTCTTATTGGAGCCATTATTATCTGACTCACCTATGGAGGATACGTATATTTTTTCAAGAAAAGCACTACGACTGGTGGCTTTACCACCATAAGTACAACCGTGAAAAAATGAAACATAGCCAATTCCGTTCAGGTTATCGGAACCTCCGCTCTCGTCTATGAACAAAAGATGCAATTCAGTCAAGCGGGAAAAGTAGCCAAAATCCTCTTCAAAGAAGGAGATAAAGTAAAAAAGTGACAGATTATGGCTGAGCTCGATACTACGGATGTACTGAATGATATAAAACAACAAGGAGTCAGTCTCAGTAATGCGCAAATAAAACTGGAGCAAACCATCAAAGGTGCTACCGACAAGGATATCCTCAATGCCGAAAATTCAATTACCAGTGCGGAAAGCAAGATAACCACACTCGAGAATAATCGAGAGAATATTTTTCGAGACAAGGCCAATAAACAGAAGGATTATGAAAATCAAATCATATCAAAACAGAGTGATATAAAGAGCAAGAAAGCTCAGCTTGTGAATAGTCAAAATGAGCTTACGACACTTGAAAAAACTCAAACCAAATGACTTTCCGATGTCGGGACTGATATATCGAAAACTCTTGATACCGCTGTAATCGATGCCCGAAAACAGATCATAGATGCCGATGCAAGTCTCTATAATGCGGATGAGATTCTCGGAATAAGCGATGCGAATCGAACCAAAAACGACAGCTACGAAGTTTATCTCTCTGCAAAGGATCCCTCTCTCCGTACAAGAGCGGAAAACGAATGGGGACAAGCAACCAGTCTCATCGCGGATACCAAAGCTCTTCTCAGTAGCATGCCACAATCCGCTCCAACCGGTAGTGATGTAAAGAATCTCCTCATTTCCCTTTCCAAGGCGGAAAATATACTCATAAGCCTCGGAAAAGACGGAACCGATGCGGTGAATGCGAGCATTACCTCCTCCACTTTTCCACAGACAAACATCGATTCATACGCGAACGTTTTCAGTTCCATAACCTCATCTTCACAATCCAATCTCAGCTCCATAAATAACACGATCGCAAGTATCAATAAACTCAGCGATCCCCTTCTCCAACAAGCCAGTAGCAATGATACTCTTACCGCCAAGAAACAATCCGTATCAGATATGGAAAATAGTATCGCACAATATGAACGGGATCTTACGAAGCTTCAAAGCGATATGTCCTACTCTGCCGATACGTATAACGCACAAATTACATCAAGCGATCTTGATATCGTCAATGCAAAAAATACGCTTGATTATGCGAAAGAAAGCCTCCGACTTCTCAAAGAAGGTGCCACAAAAGAGGAAATTGCACTCGCCAAAAACTCCATCACATCGCAAAAAATAGCCCTCGATAAGACCAAGGAAGGCATCAAGAAATACCAACTCGAAGCCCCCTTCGACGGAGTGCTCAGAAAAATCGATTTCAAGCTCGGGGACAACATCGTAACGAGTTCCAGTGCAACTCCAGAATATCTCTATATCGAAAATCCAAATCTCGTTGAAATAACTGCTACTGTTGATCAGCTCGAAGTCGTGAAGCTCAAACTTGGTCAAGATGCAAAAATCGTATTCGACTCATTTCCAAATCTCACTTTCACAGGTCAGGTAAGCGATATAAACTCGACTCCTACGACTACTTCCAGTGTCACAACGTACACCATAAAGATTACGATGGATAAATGAGAACATCAGATATTTAGCGGGATGAGTGCCAAAGTGGATATCGCAATAGAAAGAAAAGACAATACTCTTATTCTCAGTACTTCTTTTATAGAAAAGAGAAACGGAAAATCAATAGTACTCAAACAAAACGGCTCTACAACCGAGAGAACTGAGGTGGTTACCGGCATTAGCAATGCAACAAATACGGAAATACTGAGCGGGATTTCCGAGGGAAATACTATTGTGCGACGTATCGCAACGAGTAGTGGCAGTACGACCAAAACATCTCTCATACCAAGCGGAGGTGGCGGAGGTACGAGAAACGCCACCAGCTGACGACCACCAGAAATGTAAGCCTGAAATAAACAATCAGTAGTTTCGTCATATTCAAACTTTGGGAAATTCCGGGATGACAGATGTGTTTATCTTACTTTACGTTTCTATTCCCGAGCAACTATTCTCTATTCCCTAGCAACGGTCTCTTATGTCCCCTCTCATAGAAATGCACAATATCACAAAGTCCTACAAACTCTGAGACGATGAACTCAAGATTTTAAAGTGAATCAATATCGAGATCAATAAAGGCGAATTCGTCTCTATCATGGGACAGTCTGGAAGTGGAAAATCAACACTTATGAATATAATCGGGATGCTCGACAATCCGAGTACAGGAGAATATTTCTTCGAGGGGAAAGATGTTTCTCATCTCACGGATGATGATCAGGGGATGATCCGTCGAGAAAACATTGGTTTCATATTCCAAAGCTACAATCTCCTTCCGAAAACCTCTGCTCTCAATCAGGTAATCATGCCACTCATATACCAAGGGGTCGGAAAAAAAGAGCGTACCGAACGGGCTATCGAGGCCTTGAAAAAAGTAGGACTTGGCGAGAAACTGAATAACATGCCAAATGAGATGTCATGATGACAACAACAACGAGTTTCTGTGGCTCGGGCACTTGTTACCAATCCTGTACTCATACTCGCAGACGAACCAACCGGAGCATTGGACAGTAAAACGGGTGCCGAGATGATGGAACTTCTGGTGGAACTCAACAAAGAAGGACGAACCATCGTTGTCATCACCCATGAACATGAAATCGATGCCTATGCAGAGCGACATATCCTCATACGAGATGGAAATATCGTGAAATAGTCAAAATTCAGAAAGTCCAGAAAAGAGAGAAACTGCCACAAATATCCGGACAATGATTCAATATTTCCATAAAGTCATGGAGTCGAATGTTCTCGCCATGACAAAATATTATTTTTTATTTCTCTTTTCTCCCTGCTGTTATCCTTTGGGAGAAGAGTCGGGGATGAGGGTTACAATTCATAATTCGTAATCTATAATTACCAGCATCATGATCCTCACTGAACATATCGCAGGTGCGATGACATCCATAATGAGCAACAAACTTCGGTCAGCTCTCAGTATGCTTGGGATTATTATAGGTGTCTCTGCCATCATCATCCTCATGGCTCTTGGACAATGAGCCACATCATCGGTTGTCGATCGATTCAATAGCATGGGTGCGAATCTGGTGAGCGTTTCTGCCGGGAAGAGTAATGCATCGAGGATCGGATGAGGAAGCGGATGAGGAAATGCCTCAAAGCTGATGGATAGTGCTTTTATTGATTTCGTGGAAAATATCAACGGGGTCGACAAGGTCTCCCCTACTGTTACATCGAGCAAACAATTCATCTATGAAACGTACAATACCAACGCGAATATCATCGGTGCCAAACCGATATATCAGACACTCAAAAATCTCACGATATCTGATGGGAACTTCATTTCCGATGATGATGTGAATGAAAGTAAGAGAGTTATTGTCATAGGGAATACTCTTGCAACCAATGCCTTTGGAACCACAAGTCCCGTCGGAAAACAAGTGCAACTCGAAAACGGCATATACACAGTTATCGGAGTTCTTGCGGATAATTCACAGATGAACAACCGTATTATCGCCCCTATAACAACCGTGATGTCCAAGATATCGGGAGCTCATTATTATAGTGCGATCGATATCTCCATAAAAGAGGTAAAAAATATAGCTTTCATGAAATCTTTTATAGATTCTGAACTCAAAAGATACACTTGAGCAACCTCTGACGATGACAAGCCATACACAATGAGTTCCGTATCAGAACTCCTTTCCTCCATAGAATCAGTCACCGCAACTCTGACGCTCTTCCTCTGATGAGTTGCCGCGATCTCGCTTATCGTTGGGGGAATCGGAGTCATGAATATCATGCTCGTGTCCGTCACCGAACGAACCCGAGAGATTGGGATACGAAAAGCCCTCGGTGCCCTCAGATCCGATATCCTTACACAGTTCCTTATAGAAGCTCTTTTTATCAGTATCCTTGCGGGACTTATCGGAATAGGACTGAGCTTTGGAGTAGTCGCAATAGCAAATAAATTCATCGCTGCAGTCATCAGTACGAACTCTATCTTCCTTTCCTTCGGGTCGGTCGTATTTATCGGAATATTCTTCGGGATACTTCCCGCAAGCAAGGCGGCGAATTTGAAGCCGATCGATGCATTGAGATACGAATAAAATCAACAAAGGATTACTCGTTTCTTGCAAGAAGGAATACCAATCTTTCCCTTATATTTATTCACCCTTCTGCATAATCAGAAACAATAATGAACACATAGGATCCATGAAACTTAACTACGGATGAGGCTAAAATTACGGCATACTACTTCCAAATCATACTCGTCATAGCGACAGAACCCAGGTCTATTCCCTGAGCGAAAAATGCTACCGAGTCTTCTTGTCGTACAGCTCCGAGTGCCACGATGAGCGGTAGTAAATGGTCATATGTCGGGTGAGCGAGCTTCGAAATAGTTCCCCAAGACCGAAAATCGACAATATCCTCATAATTTTTTTCACGGACACCTTTCTGTATTCGCTCATCAAACTCCCGAGCCCAGTCATAGGAAACAGGAGAACCAAATGAGACTTTCGAAAGGTTGTGTACAGTATTTCCGCTCGCGATTATGAGAATCCCTTGTTCCCGTAACATACGCAATATTTTACCAAATTCATAGTGCCATTCTGGAGGCTGATCATAATCAAGACTCAAAGCGATTACTGGGATATTGTGCTCGGGAAAAAGGTGCACGAGCACCGACCAGACACCATGATCAAATCCCCTCTCGGAATCTGACTGGATTGGAAATGCTGAAAAAAGAGCAAGAATCTCGTTCGCAATTGCTGCGGAACCAGATGTTGGATAATCGACCTGATAGAGCTCTTCTGGAAATCCATACATATCATAGATCATCTCTGGATGTTCCGCAGTCGCGATCCGGGTCTCACCTTCTGTGATCCAGTGTGCAGAAATCATGAGAAGAGCTCGTGGCGTACCAAGAGTTTTTCCGATTCGTTGCCATTCACGAGTATATTGCGTATCTTCTATCGCATTCATAGGACTTCCGTGTCCGATAAAGAGGAGTGGTTGTTTTGGGGTCATATTTAGATGGGATTATTTCCTATACTTCCGCCCCTTAAGTCTCTCAGGAAAATGTTCTTGGGAGCTTTTTTTGTCCGGAAGATTGTGGGCATATTCGTATCATTTTCCGTATCCCGCCTCTTTCATGAGCTTAGTCGGAGCATTGCGAATATGGAGCGGGACCGGAAGGGCTCCAAATTCTCGGATATCTGCGTGCATGGCTTGCATCGCCATATAGACGGAGTTATCTTTCGGAGCATTCGCGAGATAGTAGGCAGCATTCAGAAGCGGAAGTTCACACTCGGGCATGCCCATCTTTTCGCAGATCTCATAGACGCTATTTGCAAGGATGATTGCCTGCGGATCATAGATATCCTCGGAGGCGAAGTTCATCATACGTCTCGCGACATAGCGCGGATCTTCACCTCCTGCGAGCATGCGACCTATCCAGTAGATAGCCGCGTCTCCATCACTATCCCGGAGGGATTTGTGCATCGCGGAGATGAGATTGTAGTGCTCTTCCCCATCGCGATCATAGAGAAGGGGTTTAGTTGCCGCCTCAAGAATAATTTCCCTCGTGAGCTCGCCCGATTCCTGCAAAGCACACACTGCTTCGAGGAGATTCAAAGTTCCCCGCAAATCCCCTTCTCCAAGCGATGCTATAAGGTGAAGGGGGGAGAATCTCACCTCACTAACCACCTCATCTCCCCTCATCCCCAGCCCCTCTCTCAGAGGGCGAGGGGAGATATTGTCTTCGTGATGCATTATATCCTCTTTTCCCTCTCCCTCTGGGAGAGGGTTGGAGTGAGGGCTTTTAAAATCTATTTTCGGATACCGTTCCTGAATCACCTTCATATTCTTCTCGAGGAATTTCAGCACCTGTTCTTCAGAAATGGGTTCGAGGATATACACACGAGCCCGAGAGATCAGGGCATTATTGACGGTAAAACTCGGGTTCTCGGTCGTGGCTCCGATAAGGGTAATAATCCCTTTTTCCACGAACGGAAGAAGCACATCCTGCTGAGCCTTGTTCCAGCGGTGGATCTCGTCGAGAAAGAGGATCGTCGCACGATTCTCGGAATAGTTTTTCTTCGCCTTCACAAGAATCTTGGTGAGGTCTTCTTTTTTGGAAAGCACGCCCGAGAGATGGTAAAAATCCGCATCCACCGACTTGGAGATTACCGAGGCGATACTCGTCTTCCCGCACCCCGGAGGCCCCCAGAGGATCATGGACGGGATGTGTCCGGATTCTATGTACCGCCGGAGCGATCGTCCCGCACCGAAAAGATGTTCCTGACCGACGATGTCGCCCAAGGAGTGGGGACGGAGAATGGATGCAAGCGGGGTGAGCATAGAAGGATAGGGACAATATACAAAAGTTAACAGAGCATAGTATATGGCTTTCCTGAAAAAAGAAAGGCTTTTTACGTCTTTACAGGATTTTTTATTGCATTTTCTCAGGAAAATTCGTACTATTTCTGTGCCAAATTTAAGTTTTTTTAAATACAGAAAGATGTTCTTTGTGGAGTGATATATCCGTCTCCACGATTTGCTTTCTGTAAAAAGTGAAGAACGTAAGTTTCGCGACTTCGGACAATCGCTCCACTCTGTTTTTATCACTCTAAACGAACGATTATCAACCGATGATCGTTTTTTTGTTTTTCCCAAGTGAAACTTGAAATCCCGAAACAAAAGGCGATAATGAGTTTGTTTAGATTTCTTACTTTTTCACTTTTCCCTATGGATACGAAAAATATTCCCACCTGTCATTCCGACCGTAGCGGAGGAATACCCCAAGGGCACGTAGTCTCTTTGGATAAAGTTGCTTGAAACGATACTGTAAGAAACAACAAAACATCTATCTCTTTCTTTTCTTCTTTTTTCGGTCTCAAAAGTGCTCTTAAAAGGGATACCTCGACTTCGCTCGGTATGACAGTAAACCATCATAAACCAGTATCTATGCTCGGTTTCACCCTCATCGAACTCATCGTCGTCATAACGATCCTCGTCATCCTCTGAACCATAGCATTTTTGAATCTCGGAGGTTTTCAGAGTTCAGCAAGAGACAGTTCTCGTGTAGAGAATCTTTCCAATCTGAAGAAGTGATTGGATATGTTTCAGATAAAGACTGGAAGCTATCCGATGCCGGAAGATTCGGTTACCATCACAGCATCGGGTACTACCATTGTCTCCTATCAGGGATTTGCAAAAGACGGAGTAGGAGGCATGGCAAAACTTTCTCCCGGAGCTACCCAAGATCCTCTCGATACCAGTATATATACTACCTACTCCGTCAATGCAGACAGAACCAAGATGGAGCTTATGAACTTTCTTGAAGACGGAAGTACGCTTCTATCTTTGAATGCATTCGTTCCGAATGCTTCTGCAGATATCTGATCCGATTACTCCAAGAGATATCCGAGTGTCCAGGGAGATACCCTTGGGATACTTCTCGGAAACTCCGGAACAACATTGAACCAACCGATACAGGAGAGTGGGACAGGAGTGGATGTGGTGAAGACGACGACTCTTTCCTGATATGTCATGGTATTTGATAAGAACGATACCTCTCTTTCCATTCCTACTTCAGGAACCGGAGCATATACTGGATCTCTGTTTACATTTGTCTATAACAAGAGAAGTGATCTTTTGAATATCAAGACTCTGGCGAGTCTTGATCCGAGTCTTGTGGGATATTGGGATATGGAGACGATAAGTGGAACGAAATTGAGAGATTGGAGTAGATATGGGAATGATGGGACGTTGAGTGGAACAACTTCTGTACAGGGAAAATACGGATATTCGAGAAGTTTTAATGGGGTGAGTGAAGTTATTGAGATGCCGAATATAACAACTTTCAATGAGATAGCAGTCTCATTATGGTTTAAAAATAATCAACCCCCGTTAAAACATACTTATCTTTTTTATCAAGGATCTTGGTGATCTGTTATTAGAATCAATGGAAATGGAAATATTGATCTGATATGATGGGGGCTTCCAGAACGAAATATTAACAATATCAGTTCTGTTCTTAATCTTGCCTGGCATCATATTTTAGTGGAGAAAAAAACTTCAGGTGTGTTGGCGGTTTGGGTTGATGGCACAAAGACGTCAGAATTTACTTGAGCTAGTGGATCAATAAATACGGGAAATTTTGTTTCTGGCATGGGTTGGAATGGTGTAAGTAACAATTACTTTAATTGACTCATCGATGAAATCCGCATCTACAACCGAGCTCTTTCCGATTCAGAAATTCTTTCCCTCTACAACGCCACAAGATAATCTTTATCACTTCACTTTCTTCCCCCATGAAACAGACAAACAATCCTGCAATCTGTACAGATGTTGCAATGCAACACATCTATCACAAACAAAGGAAGAACTTCCTCGGTTTCACCCTCATCGAACTCATCGTCGTCATAAATATCCTCGTCATCCTCTGAACCATAGCATTTTTGAATCTCGGAGGTTTTCAGAGTAGTGCAAGAGATGGGAGAAGAGTATCGGATATGGCGAATATAGGGAAGGCTTTGGATATGATGATAGTGACACAGGGGAATGCTCCGGTTCCCACGAGTGCTGTTTCATATACGGGAGGTTCTGTTACTCTCTCCATAGGAACAGTGACGAGTACAACGATTCCAAGGATGAATGGAGACTTCCGTGATCCGTTGACGAGTGAAGAATATCATTATTCTCTATTCGGGAATGGGAGTTACTATCAGATCGGGATAGACTTTGAGAATCCATTGTCGTATTCTCCTCTTTCTCCCTCTCCTTCTAGGAGAGCTTTGTGGTGAGGGATACTTTCTCTTGTCCCCCTCATGGAGGGGGATGGTC
>JAQTWO010000052.1 GCA_028689245.1 Candidatus Altimarinota bacterium | reverse complement strand
AAGTAGCATGGGAAGCTTTTCTATATTTCATATTGATTTTCTACCGCAAGAAGATATACTACTTGACAGTATAGTTACAATCGGACTAAAGTCACGGGGTTTTGAACCCACTACATTGAAATAAAAAATAACGAATAAACAGCACTATAATGCCATTTATTCGTTATTTTAGCAACACGTTTTGACTATTAACTCTGAAAATAGAACTCCGAGAAGTCACCATCCGCGAGGTCGCGAATAGCTATGTCAATAATCAGGAAGACGGTGTCGTCGGGTACGGCGGACGTCTGAATATCCGCCCGAAGTATCAGCGTGAATTCGTGTACAAGGATCGCCAACGCGACTCGGTTATAGAGACCGTGCGGAAGAACTTCCCGCTCAATGTCATGTACTGGGTGCGAAATGCAGACGATACCTACGAGGTTCTCGACGGGCAACAACGGACGATCAGTATCTGCGAGTATGTCGCCGGCAATTTCTCGCTCGATTTCCAGTATTTCCATAACCTCACCGATACCGAGCGGGAGCAGATTCTCGACTACCGGCTCATGGTATATTTCTGCGAAGGGAACGACCGCGAGAAGCTCGACTGGTTCCGGACCATCAATATCGCCGGGGAGAAACTCACCGATCAGGAGCTCCGTAATGCGGTCTACACGGGACCATGGCTCACCGATGCGAAGCGGTACTTCAGTCGGACAAGCTGTCCCGCGTACGGGCTCGGGAGCGACTACCTGAACGGTTCGCCGATTCGGCAGGATTACTTGGAGACGGCTATCAGCTGGCGGAGCAATGGGAATATCGAAGAATACATGTCAAAATATCAGCACAAGCCGAACGCCAACGAGCTCTGGCTCTATTTTCAGAGTGTGATCGCCTGGGTGCAGGCGGTTTTCCCGAACTACCGTCGGGAGATGAAGGGTGTGGTGTGGGGATCGCTCTACAATGAGTTCCATGATCGGGAGTATGATGCAGGTGCACTCGAAACCGAGATTGTCCGCCTCATGCAGGACGAGGACGTGACCAAGAAATCCGGCATCTACGAGTACGTCCTGACTCGAAATGAGAAATATCTGAATATCCGAGCATTTACGGACCGACAGAAACGCGAGGCGTACGAGTGACAAGCAGGAATCTGTACCCACTGCGGCGAGCATTTCGAGATAGGCGAGATGGAAGCCGACCACATCACCCCATGGCACTCGGGCGGTCGCACCAACACCGAAAACTGCCAGATGCTCTGCCGGAATTGTAATCGAGTGAAAAGCGGGAAATAATCTTTCTTTCTCCCCTCTCCTCCGAAGGAGAGGAGTTGGAGCGAGGGGGATGAAAAAACATAAAGACCCTCCGATAAGCCACAAAGTGACTCACAAAAAAAGTCTCCATTTTCATGGAGACTTTTTGATTTTCTATGGTGCAACCAGCAGGACTTGAACCTGCGACCTCCTCCTTCGCAGGGAGGCGTTCTAATCCAACTGAACTATGGCTGCATAAATAATATTATAATATTATTTCTAGCAACTAGAAACTAACAACTAGAAACTAGTATGGAGCGGGGAATCGGGTTCGAACCGACACACCCAAGGGTTGAAGCCTTAGTACACTCACTCAGTTATGTTACCCCCGCAAAGTGGTACATCCGAGTATATTCGGATGGAGCGGCTGTATTCTATGAAAAATACCGGGAAAGTCAAAGATTTTTATATCCAAGTAGGATTGGTTTTCTGGTTTTTCCTTTCCGGGCAACCTTTTGATTGAGGCTTGGGCGCACACAGTCCGAACATCGATCGATTTTTTTGGGTTTATCCGCGTTTCGCGAGTATCATCAGATTGGTCACATCCACTTTGTCGTGTACCGAGAGACTGAATCCCATTTTCTCCAGTCTCGCTATGATACTGTCGAAAAGCTCATGGTTCGTGGTTTTGATGATGGTATTGAAGATAACATATCCCGTAGGAGTCAGGATACGGGCGATGTTTTCCCAGAAAACATCATCGAAGAATTTCTCCGGAACCTTATTGCTGATGAAGAGATCGATGATGATGAGTCCATGTTTCTCGGGAGTTTCCCGTACGAAATCGTACGCATCTTGGCAGATAATCTCTGTCCCCGTATACGAATCGAGGGCGAACTCATCCCGGGCAATCTGGATGATCGCAGGATCGATATCCACGGCACGAATCGTGTTCGGGAGGTAGAATTCATCACGGATAAGCGCGATGGCGGAACCTCCGCCGAGTCCGAGGAGGAGGATGTCATCTGGCGATGAGAAATTCATTTCCCTGAGAGCGAACCGCATAATCCTATGGAGCGAACCGTAGGAGTAGTTCGCTTCATCGTTCGGCGTGTTGAGCACCTTTTTTCCGTTCATGAACTTGATCTTCATGTTCCCGCTGTACATGGTTGATTTACGAGTCACGAACGGGAAGATATAACTCAGGAAAGTTTTGAGTCTTTGAAGCATGGGGAGAATATAGGTATGATGTAAAAACGATGCCCATCATATGAAAATGATCGCGAAATGCAAAAGAAAGAGCTATCCGTGAACGTTCTCTCGGGATGGTATTTCCATTTCCTTCGGGATTTTCCTCATGAAAAATGAGGATAATGAAAGTAAAATGTTTTGACATATTCTCTATACTGGATATACATAGAAGCAATATATGTTCCCTATAACTTAACACTCGCTATGGCAAATTCACATGGACTTTCTGCACGACTGGTCAAAAAACAGGCAGCCGCCCGCAAGCTCTCCAAGGGAAAGAAAAAATCATTTCTCGTGTATACAGGAAATGAGAGCAAAGAATCCAGATACAATCTGAGTTACAAGAAACGAACCCGATATTTTCAGAACAAACAAGCCTTCCCATCCAAGAAACTCCCGACGAAAAATATCGACTCGCTTGTGGAACTCGGCATCCTCGATGAACGTGGTTTTTTCCGCAAAGGAAAGAAAAAAAACTACATCACCAAACGGATGACCGACGCCAAGGGGCTCGATTTTTACGGGCTTCCAAGATAATTTCTTACTTATTTTTAGAGATGTATGGTGACACTCGAACAGCAGATTCAAAATGTTCTGAACAGCGATTTTGTTCGTCAAAATCCGGGGACTAAAGAACATATAATCGAAGCCCTGAGAGAAAAAGCTCGTGAGAATACGCAACAATCTTTAGACTCTTGTTCGGGATATTGCGATCGAGCGTCTCATCAGAACACCCCCTCCTGAGCGAGAAATACATTCTCATAAGCCTCAGATACATTTACACAATACGATAAACTTTTATTTCACTCTCACTTTTTATAATATGTCACAACTCGATTCCCCAAAAACAGGCGATACTATCGCGATTATGGAAACAACTCTTGGAACCATCAAGATCAAGCTCTTCGTCAAGGAAACTCCGAAAACCTGTGCCAATTTCATCGCTCTCGCAGCAAAAGGATACTATGACGGTACGATATTCCACCGAGTTATCCAGGATTTCATGATCCAATGAGGAGATCCGACTGCAACGGGCATGGGAGGAGAAAGCATCTATGGGCAAGAGTTCGAAGATGAATTCGCTCCGGGACTTACACATGTCAAGTGAGCTCTTTCCATGGCAAATGCCGGTCCGAATACAAATGGGAGTCAGTTCTTCATCGTGCAAGCAAAAGCCACACCGCACCTCAATCGTCATCACTCCGTATTTGGACAAACCTACGAAGGCATGGACGTGGTAGATACTATCGCCAATATGCGAGTCGATCGCAACGATCGTCCCATGATCGATATCCAGATCCTTTCCCTCCGAACCGAGGAGGTGCGATAATATCAACAACACTCGGACAAAAACCCTATTTCTTGAGAAATAGGGTTTTTGTCTTCTCACAAGTACAACTCTCCTATCCCGAGATACACAACGGGTCTCCGAAAAAGATAGAACCATCGGAAAATCATTTCGATTTTACAAATATCCTTTCCTTTATATACTTTCAGAGACTCGCAAAATCTTCTTATCTCTCCAAGAAAAACCCATCATCATGACATTTCTTTCTCCGTATTTTTTTCTTTTTTTCCTCCTCGTTCCCGTGATCGTATGGATCGATTTTCGGAGCGAAAGACAGGGGGTTTATTTCCGCTCTTCCGAACTTTTAGAGAAGGTATTCGCTTCCGGTAAATGGAAATACTTTTATCTGCCACTTGGTCTGAAGGTGGTGATATTCTCGCTCTTTGTGTGCATGCTTGCAAACCCGGTAACATCCTCGACCCATACGGAGGTCTCAAAAAATGGTATCGATATCGCTCTCGTGTTCGATATCTCCAAGTCGATGCTCGCCGAGGATATCAAACCCAATCGTATCGAAGCAGCGAAGAAAGTCATGAGCGATTTCGTGAGTCGTTTCACGAGCGACCGATTTGCTCTCGTACTCTTTGCTGGAAAACCTTTCCTTTCTACTCCGTTGACCTTCGATTATGCCGCTCTCGTTGATGCGGTTGAATATATGACAACCGATTCCATCCGCCAGGATATCCCCGGGCTTTCGGGAACCGCCATGGGAGATGGATTGCTCGTGGCACTCGACACGCTGAAATGAGACAAAAAATCCTCCCCTCGCCCTTTGGGAGAGGGGTCGGGGGTGAGGGCTATATGAGGAGAGAGGAGCAGACAAAAAGTCATTATCGTCCTCACGGACGGGGAGGCAAACATGGGGGTCAATCCGGTACTTGCTGCGAAACTTGCCAAAGAACAAGGAGTCAAGATTTATTCTCTCGGAATCGGAGATCCTGCGGGAACCGATCTTTATGTGACCGATACATATGGTCAGAAAGAGTATTTTATGGATCAAACAGGCAAACCGCTTCGTGCCACGCTGGATGAAAAAACACTCTCCGATATCGCACATATAACGGGCGGACATTACTACAATGCAAAGGATGAAAACTCTCTTACTGCCATTTTCATAGAACTCGAAAAGCTCACGAAAACCGAGCTCAAAAGTATCTCGGTTACCGTTCAACATTCGGAACATGAATGGTTCTTGTATGGAATCATACTCTTGTTCCCTGTTTGGTTGTTATTTTGATTTATGAGATTTGAGGGGAGATAAAATATTTGAATTACGGTGTATTTTACATATAATCAACGGGTAAATCTTCTATAAAATAACTTTCATGAGTATGCAAACAGAGCAATGTATATCAGTAACTGAGCTTGCGAAAAATACGTCAGGTATCATCAAGCGTGCACCGAAAATGGGTATGCAGTATGTTTTTGTAAATAACAAACCCAAAGCGGTTATACTGAGTATGCAAGAATATGAGAAAATAGAGCAAGAGAGAAAAGTAGCTTTTTGAATGGTAGAATACTCAGAACTTTCTCAAGAGGCACAGGATATGTACGATGGAGCAAAGAAACTCTCACGGGATGCTTTTATAAATTTCTAGTCTCTTATGCAATATATCTCTCAAGTACACATCTCTCCTGAGGCACTGGAATATCTCATAAAACGCAAGCTCGATAAACAATATCTCAAAACAAAAGGATATATTTTGGCTGGGTATATGCAGAATGTGGATCTCAAAATGCGAGAACCAAAAAAAGATAAAATCTGGTATTTCCGCATCAATCAACAGTTTCGAGCTATCTGCGAACTCCAAGGAGATACGCTTTTCGTTCTCGCGATAGATAATCATCAGTAATACTAAACATTTTAGCCCCTTTAATGAAAATTATGGGTAAATAGAATAAAATGTGTGCTATTTTGAGAAATATTTCTTGATTAACAAGGGAAAAACATAGGATGAAAACGTATTATTTTTTCATCCTGAATATTATGACAAAAAAAATGTCCGAAATGTAGATCAATATCTCTCAAAAGAAATGGGTATAATTCTCAGAGAAAGCAGAAATTAAAATGCAATGATTGTCGGTTTTGTTTCGTTGAAAGAAAGAAACGGAAAGAAGAGGGTTTACCGAGAAAGAATAGTCTCTTCCGAAGTTACATAGTCGAAGGTTATTCATCGCGTCAATTATCAAACCAGATTGGAAAAAAGGAATATCGAATTCGTAAAGATATTCAGAATCGACTCGATAATAATCTCATTTCTGCCATTGATATATACTATGATTGAGCCAGTCATATTATGATTGATGGATATCTTCTCCCATGAGGTCAGATATTACTCGCGTATTATGAGTATATACAAGAGAAAGTGCTTTGGTTCAGTATTTGAGACTGAGAAAGAAAGGAACACATAGAAGAAGACCTGAAGATACTCAAAGATTCATTTGGATATTCAGGTATCAAATCCTGTACCATTGATGGTTCTATGAGTATTTTTAGTGCTGTCAGGAGCATTTATCCAGAGATGATTGTTCAGCGATGCCTTGTCCATGTCCAAAGACAGGTACGTTCGTATATCTCAAAGAACCCAAAGTCAGACGCTGGAAAACAATTAAGACACATCACTAGGTATGCTATACTTTCGGATTCTTTTCTCTTCCCTGTGGTATTTCAAATTTGGAAGCAGACATATCTTCTTTTTCTTTCTGAAAAGTCCATCACCCCCAAAGGATGACGGACATATACACACAAGAAAATACGAAAGGCTATGAGGCACATAGAAAATGCTCTACCATATATGTTTCAATCAGAAAAACATAGAGATACAAACATTGCTTTTTCTTCAAACAAATTAGAGGGATTATTTGGGGTTTTAACCGACGAATGCGTCAATGAGCACAAATGAATAAGAGAGGATAGATTATCCTCTCTTATTGCTCTTTGGCTATACTTTCGGAATGAGAAATAGCACACATTTTATTCTATTTACCCAAAATTATTTTAAAGAACACGAACTTGTAACGAAAAAAAGCACATCTGAATATGGCCTACCATCAAGCTGTTCATTACACCCCAATTTCAATGAGGCCTGATTTTGCTCACATTCTGCCAATGTGGAAAAACTAGCCGTATTAGATCAAGCATCTTGATAAAATTGGCCACAATTGGTGCCTGGCTTATAATAAGTAGATCCATATGACCAAGAATACACTGGACATGGGGATCACTTCTTTTCGCAATAAGCTCCACAATTATTTACTCATGTAGTGGTTGCTCCACAAGCAGGTGTAGTAGCACTACAAGAACCATCTGGAACACAAGCAGGTGCAGGTGCTGGTGTCGGTGTCGGAGCAGGAGCTGTAAAAGCCTGACATTTTTTCGTGAAATCACTGTTGAATCCAATAATCGCCTGTCATGATGGACAATCCGTACTTCATTTCATATTATTGAAATACGTCATGAATTTACCGCCCGTATTAGTAGTGCCATCAGGTGCGGTAGTTGGGAAAGTTACAGCATAGACGATTCCTATAACCGCCAAGATGAAGAATACTGCGGTAACCATAGCACTTGCCATTCTCTTCCCCATCCAAGAAATAAACTGTTTCATATATAAAAAAGTGAAAAAATAAAGCGATTTTTGGAATAATCGCTTTATTTTTGAGGTTTTTGGCAACAAAAATGGAGCAATTATCCCGTAGTCGCCAAACTATAACCTCACTTCACGTCAAGAACGAAAAGATGAAGAAAGGATAATTACTCCAGTCTTTTTCTTTTTATTCCTGAGCTACATAAAAGAGTTGTAAATTCCCGCAAGGTTATAAATTTGGCATTTAAATAGTATGTTTTTCTTGAAAAAATGCAACAAAAAAAAGCAACTATCCCTTAAGATAATCGCTCGTATTGGATTTCATTTGAAAAACAAAGTGGAGCAATTATCCCATAGTCGCCAAACTAGAAATTCCCTTTCGTACCAAAACGAATGGAAGCGGATAATTGCTCCATATGACCGTTTTGGTACTAAAAAAGTACGAAACAACAAGAATTTCTAATTTGGCACTTAAATAGTATGTATTTTAGGTATAATTGCAAATAAAAATCCTCCGCTTGTTTTTTGTAAAAAGTTCATATACTTATTTTTAAAAACTATTATCCATACATTCATGAAACATCCATTCAGACTTATTGACCTTACGACATTCAAGAAAGTCTCTTCGCTTCTCGCGGGGAATTATAAAACGTCTTTTCATGGCTCCTGAGTCGAGTTCGCCGATATACGGGAATATAGCCTCGGGGACGATACGGCGGATATAGATTGGAAGACAAGCGCTCGAACCGGCAAAGTATATATCAAGAAGTACGAGGAAGATCGGGAACGGAAAGTGCTCTTCGTCGTGGATGTCGGATCGAGTATGCGATTCGGAAATGGGGACAAAACAAAAGAAGATACCCTGAGGGAAGTCTTTTCCGTCTTGCTCTTTTCTTCGGCTCAAAACAACGATCCGATCGGGGCTTGGTTTTTTACGGATATCATGGAAAAGACACACAAAAGAGAAAAAGGCATGCAACATGTCCAAAAAATACATGAGGATTTCGAAGTGTTGCTTGCCAAGGAGAATCAAAGATGAGAATCGTCTCTTCCTCTCGCAATCGAGAACCTCTGTCAGAAACGAATCCGAAATCATCTGATATTCATATTCTCCGATAGCTTGGAGCTTCCGAGAGAATCTCATTTCCGTTCTCTCGCGGAGCAAAACGATTGCGTATTCGTCCACGTCTTCGATACCTTCGAAAACACCCTTATCGGTTCGAGCAAACATATTATCCAGTCGAAAATAGGCATATTTCTCGATACCACCGATGAACAGAAACAGAGACGGTATGTACAGGAACGAGGTGCAGAATTGGAACATTTTCGTCATATCGTCACTCGCCTCGGGGGCTCATACCTCATGCTCGATGAGACGAAGAATGTCTACAAAGAACTTTTCTTATTTTTCAAAAAACGACAAGGGAAAGGTCTCTAAAAAAACCCGGATATCTTTGCCCGTTCCCGAAAAACTCAAATAGAGTTGCAAAAAAATCTCTTTTCGAGAGAATGGGTCCTGTGAGTAGAATCCCCGATGACACCCTCTCGGATTCCCCAGTTTCATCTCATACTTGCTCATTTTTATCATTTATCTTCATTGCCTTATGCGTCTTAAAATAATTTTTGCAATCATACTGTTCGTCCTCATAGAGGGGACGTATGCTATCACACTCCTTCCATTTGTCACAGATAGCGTCTTTTATCGGGATTATATCATCGGATATATGCCTTTTATCCGAAAAAGCCTATCCGTATTGAGCATATTCGCTGGGGCGTATATAGCAAGTGTCTCTCTGAATCTCGTGCTGACAAAAAGCTCGGTTGTGGTTATACGAAACAATACACTGGCAAAGAAGGTTTTCCCTCTCATTCATTGGGCGATATCGATTGCCGTATGGATCGTGGCAGCGTTTTTTGTACTCGGAACACTCGGTATCAATATAACAGCGCTCATAACAGGAGCTGGAATCGGAGGAGTCATGTTCGCTCTCGCAAGCAAAGAATTTATCGCGAATCTCTTCGGAAGCCTCTCGCTCATATTTTCCAAGAATTTCAAAATCGGCGACACTATAAAGGTGAAAGGATATGAATGAATCGTGGATGAGATTTCCCTTTCCTATACGCGCCTCATCGACAAAAAATGAATCGCCATATTCATGCCGAACAAACTCATAGTATCCGAAACACTGGAGAATCTCAGCATGGCAACAAGCCAGAGAATGGAATTCACCTGCGAACTCCCTTTCAAGAGCAACAAAGAAATGGAAAAACTCCTCCATACAGTAGAAATGGAAGTGAAAAAGCTCGGAGGAGATGACGTCGAGATTCACTCCAATGTGGACGGGATAACAGAATCCGGATACACTATCACCTTCAAGATAGAGACGAAACTTGGTGACACGAATATGCTCAAAAAAGAAATCTGGTTCCTACTCGGGGAAAAACAACGAGCATACGCAAACACTCGCTCCAATTAACCACACGTACTGTTTTTCTTCTGGACTCTGGTGCGAGATTGAAGGAAAACTCCAATCCGATGCAACCAGTCCCG
>JAQTWO010000051.1 GCA_028689245.1 Candidatus Altimarinota bacterium | reverse complement strand
AAATCCGAAAAAGATATACGAACTCATGCTTCAAGAAGTGAATGAATATCGCAGAACCATGCCATTTCAGGACGATGTCTCATTTTTCTTTTTCTCAAGAAATACGACTAAGAACATCATATCCAATAAAGGAGAACTGGAGTCCATGCTCCAAGAAATGGATATAAAAAGAACCGATGCAAAGGATATAAACTATACCAACAAGACCAAGCAACAGATCATGGAGGATGTAAAAAAGGAGCGTCACGAACGAGAACTGAAAATCCGCCTTTCCCGACTCGATCGTCTTTATAACATGGCGGAATTTACGAAACTCAAACAAGAGATATATCTCTATTTTCGAGAATGATACATACACGATAAGATGCGATTTTACCTTGAGAAAGCACTGGAAAACGAACAAAAGTCCATCATTAAAAAGCAGGATGAAAAGCTCAAACGAAAGTATGAACTCCTTCAAGAGCTCTATAAAAAATGAGAATACGAACTGGTTATTCAAGAAACTATGGATGTTCTCTTTAAAAATGGGAAAATATAGCATATAATGCCATCCGTAAGATCGGAAGCTTTCCTTTTTCGAGAAAATAAAATTACCACCTTTACCTTTTGGATATGTTCTTTCAGAAAAAACGATTCATACATACGGATGGCACATTTGATAGCGTGCTTTTTCAACAATTGCTGAATGACGCAAGACATGCGGTAAAAACCGGGAAGAAACCCGGACATTTCGAGAAAAAACAATCTCAGCCCATTGTTTTTGGCGGTGTATCGGATAAGGAAGTATGGAATTTTATAAATAAACTCGCGAGCTTCCTCTCAAGCGGTATCGATCTCAAGTCTGCTTTCTCCATAGTTCACAAGCAGGTTAAAAATCCAAAACTCAAACTCATAGTCAACGATATTCGACTGAATCTCGATCACGGACTTTCCATTTCAGATACGCTCAAGCAATATCAAAAATACTTTGATCCTCTCATCATTTCACTCATAGAAGTAGGAGAAAAAACATGAGCGCTTCCGAAAGTATTGATGGAATTGGAAGTGAATCTCCTAGAAAGCATCGAACTCAGATCCAAAATACGATGAGCCATGATTTATCCGATCATTCTCATATCCATGGCACTGATAATGGTGGTATTCATGCTTACCTTCATACTCCCAAAAATTACCGAGTCATTCACAAAAACGTGAGTTCCCATCCCGGGACTCACACAATTCATGATAGATATGTCAAAATTCATAACGAATAATTATATTTTCATCATCGTGGCCTTTGTTGGTTTTTTTTGGAGCATATGGATAATGAAACGTTTCTATTGGGGAAAGATGACTCTTTCATATATATCTCTGAGAATCCCTATTTTCGGGTTCATAAAGCGACAGGAAAATGTTATCCAGTTCATCAATGCACTCAAACTCCTCTTGGATTCATGAGTGCTCATGCTCGAAGCCCTCGAAACCACTGCCAATATCGTCCCAAATATCCAGTTCAAGAAGGATATAATCCGTATAAAAAACGAGGTCGAGGCAGGTATTAAACTCAGTAATGCGATGGGGATAAGCATCGGAAATAACAAGGAAACAAGTTTTCACAACAATTTCTTTCCGGAAGATCTGGTTCACATGGTCAGTGTCGGAGAAGAAACGGGTACGATTGGGAAAAATATCGAGAAAGTAGGACAGAATTACACCAAAGAGCTCAAGCGTTTTATCGCAAATCTCATGGCAGCATTGGAACCGTTCATTATCGTCTTTGTCGGTGCGCTCGTCGGAACCATCATCATCGCTATCATGCTCCCGTTTTTCCAACTTGCAAAAGTCGCGAAAAGCCTCTAGAATAGGCAACATACTCCTTATAAAATTAGAAAAATCAAAGTGTCGGTCATCCCGAGCGATAGTCGAGGCATCGCTTCGGAATAACAAAAAACAACTCATCATTTATTTCTCACATCAAAATCTCATGCTCAATTCCATGATTACAGAATACCCAGAACGAGATGCTCTACTCGGGGTTATTATCGACAACAAGGGATCGGACTTTTATTATACCGTTGGAACCTACCCGGCCATAAAAATCTCCGGCGAGATTATCCTTGTAAACGAAGGGATTGACATCATAACCCCGGTGAATGCCCGTGATTTGGCTCAGTCGCTCATAACAAACGAGCAACACGAAAAACTCCTTACGACAAAGAATTTGGATTTTTCCTTTCAATTTCAAGATTCGCGATTCCGAGGAAACATCTCTTTTCAGAATGGCTACTATATGACTGTACTCCGTCTCCTATCGCAAAACATCCCTTCGATTGAGGACTTGCATCTCCCTCTTATTTATAAGGATATCACCAAGACTGGGCAATGACTCATCCTCGTAACCGGACCGACTGGATCAGGTAAATCGACAACGCTTGCAGCGATGATCAACGAGATCAACACGAACTATGCAAAGCACATCATCACCATCGAGGACCCGATCGAGTACATACATGTCCACAAAAAATCCATCATGGAACAAAAAGAGATTGGACGCGATGTTCCGGATTACAATACCGCTCTTATTGGAGCTATGCGACAGAATCCACAGGTTATCCTCTTTGGGGAAATGCGTGATATGCACGAGATTGAGATGGCGCTGAAACTGGCGGAAACATGACATCTCGTATTCTCAACACTTCATACACGAAGCGCCTACCAAACCATTTCTCGTATCATCGATGCATTCCCATCAGGACAACAGAATCAGATTCGTCTCCAACTTGCCGATACGCTCGTAGCGGTGTTTTCCCAACGTCTCCTGAAAAAGAGTGATGGAAGCGGACTGAAACTCGCCAAAGAGATACTCGTAAAAAATACGGCGATCTCCCATCTGATCCGAGAAAACGAACTGCATCAAATTCCATCGATCATGCAGACATCGAGCCGTGAAGGGATGCAAATCATAGAACATGATCTCTTGCAATTTATCAATGATGGGGACATCACTCTCGAAGAAGGTCTCAAATATGCCAATATGCCGAAATTTATCAAAGAAAATGTGGGTGGGTAGGCACATATATTGTATTCTCTTTTTTTCAGAGATATCATCACACAACACCGATACGGAGCCCCTATCGGTGTTTTATAATTCATCGACTTGTGTTTTCGTGCTTTTTCCCTATAATCCGCATGTTTTAATCATTTACGACTATTTTCAGTATGGCTTCTACAGAAACCGTTATCAGATTCGATAAAGTACAGTTTGAGTTCGGACTCAAAGTGATCCTCGAGGAGGCGAGCTTCTCGGTCCGCGAAGGGCAGAAGATGACCATCATGGGACAGAACGGTGCTGGAAAAACCACCATCTTCAAACTCATGATGGGAGAATTCAAGCCAAAATACGGAACTATCAGCATAGACAAAGATCTCCGTATCGCGATTTCGCGACAGATCATGCTTCCAGAGGATAAGGAACTCACTGTTCAGGCATTTTTCCGAAAATATTTCGCAGACGATACCGTCTACAATATCGATGCCCGCATCGCGGAAGTGCTTGATATCGTGAATCTTCGGGCTCCATTGGACAAAATCATCGGAACTTTTTCCGGAGGTCAGCAGGCACGTCTGCTTCTTGCTGCCGCTCTTATCCAGAAGCCGGATATCCTCCTCTTGGACGAGCCGACCAATAATCTCGACCGTGCTGGGATCGATCACCTGACCGATTTTCTCCGAGCCTACAAGAAAACCTGTATCGTCATCTCCCACGATGCGGAATTCCTGAATGCATTTACGGACGGGGTTCTCTATCTCGATGTATTCACCAAAAAAGTGGAACAATTCGTCGGGGATTACTACGATGTAGTCGAACGTATCAAAGCCCAGATCGAGCGCGAGAACATGAAAAACGCCCAGCTTGCCAAAGAAGCTCAAGCAAACAAGGAGCAAGCGAATGTCTTCGCCCACAAAGGAGGAAAGCTTCGTCTCGTAGCAAAGAAAATGCGAGACAAAGCGGAAGAACTGGAAGAATCCATGGTTGATACCCGCCGCGAGGACCGTGCCATCCGTCCATTCACGATTCCTATGCAGAAAGATATCGGAGGAACGATTCTTTCCATCCAACGCTTCTCGGTTATCGAGAACCACGAAATCGTCGAGAAAACTGCTGACATAAAACTTGGAAAGGATTCTCATCTCGCACTCTCTGGACCAAACGGTATAGGAAAGACGACCCTTCTTGAAACCCTTGCTTCCGGTCAGTCCGAATGAGCGACCATCGCCCCTGGTATCCGTGTCGGGTACTACCGACAAGATTTCTCCACACTCGATTTCGATCAGACCGTCTATGACTGTCTCGCAGATGCTATTAAAGAAACAGGACGTCTCGTCGAGGAACAGTATCTTCGAGGAACTGCTGCAGGATTTCTCATAACCGGAGAGGTTATGAAACAGCAGATTCGATACCTCTCAGAGGGGCAGAAAGGGCTTGTTTCCTTTGCACGACTTGTCCTATTGCAACCAGGTCTCCTCATCCTCGATGAACCGACCAACCACATCAATTTTCGTCACCTCCCGGTCATCGCTGAAGCTCTCGACGCCTACGAAGGAGCTATGGTTATCGTATCGCACGTGGACGAATTCCTCTGGCAGATTAGAATCGATGAATATCTGGAGCTGGATAGATAAAATAATTTGTCATTCTGAGCGAAGCAAAGAATCTACCGCTGTGAAACCTAAAAAATCATCTTGTCATTCCGAGCGGAGTCGAGGAATCCCTTTTTGTCACATCGTTTGAAACGATATTTAAAGAATCACGACTAATAACTTTAGATAATTATGGATCACAGAAAATTTATCGAAATGGCTATAGAAAAGGCTCAAGAATCAGTAAATCTTGGTGGATTTCCTGCTGGTGCCGTTGTAGTGCAAAATGGAATCATTGTGGGAGAAGGTATAAGTCTCGGAAATAAATTACATGACCCTGCTAGTCATGGTGAACTCTCAGCAATAAGAGATGCTTGTAAAAATCTTACAACCTCAGTTCTTTCTGATTGTACTCTTTATGCTTCTATGGAGCCATGCATAATGTGCCTAAGTGCATCGATGTGGAGCTCGATACCAAAAATTATTTTCGCTTGCTCAAAACAACATGTCTCACATGAGTATTATTGAGGGCAATATCAAAGTACTGAAATAAACTCTCTATTTAGCCATCCTCTTGATATAATTCATTTTCGCGAACTTGAAGAAAGTTCGCTGTCTGTAGTAAAGAATTGGGAGAATTTTGGAAAGGGGTCTATTATTTAAAATCTTTTATTTTATGGACAAACTCACGCTCCTCGAACAAGAAATCGCCATCCTCAAAGAAAGAAATGCGAAAGTTGACGGAAACAAAGCATGGGAAACAAGTCTGGCTCGAAAAACAAGCATCGCGATTTTGACATACTTTGTCGTTGTGCTTTTCTTTTTTGTCGTACAGACTCCGAATCCTTTGATCAATGCTCTTGTTCCAGTCATAGGATTCATCCTCTCTACCCTTTCGATCTCACTCATAAAAAAGCTCTGGATTCAACATATTTACAAAAAATAATATGCCTTTCATAACCTACATCCTCCGTTGCTCGGACGACTCTCTCTATACTGGCTCGACCAATGACATGGAGAAACGGCTTCACGAGCACAATCATCTGAAATCTGGGGCTCACTACACCAAGATCCGACGTCCCGTGGAACTCGTGTATACCGAAAGTTTCGGAACCATAAGCGAAGCGAGAAAACGAGAATATGCAATAAAACAACTGACAAGAGAACAGAAAACCATACTCATGGGAAAATAATCACTACTTCCCGACTATCTCATATTTCCCACTTTCTTTCTTTACCTCCACATACCGCACCGCACCGTTATCCAATTTGATTTTAAAAAGCTTTTCAGTTGAGGAAATATTCTGCACTTCCATATTCTCGATTTTTACCCTCTCGGGAATGAGACTCTTGATAGTTTTCGGAATAGCAATGGGCTTGGAAGAGACTTTGGATGCAGGATTAGCAGTGGTGGAGGGGGTATCAGAAGAAACAGTACTGCTTCCAGATGCGTTCTTGGGCGGTTCAGTTGGGAGAGTGTCTTCCCCCATCATGGCACGATAGAATTCATCCTGCTCGTTTATCGCTTCAAATTCTTGGAGCACCTTCGTATCTATTATGGAACTCAGAAGTGGAATTTTTGATATGATGGCACTCACTTTTATATCGAACGCAAATATGCAGACGATTAAAAATACGGTCATTCCCATGACTATGCCTCATTTCATGCCCATGATTCTCTCATTGAAAGACTTTATTTTCGTGATATACCGATTGAATCCTTCGTATTTTTTCACCTCTTTTTCCAGTTCTCGTATCTGGATAAATCAAAAAGGAGTGATACGCATGGAACAAAGATGTCCTGTGTGTTTTTTGCTGTCTATATGTTCCCCGTCAGGACCATACACGATACGTGGCTCTGCAAAACCAAGTCAGACCTGATACAGAGCACGACGTCGAAATCGCTCCCAAGAACAGTCGATTCTCGATGAGAACAATCCCTGTTTGTAAGGGTCTCTCAATGATATATGATCAAGATTCCCCAACAACATTTCTTCTCGCAAGAACCTCAAAATAGAAAGATCGATCCAAAGATCTTCTTCCTCAAAGTCCTCATGAATGAATCGTTTTTGTGAAATCATGCTATTCAAAAAGGTCAAGTTATATATCCCCAAAAGAGAAAGACAGATGTTAGCATAAAGAAAAACAGAGTCAAAGAAAAAACTTGAAAAAATCAAAAAAATCATACAATGTTCACTCATTCCCCATCTATTCTTCTCAATGCAAAAAATCATTACAGACCGACTTGAATCCATTCTCGGGGTCAAGAAAACACCTTCCTCAAGAGAAAAGGAGTTATTCCAAAAAACACAAAATTTCATCCGCTCTATCCATTGGATCCCCGGACTCCGGATGGTTGCAGTCTCCAATAGTCTCGCTATGTATGCCACTCACTCCGAGTCTGATATTGATCTATTTATCATCACGGCAGTAAATAGGCTCTGGATTGTTCGCACAAGCGTGCTGATTATTGCTATGCTCCGAGGAGTACGAACCAAACCATGAGACGAAGCTGGGAAATTCTGTTTCCCATTTTTCATGACCGAACAGCATCTCTCTCTTGAAAAAATTGCCATAGAGAACGATGTATATCTCGCCTATTGGATACGATCCCTGAAACCGGTGTACGATATCGATACCACCTATGATCGCTTCATGGAAACAAATCGGACGTTTTGTGAAACGATACTTCATCTCACACCATCCGATGAAGAATACACATCTCTCCGGGAGAAGAACAAGATATTTCTCCCTATCGCCCAAACACATGTATGGAGAGAGAGAATCGAATCTCTTCTCTCCCCCGTTCTGTCCTTAAAAAATAACCTCCTTGGCTATATTTCCCGAAAAATTATCAAGAGAAATATGATCGCTTTCTCGGCTGATGGACTGGTCGTAGATGATGATATGGTCAAGATTCATACCCATGACAGGAGGAGTGATATTCGGTCGGCATGCCTCTCAGGATATGTTTCTCAATAGGTTTTCGGTAATATGCCAAGTGTTTGTTTATATCAACAAAAAGACCCCAGAATATGGAGCCTTTTTGAGAAAGTACATTCAAATTATTTTGCAATGGATTCGGATTTTTTCTGACGAGCGTAGAATTTATCAACGGAGCTGGTTTTCAAAATACGTTTTTCTCCCGTATAAAACGGGTGACATTTGCTGCATGATTCCACTTTTATTTCTGTGGTAATCGTGCTTCCCGTCACAAATGTATGCCCGCAGGAACAAAGAACGGTTGTTTGTGTAGAGAACTTTGGGTGAATATCTTTCATAGAGACAAAGAAATAAGTAAAATGTGAGATTTGGACGGTAGTATATAGAGAAGTATCTTTTTTGCAAACTTTTCGAGAATTTTCTTTTGCTTTTGTTGTCGTCGATATCCTGCACTCGGGGAAGCGTGTGCAAGAGTAGTACCAAACCACAAGGAAAAGAACCATCTTTCTCGGTATCCCATACCGGAGCGATTGCTCCTCGGAGGCCATCGAGACTTTTCTGCGATAAAATGCCCATATACAGAATATATATGGGCATTTTCATTACTTCATAACATCCTCGGATACGCCGTTATAACCTCATTTGTATTCCCTTTCAGCGGTAATCGAGAACCGAGAGGTTCTCGTGAGGAGTAGCACGGACGGTACGATGACCACACCGTTCTTACATACTCCAGGAAAGCGTACAAAATTGTAGAGAAAAAATCGAGGCAGATGCACGAGCAAAACAAGATGTGTCTGCATTATATGGATTTACCGGAAAAATCAAAAGATAAAAACTCCCCATTAATCCCCCTCAACCGAGGGGGAAGCGACGAAGGAGCAGGGGGAAGTCCTAAAATCCCGCTATCTTCGCCTGCTGTTTGATCTCATCGTCAGAGAGGGCACGAGAGATTTATAATTCTTCAAGAACTTTTTTTAGTGCATTCACTATTTGTGCTTTAGAAACATTTGAAATATCTGTTTTGGAATATATCATGAAAGGTAGAACTTTGTTTTCGAATACTTTTATAATAATCCGAAAACCTCCACTTTTTCCTGTTGGAATAGATGAATTTTTACATCGAAATTTATATACCCCTTCTCATAGAGAGATTCATAACTGGACTGAGAAAGTTTCCTTAAAATCTTGCCAATCATGACCGATTTTTGGAAATCTCTCACCCAAAGAGTGAATCTGACTGAGAAAATGTTCTGTTTCTATAAACTTCATAATTTCATCTCGAGTTTACGATTTAAAATTGCAAAGTTTTTATCAGAAGCAAGTTCTTGTTTGAGTTCCATATCTTGTTTGGTCTCGATATACTCAAGAATAAACTCGCTAATAGTTGCCTCGAGCTCTTTTGGAAGAACATAGTGATCAATTTTATTCGGTATGTTTACAGTAATGGTGGACATATATATGTAAGTTAATGTATGTAGTGGCTGTATTATATCCATTTTCACAAAAACACAAAAAAAGCTTATTTTCACAAAAGAGACCGGTCTTAAAAATCCCCCTCTCCATGCGTGGAGAGGGTTGGGGTGAGGTCTAAAATCCCGCAATCTTCGCCTGCTGTCTGATCTCGGAGTCGGAAAGGGCACGGTTGTAGATTTTGACGTCGTCGATGATTCACTTATAGGACCAGGCTCCACCTGCTCTTGATCAAAAATAGAGCTTGTTATTGGATATAATTCCCGAGATCTTCTTCCGAAATATCTCAGTATAATTTCCTTGTTTTACTCCATTGATATACAAAGCCGTTTCTTTGAAGCCATCTTTTGAATAACTTGATACCAATGTAATGGTCTTCCATAGTCATATAGTAGTTTTATTATTTGATCTTATGATGGAATAATTGGTACCTTCTAAAAGGTTGATTCTATATCCACCAGTGGTTTGACATTCTTTAGTAAATCTTGTGCTAGAATAATCAGACTCTCACAGAGAAAAAGCTCATGTATTTGTATTAAAATTACTACTACTTTCAACTACCAAGGAGGCATAACTTGGTCAGGTAAAATCAGCTGTATTCAAAGGACAAGTTTCCTCAGATTTTAGCATAACCGATACAGAAAATTCTGGAGAGCTTTTAAAATCCAGTTCTTGGATTGTATGAATCATAGAGTAATTCGTTGTCGCTGAAGCACCATTTCAACTAAAATAATATCATTTTCACATATATCATCCCGTCCCTATTGGAAGGATATTCCCGCTAAAACTCCCATCACCCCCATTCCCACTCAAATCCTTCAACTTATCACCGACTCAACATATTCATCCAGTTCCCGTACATGTCTCCATATCCCAATATCCCACCAGACTACCATCCAAACTCTTTAGACTCATATTCTTCTTTGCCAGACAACCAGTAGAAGAAGCAAACGTATTCGTACTCACATTATCCAGAACGAAGCACACATC
>JAQTWO010000050.1 GCA_028689245.1 Candidatus Altimarinota bacterium | reverse complement strand
TATGAACTTCTCCGAGTTGAACCGCTCGATATCTCCTCAATCGAAGACCACCTTGGTGAAGATATCACTACTATCGCATTCAAACTCTCGATGATGGAAGTACGTGGCATAATCGAGATGGGTTTGGATGGGAGATATGGTGTGAAGTAAAAAAAACGGGTCCGCAGACCCGTTTTTATAAAACTATACCAAACTATGAAAAGCTCAAGGAGCCTTCACAGTCCAAGCATAGCTCATATCATCTCCATAAAACTCTTTTTTAATACCATCAGGATCAATCTTCATCGTAAGACGAGTGTCACTAATCCAATAATTCGCAATACGAAGTTCTATGAGATTAGAACCCGACTTCAAGGTTACCGGATAGGTCGTAGTTCCACCCGGAGGATTCTCCACTTTCCCTATGACCGTACCATTCACCACAAGACTGAAGTACTCATCCTGAGCAGTATTGCTGTCGATGATAGAAATTTTTGTATCTCTTGTGGAGACGCTGAATTCCTCGATCGCCTTTTTGTTGGCGATCACTGCATCGTACGCAACTGCCACATCGAGGATGGGAAGTGGTTTGTCGAGAGCTGTCTTTTCAGTTCCTTTTCCATCCGAACTCGTCTTCCACCGTTCCCCAGCATACCGAAGTTTGTTGCCTACCAGACTGTTTTGGGTCAGATAGTTTTTGACATCCTTCGGGGTCAGAAGCGGATCGGCGGAGAAGAGTAACACAGCAGCACCCGAGACGAGCGGAGCTGCAGCACTGGTTCCAAAGAAGGCATCATGATCAACTCCTGGTTTACATCCATCTGGAGTATGAGTGCCAGAAAATACCGGTGAATAGGGTGAGAGTCCATAACCTGCCTCATTTGATAATGTGTAGTAGAAAGAATTGCTCTTGCCACCATCATCAACAATGCACCGAAGTGCCATATACCCAGCCGGAGCCGATATATCAACCCCATCACCATAGTCGGAATACCCATGAAGGACATTGTCCGGACCATTTGCACCGACCACCATGACATTGTCGAGAGGTTGGTATTTCCAGAAACCAGCCACACTGTCGTACACGTAGTGAACCATACCGTTGTCGAACATGCTATCCACCCCACTATTCATCGCCGAAACAACGAACAGTACATCAGGATTTGCAGCGAAGACGTCCCGATATTGCTTCACGTCACTGTAATTGTCTGCCACTCGAAAATTCGAGAGTTGAAGCATGCCTGAATAGTACCCATAAGTTTTCTCTCCCAGTGTCATACTCATGTTGATCACACGAGGTCTGAACGGATGAGCTATGACCTTCTGGATACGTCGTTTCATTTCACGGAAATTTCCATCAGTTCCTTCAAAATCCACGAAGACCGTCTTTCCTTGCACGACACCGCGAACCCCCTTGCCGTTATCGAAGATCGATCCGGCAATGGCACCAACTACCGCCGTACCATGATTTCTGTGTCCATAGTCATTGGTATCGGGCACAGGAGATGGATCAAGGTATTCAACACTTGCCGAGAGATCTTCATTATGAGTTCCTCTATACGAGATATTCAAACCACCATCGATCACACCCGTCCCTATGTCGGTACGGAAATCTACTCCTTTCGCCACCAGTTGGTCGATGCCGATATACGACAAGTGCCAACTTGCAGACCCATTGATAGTTTTCATATCGCCGAATGTTGGACTTTCAAGTGTAGAACTTTGTAGGAAAGAACTCGTCCACCATGCTCGTGTATCTGGAGTATCAAATTGTGGTAAAACCTGTTTAGGGTGTCTTACAATCCAAATATCCCCCTGATTCACGAGACCCTTCAGGATGCCGTCGATACCCGCAACCTTCTCGCTGGGCAGATCCGCCTCGATCGTCCAACCATCTGAGATATCTGTCGTATCCATTACCTTTATGGGGTACGGGATGTACTGAGATACCCATGGAACAAAAGTCGCCTTGTGAGTGACTGTTTCCCAGAGTGCCGGAGAAGGAATCGTATCTTTATCGAATGCAAAGATCCACTGGTTTTCAATATAACCAAGCCTTTCATTTAATGTGCCCGGCACGGCATCTGGCAATGGTTTGACCCTGGATTTGTCGTAAGAATCATCAAACCCAAATACCTTTGGGTCGGAATGAACGATCATCCCCGAAAATGCGGGATCCTTGGTCCAGTCATACGCCGCACCTGTCGAATCTTGAACAGGTGCCACTGCTGGACCATCGTTTCCTCCACACCCTGTCAGCATCGCAAGCGATGCCCCGAGTGCCACAAGAACTTTTTTCATGCTGTTTTCCTTATTAAATAGGACCGAAAAAAAAGAACCTCCAAGAGCAATACAAACGTTCCATCTCCTCGCTATTTTGCCGAGGAGGGGGGGTATGTATTTCTCTTACTCGGATATGTCGGTATCTGAGCCTAGAAATTGTATGGGAAGTGGAGGGTTTGTCAAGAGTGAATTGGTAGATAGGGATTTGTCGTGTATTGTGGTCTCAAGTACGGAAAAATATAAGGAAATATTTTTATTTGCATTTCCTGTTTATTACATAAAATACATCCATTATTTTTTGTCTGCATCCTATGAAAAAGACTCTCCTGACTCTGATTCTCTCTCTCGTACTCGCTCCGCAGTACATTTGGGCGGCACCGACTTTTTCCCAGCCGATTCTCGGGAAAGCATACGAACAGGTGCGTATCCGCATCGATACGGTCGCGACCCAGGCATCACTCGATGCCGATGCGAAAAAACTCATCGAGCAAAAGAAAATAAACCTCGGAAATACTCTTGTGGCTATCGACAAGGCTTTCCAAAAATGAGACAAGAAAGTGTTCAAAGAACAGGTACGACTGTTTCAAACGAGTTACAAAGATACGATGGCGTATGTGAATGCTCTCAAATCCACGAGTGCCACTACCCCCAACGATCATAAAAATATCCCGAAAATCGGAAGTACCGATATCACCTACTACGCCGATAGTTTTGAGTGAGGACGCACAGCAAACGGAGATCCGTTTTCCCAATCTTTTTATTCTGCCGCAGCCTGCAACATACCGTTCAACACGTTCGTGCAGGTAGGGAAATGAGAGAAATCCGTTGTCGTAAAAGTGAATGATCGACCGAACTGCAAAAAATATCCGAACCTCACGGATCTCACAAGTACGGCTTTCCGTACGCTTGGCAGCATATCCAGCGGAAGATTTTCCGGGACGATTCAGATACTCGGAACCGCTCCAAAAGACTATATCAAAAAAACCATACTCCCCGATACTTTCCAGAAGCTCTGAATCGAGCTCGATTCGGGAATCCCGAATACCTACCTGAAGAACGAGACGCTTCATATCACTGGAAAGGAGCTTCTCAGTAAGACAAATACTCTTCTCTATATGCAATCTCCTTCCGGGAAAGATATCGCCCTCGTCATGAAGAAGTGAATCGATGGGCGTTTCGAGTATAGTTATCCTCTGGAGGAGACGGGAACATATTCACTCGTCATGGCATCAGGAAACGGTTTCGATTCCACAAACAACATTTTGGATATATTCGTGTTCGATGATGCGGTTTTCACAGGCAAGAAACTTGCTCCCCTATCCGGGGATATAGGATTGTTATCAGATATTCAGACAGAACGTATCGAACTCTCGAATCTTACGTCTTTTTATCGTATCCGATTTCCGACCGCGGATTTTCATACGCTCACGATCACCGATGGTGTACAAATGGTTGCATACCATGGTTTTGAAACCATTGCCCTCTGAGCGAATACGCTCCAATCTTTCGATATCACGAAACCGGTTACGGTACAAGTGATGAGTCAGAGAAGTCTGACTCCGTTTTCTCATGATACGTACACCACCCCCGTGAGCATATTCAAAAAGACCATGACGCTTTCGCAGGGGTATCGAGAAGAGAAAAATGAGAATATCACAACAGATGTTGTGGATGGAAAGCTTTCTATTCGTGGAATCGTGACAAAAGGAAAGAATGTAAAAAGAGAGATCATGATAACCCTCCCAAATGGAGATGTGGAGAAATACTCTTTCGATGCCAATAGTCTCGATAGTGATGGGTATCTCAAGCGAGGGAAAGTATTTGAAAAAACCATCGAGCTCTCAAGTACCGGAGTATATCTCGTGGAAGTTAACTACGATAACGGATTTGCCGCTTACAATGGTCCTATCGTATATGGTGACGTGCTTCCTCTCTACTCAAGCGATATGGATGGGGCGACGAGAGATATCGGCATCTCAGATGGGGACAAGGTTGCTCCGGAATCCCTCAATTATGTCAACAAAGTACGTGCGAGATCTGGAAAACCATTACTCAGACTCGATGATCAACTCAGTGCTCTCGCCCTCATAAAAGCACAAGACATGGCCGCGCACAATACCATCTCGCACACGGATTCTCATGGGGAGAAGATAATCGGAACGGCTAAACGCAACGGTATACAGATAGCGGGATCCGTTGGCGAAAATATCGCTGGAGGAAATCTCAGTTTTCACATATTGCTCATAGGACTTGCCAATAGTTGAGGACATCGTGCCAATATGCTCGATGATTGGGGTACGATGGGGGTTGGGTATGTAGTGAAGGATGGACAAGTATATTATGTTCAGGTTTTTGGAGAGTAATTTGTCACCAAATTTTCTCATATTCGTTGTAAGTGACAGAAAGATATTTTATTTCTTTTCTTTTTTCTTATGAGATATACTTTTCTCGTCCCTATTATCATCGGTTTTGGGGCAATAATTTCTCACGTTCATGCAGACGATGTTATCGTGAACGGAGTGAACCTTGGTTCCTGTAAAACATACACCGATGGATGTAATAATTGTAGCATCAGTGAAAATGGAGTTGCTGCTTGTACCATGAGAATGTGCATACAGGCGGGTACTCCGAAATGTCTCGATACCACCGCAACCGGTACGGATACGCAACTCTCCGATATCGAGAAGAATAAACAGGATGCTGGAGCAAAAACGCTCGCAACGGATTTTAAACTCCGTTCTTTCAGTAGTTGCGACAATATGGAAAGTGTCATGAAAGGTTTTATCAAAGACTACTATGCGGCTCATCCTTACGGAGGGAGATACTTGTTCGGAGGAGGTCTTATGCTCGATGGGGCTATCATGGATAAGGGTGTCACTCAGGGGATAACGCCGACAAGCATAGGGACAACGGCCGTATCCAATCCGATACGACAAGAAAGCGCCGTGGACGTATCAAATACGAATCTCCAGGTTGCGTGAGTCGATGAATCCGAACTGATCAAAACAGACGGAACCAATGTGTATTATTACAACAACAAAGATCATGCCGTCTATATCGCAAAAGCATTCCCTGCAACCGATCTTTCGATTATCAAGAAGATAAAGATCCCTGAGAGTTTCATAGAACCAAAACTTTTTCTCCAGGGAAAGAAACTCATCATCCTCTCTACGAAGTATAACAATACCGACTACGGATACCGTTACTGGTTCAACCGACAGACAAAAACGGTCGTGGTTGTGTACGACATAAAGGATATGAATAATCTCCGAATCGATCGATACTATGAAACGGACGGAAATGTAAGCGAATCCCGCATGATTGGAAAATATCTCTATATTCTCTCCAATTCACAATTTTCATTTCCTTACGAAGTTTATTATGGATCAACCAAAAATCTCGATGAGACCAAGTTCAATAACGATTTCATCGGATCCACTATCAAACCTCAAAAGATAGAACTCCGCAAAACAAACGTCGAGAGCGAAAAGAATTTCAGTCAAAAAGGGAAACTTCTTCCGTATAATCTGACAAAAAAAGATAACGCGACCTGCTCGGATATAGAATATGTCTTACCCGATGCGGAAACGATGAAGAAATTCGATTTCACTCCGAGTCTCGTTACCCTTTCTATCATCGATACCGAAGATGCAACGAAAGAAACCAAGACCAAAGTGCTCTTTGGAGATGTGAACGAGATTCACATGAGTCTCTCCAATCTCTACATAACTTCCCGCCTCTCTACGAGCTATGATTTCCGATGTGCACCAGGAATGTTCTGTGCCATGCCTTACTACTATCAGGGGCAAAACACGCTCATCCACAAGATGGCAATACAAGGTGATACAACCTCGTATGTCGCCTCTGCTATTATTCCCGGATCACCTCTCAGTCAATACTCCATGGATGAAGATGCAACAACTGGAAACTTTCGAGTGGTAACAAGTCATAGCTATCCGAGTCAGTCAACCGAGCTCTTTATCCTCGATCCGAAACTCCAAGTACTCGGAAAGCTCCAAAATATCGGGAAAGATGAGAATTTCCAGAGTTCCCGATTCATCGGAAATAGGCTCTATCTTGTTACATTCAAGCAAATAGATCCACTCTTTACCATCGATTTGAGTGATGCAAAAGCTCCAAAGATTCTCGGAGAACTCAAAATCCCAGGGTATTCTACGTACCTCCACCCATACGATGCGACGCACCTCATCGGTATCGGATACGATACAAAAACCAATCAGTGGGGAGGGACACAAAATGCAGGAATCAAAGTCGATCTCTATGATGTGGCGGATGTTGCCAATCCGAAACAACTCTCGACTCTCACCCTTGGAGATGCGGGATCGAGCTCTGATGTACTTCAAAACCCTCGGCTCTTCACTTGGTATGCCAAGAAAAATCTCCTCTTCATGCCAGTGACCCTCATGACGAGTGCCAATGATAAAGCAAATACCTATCGCAATAGTGATGCATGGCAAGGAACTGTCACCCTCTCTATTGATCCGACAGGAGGAATCAAAGAACAATCCCGTATCACCCACATCGACCGAAACGGTCTCGATGCGAAGCGGACAGAAGATTGTAAACAATATTCCACGACCGAGAGCAAGCCGACATGTTATAAACTCATCGGAGGAGGAGAATACTGTAGTTCCTCCACAAATTATGTTCCACCTTACTGCTATGCAGACTCTTCTGTCTGAGAATATTTCGCGAATCAGATTTGGAACTTCTCAAACGATTTCATAGCCCGAAACCTCTATCTTGATACCACCCTCCTGACGGTGAGCAATAACAGGATTCAGGCAAATGATATAGGACTCGGATATGCGAAAATATCGAGCGTAGAAATGAAGGAGTAATCGAGTCGGTGGTATGCCACGGAAGGTGTGTACAACTCGTAAGAACCTCATTCTCGGACCATCCAATCGAAACAACACAGAACGCTCCAATTCTGTGTTGTTTTTTATACGGAAAACCGTACTTGAATTTTATGGACATAGTTGAACTCCTGCCATCTTGTTTCCGGAAAAAGCGAGATATCAAGGAGGTTCCGAAAAAATAGAGCGGATATACCGCTCTATTTTATAGTATCGTACATGTTGAATACATCCGTTGTTTCTCTCTAGACCTTGTATGGCAGGAGGCGTATTAACGTTCTATGCGCCCCATCATACCACCACCTTTTTTGCCATTGTGTCCTTGTTGTCCGTTTTGTGGCATCGTTGCCTTGAAAGCGTCAAATTTCGTTTGTTCGTCGGACGTGAGAGAAGCCCCGTTTCTTACTTTCTCAAGGATCGGTTTCATCTCTGTCATTTGTGCTTCTCGCGCCAGGCGTTCGCTCTTTGCTGCAGCACGTTCGGTTTTGATAGTGAGAAGGGTTGCCTTTTCCGCATCAGAAAGGGTCTCTCCGTTAATAAGCTTGTCGATAACCGCTTCCTTGGCATCTCGGAGGGATTTTTCAGCGGTGAATTTCGCTTCGAAAAATACCTTCTTTTCTGCATCAGTCATGGTTGCGAGTTGTGTTTTTTCGGCATCCGTGAGTTCGGTCATAGCTCATTTTCCCATTATCCCGAATCATCCCCCCATCCTTCACATTCCCGTGTGTTCACCCATGAATCCGCCACTTCCGGAAATATGCATTCCATTGGTGACTTTATGTAAAACTGTCGATCATGTGCTGGTGTTGGCAGCATAAGCAAGAGTTCCAGCGGTTGCGAGAGTTACGAGCGCAACTCAGGCGAGTATTTTGGTTTTCATAGTAGATAATATTTAAAAGATAAAATTTTTGAAAGAGCATGTTTTTGTTTGGGGGAGACTCATGGAGGATGAGTTCGTTCTCCTCTTTGTCCAGAACGTATGATGCTCTTTCGTGTATCCTGCAATCCTTTCATGAGATTACAAAGTAAGTATATACACCGGATGTAAGCTCTGTGTAAAAAGCATATTTTGATTATGATGCCCGTGAATTTGTGTCGGAATGAATAGAATTTCGGCTATTTGAGTTCACCTTACGGGAAGAATGGTTCCGTTTTTGAGACAGGGGATCGTTTTGTGTCTGAGAAGTCATATTTCATGACTGAGATGTCCCATCGACGGCGGAAGCATCCGAATTTGTCGGACCAGAACAAGAAGCAAGAACTGAGGAGCTCATGACAAGGATACCGAGTACGGCAGAAATATTTTTCATAGAAACAGGAGCGAGGAGAGGATATAAAATATCGGTACATTTCAAGAAGAATGTACCGATAGCATAGGGATATTGTGTAAATGCGGTGTACAAAGATTCCTAGAATTCTACTTTGACGATTGTCCCTACTCCCTTGGTACTTTCTACACTTACATGCCACTTGTAGAGAGCTGCGATTCGCGCGACAAGAGAGAGTCCAATCCCAAATGAATCTACGGTTCTCGATTCGTTTTCCTGATAGAATCTATCGAATATCTTTTCAAGATTTTCAGGAGCAATCCCGATTCCCGTATCCTCTATGGTGATTTTTTTCTGATCTATCGTTACGATGATGGAGCCATTATCACGATTGTATTTGATAGCATTTCCGAGGATATTGCTGAAGAGTATCTCCGCGTATTCTCTGTTGGCTCTGATTTGAGGATGTTTTTTCTGTATTACCTGAAGATGGATCCCTTTCTCATCGAGTTTTTCGCGATAGTTTTTTTCGAGTTTCTCAAAGATTTCTGGTATATTGACAGGTTCTCGTATCTCGGTATCTCCCATGGTCGAGAGGCGAATCAGAGCCTGTATGAGACCGTCCATGCGGTTGAGTTCCCCAATGCTCTCGGATATGCCTTCTTCATAGTTTTTTTTCAAACGCATCAGTTCCAATGAGCTCTTGATGACCGAGATCGGAGTTTTGAGTTCATGCCCGGCATTGTGTATGAACTGTTCCATTTGTTCCATGCTTTTCTCGACCGGAGAGAGGGTATCGTCTACGAATCGATAGCTGACGATATATACGCCAAGAGAGAGCACGATAGCCCCGAGCAGGTATATGAGCAGATCAAATACCATGCTTTCGTTGGTTATCCGTGTTTCAGTGAATACGACGACACTGAGTTGGAGACCGATTGGAATATTTACAAATACGTATTCGGATTCATTGAATCGAAAGCGTGTTTCTCATTCCGGTCCTTGTTCTTTGACTTCTTTCAGTATAGAGAGATAGGCTTCATCGTTTTTTTGTGGAGAGAACAGTATTTTATTGGTCTGAGTATGGTAGATGAAGAAATTTTCCATCTGTATTTTTGATCGATCTCATGGTTTTGCTCCATCGTTATTTCCTCAGGGTCTTCTCATCGGGTTCGTCGGCAGGGGCATATTAAACTCTTTTCCTTGAAGCATATTGTCGAGAAAGAGAGGATTCTCCTTCACGATTCTGGCTATGCCCTGTGCTTGAAATGAAAGTCTATTCGTCTCTTGTTTTTCATAGTCGAAATATTTGAATGAGATAAATCCGATATCGAGTACGACGGTGATGGCAAAAATCGACAATGAAAAGAGCGTTGCCAGTCGGTGTTTTTGTTTGGAGAGAGATGATGATGTCATGAATGTGGGAAAATGAATACGGAAAATGAACGTCTATCTGCCCTTCTTTGTTTCGCGATATGTCCCATCTCCTGGGGGAGATTAGTTTACGAGATACCCGAATCCTTTTCTGGTTTCTATTATATTTTCTCCGAGTTTCTTGCGAAGAGTGCTTATATGTACATCCACGGTTCGGGAGAACATATAGGCGTCGAATTCTCCCCAGACTTTTTCCAGGAGGATCTGACGATCGATGGGAGTTCCCCGATTCTGAGCCAAGTATTGAATCAAGTCGAATTCTTTTGCGGAGAGATCCACTATTTCGGAATTTTTTGTCACCAGACGTTTCGTTGTATCGATTTCCACATCCTCGATTTGGATAACGGTGGTTTTATTGGAAACGCTTCTCCTTCCGAGTGAAAGTATACGAGCAATGAGCTCTTCGAAATCGAAGGGTTTTCCGAGATAGTCGTCGGCTCCAACACCAAGTCCGGCAACAACGTCTTTTGAAGTGTTGCGAGACGTGAGGA
>JAQTWO010000049.1 GCA_028689245.1 Candidatus Altimarinota bacterium | reverse complement strand
CCATATCCGATACTCTTCTCCCATCTCTGGCACTGCTCTGAAAACCTCCGAGATTCACAAATGCTATGGTTCAGAGGATGACGAGGATCGTTATGACGACGATGAGTTCGATGAGGGTGAAACCGAGGAAGTTCTTGGGGTGGAGGATGTGTGAGATGTGTGAAGTGTGTGGGGTTTTGTTGTTGTTTGGTGTGGGGTGCATAGAAATGATGTGACGAAATAAAGCTTATATACTCTCTCTCCTTTTGGACGTAAAACTTGGCATAAGTATAAGAGAATCTCCATAAAGTGCAAATCGTATTTTCACTCCTTCTCGTCTCTATTTTATCACTCTATTCATGAAATAGACGTGGTTTTTGTATCAAACCCAAGAAAAAGGTTGATTTCTATGGTTTTTCCATACTATGGGAACATATTATAAAATAATATTGAGTATGACCATTTTCCTCTTTACGATCGTTATATTTCTCTGACTTATCCAGTGGGTGGTTTTTATCGATGTGATCCTCTCTTGGGGATCTCTCGTATGAATACGGTTCCGACCAGTATGGATACAGAAGATTATTGTGCCGCTCTATGCAATCGTTAGACGGTTCATTCCAACGACAGCCGGTGGCATGGATTTTACCCCTCTTATCATTTTTATCCTCATAGAACTCCTGACAAGTGTGATTTTCAAGATAGATCCGAGTATCATGGGATTTCTGTCAAGATAAACTTTCTCACCTATTCCCTATTCCCTATCTTCATGCAATCCAAAAATATCGATTATTCCATCTTTTTCATCATCCTCTCTCTCGTGGTTTTCGGGATGATCATGATTAGCTCAGTAAGCGTGTATCCGTCTTTCAAGGTCACTTCACTCATGGTGACGAAAGGAGTACTTTCGGAGCCGAACAACTACTTTTACCTCATCAAAAATATCACACATGTCGTGCTCAGTTTCTTCTTGTTTGCATTTATTGTAAAAACACCTTATTCCCTTTTTGAAAAATATGCCAAGCATATATTTTTGGCATGTATTCTCTCTCTCGTGCTGGTCTTATTTATCGGAACAACATACAATGGAGCACGTGGGTGGATCAATGTACCCTTTCTCCCATTTTCTCTCCAGCCCGTAGAATTCATGAAGTTTGGGCTCGTCATCTATCTCGCGTATTTTCTCAAAAAACGACATGCTCAGATTTCCGATTTCTTCAATGGATTCGTGCCGTATATGTTCAATTTCGGCATAGTCATGTTCCTTCTCATACTCCAACCCGATTTCGGATCGATTCTCATCTGTACTCCGCTCGTGGTTGCCATGTTCTTTGTTGGCGGAGGCAATGTCAAACATCTCCTGACTTCAGCAGGAGTATTTATAGTATTTGCTCTTTCTATCTACGGTCTCGGAAAACACACGACTCCGATTGATAGAAATTCTTTCTCCTATATCACGGATCGCGTCGACAACTTCCTCGCGGACAACAAAAACGCCATACAGAATAAAACTATCAACTTCCAGACGGAACAAGGACTTATCGCTATCGGAAGTGGCTGATTTTTCGGACTCGGGTTCGGAAAATCAGTACAGAAATTCGGATATCTCCCCGAAGTGGAGGGGGATTTCATTTTTTCCGTGATATCGGAAGAACTCGGATTTGTCGGAGTTCTCTTGCTCGTGTCGCTCTATCTCTACATCGGTTGGCGTGGATTTCTCATCGCTGAAGCCACGGACAATATCTTTGGAAAATACGTCGCGACCGGGATTACCACCCTTCTTCTTACACAAGCATTTATCAATATAGGCGTAAATCTCAATATTCTTCCCCTTACCGGAATCACGCTTCCATTTATCAGCTACGGAGGATCTTCTCTCCTCTCCCTCATGCTGTCGATGTGAGTGCTCCTCAATATCTCACGAACCGCGGATTTTTCAAAAGTAGAAAACAAGACCGGATTGTTTCGGAGAAATAAAATGAGTTAATCGGGCATACTTTTTGCATTTTCCGAGAGTATGTGATAATATGGCACAAATATTCCATCACTCCTTTTTATGATAATCGAACGTTTCAAGCAACTTCTGGATGACATGATCACGACTCAGATTCCGGATATCCACTTCACCGCCGGGTCAACTCCTCATGTGAGAAAACACTCGGGAGACATCGAAGTACTGACAAGTTTCGGAACAACGGAAAAAGAAGATATTCTGGCTATCATTACCGAGATGATCGGTCCTGAGAGAACCGAGAAACTCATGGTTGATCACGAGGGCGATTTCAGTTATGCTCACGGTATTCATAAATTCCGTGTAAACGTATTTGAAAATGCCAAAGGCTTCGGTATCGCGATCCGGTATATTCCCACCAATATCCCGAGCTGCAAAGATCTCACTATTCCAGAAGAGGTTATGAAACTATTGCATCGTGATAAGGGTCTCATCATCGTCACAGGACCAACAGGAAGTGGAAAATCCACCACCCTTGCAAGCATGATCGAGTATATCAATACGACGATGAAGAAGCATATTATCACGATAGAGGATCCTATCGAATTTAATTTTCAGGGGAAAGACTGTCTCATACACCAGCGTGAAGTCGGGACTCATACGAACTCATTTGCACGCGCTATCAAATCCGCACTCCGTGAAGATCCGGATATCATCATGGTCGGGGAAATGCGTGATCCTGAGACGATTCAAGCAGCCCTAACGCTTGCGGAAACCGGGCACCTCGTACTTTCCACGCTCCATACGAATGATACGGTTCAATCTATCGATCGTATCATCGATTCTTTTCCTCCAGCAGGTCAGAGTCAGATTCGCGTACAACTCGCCATGAGTCTCGCCGCAGTCGTAAGCCAAACACTCCTTCCGAAGAAAAATTCCGGATGACGGATTGTGGCACGCGAGATACTTATGAACAACGATGCGATTCGAAGCATCATCATACAAGGACTCACGCATCAGATCTACTCCATGATAGAACTCGGGGGGAATGAAGGGATGATTCTCATGGATAAATACCTCGAAATGCTCTACAATAAAAATCTGATAACGAAGGACACCTTCGCAAGCAGGGTTCGAGACAAAGACTTGGTCGCAAAGTTTTAGTAAAATAAACGACAGATGGCAGATATTAGAAGGTGGTAATCAAAAAGGAACTTTTAATATACCAATCTGATAACTGATAACTCAACAAAATTATGTCAAAAGAAATCCAATATGCTGCCGAGACAAGAAAACCTCCAGAATCCCCTATTCTGAAGCAATCCCTCGGTGCTCTCAAACAAAGCCTCTCGATTCATCCCATCCTCGCATTCTTGGAAGGATTCGATAGTTTTTTCAAGAAAAAGAAACGTGCCCTGATCAACAACGAAGTGCTCTTTACTCCTGGAGAAAATCCATATTTTTACATCGTTTCCTCCTGAGCTCTGTCCATACTCCGCCAAACCCCCACAGGTGAGAAAAAAGAGGTGGGACGTGCCTATACGGGAAGCTTTATCGGGGAAGGGGTGCTTTTCGACCGCAATCAAAAGGATGTAGAGGCAGTCGCTATCGGAGAATGAGTCAGTGTCGTGATGCTTACAAAAGAAGATATCACCTATCTGGAAACACAGAATCCAGAGAAAATCATCACTCTCTATAAACACATCATCGAGATAGGAAATGGACGACTCCTCGAATCATGAAAGGAACTCGCTTCCCTCTACGAGATGAATTCGAAAATCGATCAGCTTTCCAAGCTTGGAGAACAAGGATTCAAAGATATAGTGGATCATATTTCAAAAACCATTCATGTCGATTATATTCTCTCGATTGAACAACATCCCGTAGTTCCCGGTTTGTTTATTCACAAGTACAATTCACGATTTCCTTCCATCTGGCCCATCAATCAGAAAGCGATTGGGGAAATACAGGCACATGCGGAAATTGGACAGATACCAAGTACGGGCGAGATACTCGGAACCGACGAGAACGACAGTCTCTATATTCTTCCTCTCAAAACACGAGAAAATCTGAAAGGTTTTTTCATCCTCGGAAAGAAAAATCACGGAAGTTTTGAAGATACGGATATTCGTATGATGAGCAATATTGCACCGTTACTCGGATCCATGATAGAAAACAATCAGACCCTTGCCGACAAAAAAGCCATGGGATTCAAACAGGCAAGCATATAATTCGACGACATGTCCTCATGACTTCCGAACGCATCTCATGAACCTGTCTATCAAAAACAGAATCAACATCCGACAGGAACACAAACAAGCCTCAAGCAAAAAGGCTCCCCGGAAAGAGAGAAATACTTTCGCTTTCCAAAGCCTTCTTTTTGTACAATAGTATCCATAGACCACTTGTTAGGGATGTAAATAAATGTATGCACATTCAGTTTACTCTATTTTCCGTAATAAGTGGTCGCTATTATTATAGAATATTTCGTCAGAGCTGTATTTTTGCATAAAAACCGAATATATGATATACTGGCGTGCAGTACTCTGTTTTCTTCTTAATGTATGAATTTTCTTCTCCGCAATATCTTTTTTCTTTTTGTCTTTTTATTCATTCTCATAAACGGAGTGTTTGTTGTCGGGGACCTATTTCTGCCAACATGATGACGTGCATTGATGCAGGATTATGTTCCCTATATCCCGGTTCTTGCCATAATCGAGATACTTATACTCTCGCTCCTCGCCTATGTCACTTCTATAAAACCGGTTCGAGGTCTGAAAAAAGAGATTGCCTTTTTCCTAACGGGATCCAAACGTGGAGGGTCACTCCTCGTTGGAAATATGAACCCCGATGTCCGATTCGTGATCAACTTCTTCAATAAAAGTCTGGAGATTCTCAAGAACTTCAAGGAAGAATTCAAGGCGGGACGAATACTGAAATCCGAGGTGGAATTCGCCTCCGAAATCCAACGTCATGTCCTCAAAAAACCGACGATCGTCATCCCGTCCATCGATATCGTTTCCGATACGAAATCCGCAACAGAAGTAGGAGGAGATAGTTATGATATCATCGAACAAGGTGCGAATTATTATATCTATATAGGAGATGTAACCGGTCACGGAGTAGCGGCAGGATTCGTCATGATGATTGTCAATGCACTTATCTCGGGTTTCTCGAAGATCGTCGAAAACTCGGCAGATATTCTCGCTCGTACGAATGAGATCGTAAAACCACGCGTCAAATCCAACATGCTCATGACTCTCCTGATGATTCGTTGGAATGAGGAAGAAAAAAAGATGTACATGACCGGTGCAGGACATGAATATCTCATCGTCTACAAGACATCCCAACATCGGGCATTTAAGATAAAATCCTGAGGAGTTGCTCTCGGTATGACGAAAAACATCTCAAAGATTCTGAAAGAAACACAGATCGCTATCGAACAAGACGATGTTATCGTTCTCTATACCGATGGTATCACCGAGGCTCGAAATGGGAAAAGCGAGAGTGATATGATGCTCGGGATCGATCGACTCGTCGATATTATCGAACACACCCCCATCAAAACAGCCCAAGGCGTGTTCAATAACATAACCACGGAGCTTTCACGATTCATGGGATATGGACATAGGCAATTCGACGATATTACTCTTATCGTCATGCACTATAAGGGCGATAGGGCAGTCGAAAAAAACGTTTCTCCGGATATACCGGCTCAATTTATAACCGAGTGGAATTGGACGAATTAAGGTTATTTCATGGTTCCTACTACTATAAAATTGAATTTTCCTGCGGATTTCATATACTACGGGAATAAAAAAACAACAGCTATCTTTCTTTTTAGAATTACCTTTCTTTTATGGCCAATCAAGCTCTCCTCGAACTTATTTCGAAAAATTATACGGGCGATGCGGAGTGATATGAATCGGATCTCCTGCAACCATGAATCGTCACTCCGAAAATCGCTATCATCGAAACACCTGTTTTGGCATCAGAAATAAGTCCAGCGATTCCAGTTGCATCGAACCTGTCCGAGGATGTTTCCAACAAGAAACTCACCAAACAGGAAGCGGACGAGATCCGACAGGGCGAGCGAGAATATCGCGAAGCCCTTGCCTTTGTGAAGGATGCTATTGCTCCTTCTATGATGAAGATCGATGCTGCAAAACTTCAAATCGGTGACACGTATATCCGAACCTTCTTTACGTATGCGTACCCGGATTTCCTTGAGGGAAACTGGCTCGGACCGCTCATCAACTGGGATGTGAAGTTCGATATGTCCATGTTCATCTATCCAGTGGAGTCGGCATATATTATGAAGTACCTCCGAAAGCGTCTGACAGAGCTCAATTCCGAACGAGCACTCAATGCGGACCGCGGACTCATCAATGATCCGGCTCTCGATGCGCAGGTGCAGGATGTCGAAGAACTTCGTGCATCGCTCACGCGAGGGCAGGAACGGTATTTTCATTTTTCCATCTATATCAGCATCTATGCGGATTCGGAAGAACAGACCAAGAAGCTCTCCAACACGCTCGATACGCTTCTTTCCGGACGCAATATCCTCACAAAACAGGCATTTCTCCGCTCCGAGCAAGGATTCGTGGCAACCGGACCGTTCGCTCGCGACGAGGTGGGAGTGTACCGAAACATCTCGACGAAAGGACTTTCTACCACATTTCCATTCACTTCCAACTCTCTCTCCCAGGATGACGGAATCCTCTATGGGATCAACACCCACAACAACTCGCTCATAATATTTGACCGATTCCGTACCGAGAATGCGAATATGGTCGTATTCGCGAAGTCCGGATGAGGAAAATCGTTCGCCGTGAAGCTTGAAATCCTCCGCTCGCTCATGCTCGGAACCGATGTGATCGTCCTCGATCCCGAGCATGAGTACAAAACCCTCGTGGACACCGTTGGGGGGACATATGTCAATATCAATCTGAATTCCAATGAACGTATCAATCCATTCGATCTCCCTCGTGCTCTGAAAGATACGGAGACGAAACCGTGAGATCTCCTCCGCGGGGCGGTTATCAATCTCTTGGGACTCATGAATCTCATGCTCGGAAAATGCACGCCATCCGAATCTTCCATCCTCGAAAAAGCCATTATCACCACGTATTCGCTCAAGGGGATTACCATGACCGATGACGATGTGAATGGAAAAGAAGTGCCGATCATGAAAGATCTCTACTCGGTTCTTGAGACCATGGATGGAGGGAAAGGGCTCTGTGAACGTCTCGAAAAATACGTAACGGGAATTTTCTCCGGAGTATTCTCGGAGGCGACCAATATCAATCTGACCGATGGTCTCGTAGTATTCTCCGTTCGTGATCTCGACGAGATTCTCCGTCCGATCGCCATGTACATGCTCCTCGGATATGTTTGGAATGTAACACGAAGTTCACTTAGGAAGCGTGTCTTGGTGGTCGATGAGGCATGGAATATCATGCAGCATGAAGACAGTGCAAAATTCCTCTTCGGTCTCGTCAAGCGAGCCCGAAAATACGGTCTCGGCATCACAACCATCACGCAAGACGTCGAAGACTTCATGCAAAGCTCTCAATGAAAAGCCATCGTGACCAACTCTTCGATCCAGCTCCTCTTGAAGCAGTCTCCCGCCTCCATCGATGTCCTCCAGAATGTCTTCAAGCTCACGGAACAGGAGAAATACATTCTCCTCAACTCTGCCGTCGGACAAGGGCTCTTCTTTGCCGGAACCGAACATGTCGGGATTCAGGTATTGGCGAGCTATTTTGAGGAACAAGTGATTACGACGAATCCGAATAAGTAGCGAGAATCTCTGTAAAAACTTCTTCAAATATTCGTGGCAATCTCCCGATTTCTAAAAAACTTCCAAAAAAGATTTTTCTCACTAAGTTTTTCATAAGCGGTAGATTCCTGATATTTTTCGAAAGACATATAGCTACTTCGGAAAGTATTTTCTCGAAAAATTCCGGAATGACATTTTTTAAAAATTCTTAAATTCTCTCTTTATGAAAACCTTCACCCTCACCTCAGAATACATCGAAATGAATAAACTTATGAAGCTCCTGAATCTGACGGAAACAGGCGGACAGGCGAAAATCGCCATCTCTCAGGGGCTCGTGAGTGTGAACGGTGTGACGGAGCTCCAGCTTCGGAAGAAACTTCGAAAAGGAGATAGAGTCGATTTTGACGGCGTTTTGGTAGAAATCGTTTAAGTTTCTTTTTTGGAAAGGTTTTTCATTCTGGTTCTCCCGATAGATTGTGTTTGTATCAAGAGAATACTCTCACAAAAACCAATAATCATGGGACGGGGATATTTACGACATATGTTCGCAAGCAGGATAAAATTTTTCATTATTCTTATCTTCCCCTCTATGAATTCTACAAAAAATACCACCACCCAGAGAGATGTTTCAGAGAAACATCTCTATCAAATCTATCAAAAATCCAACAAACCACTCTCCATACTTGGTTTCACCCTCGTAGAACTCATCGTTGTCATAACCATCCTCGTCATCCTCGGAACCATCGCATTCCTCAATCTCGGAAGTTTCTCCGGTTCTGCCCGTGACTCTGCTCGGATATCGAATCTCACGAATCTCAAGAAGTGACTCGATCTCTTTCAGATACGCTCCGGAACCTATCCCATGCCAGAAGGTTCTGTGGCTATCACCGCTTCATGAGTCACTATCGGAAACCAAGGGTTTGCAAAAGAACAGATAGAATCTCTCGTAAAACTCTCACCCTGAGCAACAAAAGATCCGGTTGATCCCACTATGTACCCTACCTACACAGTCAACCTCAAACAAGACAAGATGCAGGCTCTGGTGTTTCTGGAAGATTCGAGCACAGTGACTGCTTTTGTTCCCCTCTCCTCCGAAGGAGAGGTTCCCTGGAGGCTCCCGAAGGCAGTCCTATCAGGGGCAGTGGGAGTGAGGCAATGGTGAGGTGATGAACTTATCCCCACCACCTTCGCCTCCACTTCCTCCGACTACTCCAAACGATTCCCTGCCACCATCGGTGACTCTCTCGGTATCCTCATAAGCAGCACAGGATCGGACAAAGGAAAACCGGCACAGGAAATACAGAATATCATCACTTCGGGTTCCCTGGATATTCGGAGAACTTCCGATGAATACAAAGCTCTCTTCTCTGCATCCGATTTCATCGTCGGAACAGGAACACAACTCCAGTCCCTCCAGATATCCTATGTCAACGGAGCAGGACTGAACTCTCCCTCCTCCTGTCCCCCGGGCTTCCTACCGGTACCCGGAAACAAAGAGTTCAATCAACCGGGATTCTGTGTGGCGAAGTATGAGATGAGTTATAGTGATGCGGATGTTCCAACGAGCAGTATGGGAGGAACCGGCTGGAATACCGTTGCCTCTATTCCAGGGAAAGTTCCTGTTTCCATGATAGGCAAATATCCAATCGCCGACATCACTCAATCGGGAGCTATTGCTTCCTGTCAATCGATGGGTGCAGGATACCACCTCATCACTAATAATGAGTGGATGACCCTCGCACGAAACATCGAAGCACAGAACTCCAATTGGAGCAACCGGATAACCGGAAGTGGATACATCTCGAACGGAGTATCCAATGATGCGACTCTCGGATGCGGAACATCCGCAAGCGGTACCCAAGCACAGTATCCACTCCTCACCAGAGCCTGGGCTACCAAGACCGGAGAAGGATTCTGAAACACATCTTGCGATACCAAGCGACAACTCAAGCTCTCCAATGGACAGGTTATCTGGGATCTTGCCGGAAATGTCTGGGAGCATGTGAATAAGGCAAATACGATGGATGGAAGTGATTATGGAACAGGATGGGTCAATCTCGATCCCAGTGACACGGATTGGCACAATACCGGCTGGACTGCTTCCGTATTCGATCCGTATAGAAAACTCTACGGTCCATCGAACAGTACCTACACGCATACAACGAATGGTATAGGAAATGTCTATGGAGTATGAGGTACGACACTCACAACAGGAAATATATTCCTTAGGGGTGGTGGTGCTGATAGTAGCACGAATGTCGGGGTATTCACGTTGATATTAAATTGGGCGTCTGCAGTTGTGGGGCGTAATGTCGGGTTTCGCTGTACGTGGTAGACTTGTTTGATTATCGTCTGTTCCGAGATTGGTCTCAGAACTCCCTATCCTTTTTGTATTCTCTGATTGATTGAGACATCCATGAATAAAAGCCGTATTGCTCTCGTCATTTCTTTTTTATTCCTCATTATGAGTATCGGCGTATTTTTTCTGGTCGGGAAAAAAGTCCAACACTCTGCTGACCTTTCTCAGATTATAGACTATTCGCGAGTCAATTTTGCCGGAGAAAAGGTTTCATTTGAATGAAAGTATTATTATAATCGTGAAAAATTTGAGAGAGAACTTTCCGTGACCCGTTTCAAT
>JAQTWO010000048.1 GCA_028689245.1 Candidatus Altimarinota bacterium | reverse complement strand
CATCCAACTGAGTCGAGTTGAAGTTTTTTATAAGACTCAAGAGCTGAGCTTCGCCATAAATCCCCTTCTGCCCGTTCCGAGAGAAGAGATGAAAACTATTGAGTACCTCTGCATTACCATTGGCATCGATATCCGCGATGAAACGAAGTCTGGCGTGGAGACTTGTGGTTGGATCTAAATCAGAGATATCCGCAAACGAATACTTTGCATCCTGAAGTTGGAAATTCTGCACATCGGAAGCATGGCTCATGAGTTGCTGGTGTGTTTCGGTTTTTACCTGAGCAACTTCGGTAGTTTGAACTTGAGCAACTGTTTCAAATTGGCTCGCTCTTTCTTTTTGAAAGTTTGCAAGTGCTTTTCTTCCTGCAGTGTCAGATTCTGGAAGAGCCGCAATAGCAGCATCGATTTTGGATGTAAGGAAAGTTCTCTTTTCGTCATTTGTAGCGGTGAGAGTTGCTAATTTACTACGAAGTCGGTTAAGAGAATGCCAGATCACAACATCTTCTTTCAATGTCAGGGTATGTGCCAAATCAGCAACCTCTCATGATATTCATGCGTTACTTTCAGCTATAGCACACTTCATCCCCACCTTCTTCACCATATATCCAAAGAGTCCGAGTTTAAAATTTTTCATACAAGAAAAGTTAAAAATAATTTATACCTTCCCATCTTATCGTACTTTTAAATAAAATGCAAAAAATGAAAACTATTTACAAAAAGAGCCCCTGGGAGGAGCTCTTTTGCATGGAGTTTCCCCTCAAGGAGTACTAATTCCAACTGTTTCTATATTTAAATATAGAGATAATATATATATATATATATATATTCTACCATATAGAATATCCGAAACTTGTATTGAGGCTCTACAAGCTCTCTCAGCCCATCTTTTCTTGGCTTTCAGATAAATGGATACGTCTCCAAAAATTCTATACTCTTACAAATTTTGGTGATAACCTTTTTGGCGTAAAATGGGTTGTCCAAAGAAATATAGTCAGTAATTTCCTGTAAATCCAGAAGAGTATCCTCTGAATAAACAACTTTATACATTCGCCGTATACTGAGAAAATAATTGAGTCTCTATAAAATTACCCACTTGTTCTTTGGATAGCACTTTTCAGGATTTTATTTTCTTTAAACTTTGAGAAATCCTCTGAATCTCCTCAAAAGAACAGTCTGTTTGCAGATCTTCTCTTGCTTCAATTGATAGCATAATTGGTATAGTGAAGAGTATTTAATCTAAAGTCATTATAGCTAAGTTGGCTGAAATCCAAAAAGATTTTTTGACGCCCCCCACAACCCCGAAGTGACGAAAACCGAAAACTATTTACAAAAAGAGCCCCTTTCGGAGCTCTTGTATGGCATGGTTTCTTACACGGATTTTCTGTTTCGTACTACGACAACTCCAGCAGCGATGAGGAGAGCGATGGCAAAGAGAGCGAGTGACTCTTCTGGTCCGGTTTTAACCGTTGTAAGTTTCTTTGGTTCTGGTTTCACAACTTCTACAGGTGCTACGGTAACGGTTGTAGGCTTGGTAGTATAGGATACGCACTCGATATGGGTTTCCTTCTTTCCTTCATTCCCGTCGGCATCCACATTGTGATAACTGAGTGGAAATTTGACAACTCCGACCACGGAACCATTTGGGGCATTGTTTGCGGTCATAGTATAGGAAGCTCCGAGATCCGCTTCGAGGAATTTAATGGATTTCCCTGCATCGAGCATGAATTCCTGTTTCCCGGTTCCGGTCGCACTATCTGTCCAGATAACCTGATTTCCATATTTCCAGTATGCAACCGGATCAAGGGGATTGGCAAGAAATACGGTACCCGCAATCACAGGAACGATTTCTGGCATAGATTGTTCATCCTTGTAGATGATTTGTTCGTTAGCGTTCTTGTTGGTCCACGTATCATAGAGTCCATTTATCTGATCACCCACCGCAACAGCCTTTCATTCAAAACAGGCACTACAATTGTTTGCGGTAAAATAATCGGCGTTACAATCGATCTCTCGGTAATCTCCAACCGATGCGAATGTCTGGGAGGTCACGAGGAGAAGAGCCACCCCGAGAAGACCTTTCATATTCTTTGTATTCATAAAATAGAAAAGATTAGATAGATAAGCATAAAAATACACGCGTGATTCTATGTTTTTTCTATTTTTTGTCAAAAAAAATCTTTTATTCTTGAGGAAAATGGATATACTCACGAAGTTGAAAGTCTACAAAGTCTCTAAAGTCGAAAACTATTGGGTAATCCAATCACTCTTTTTGATTTTACGGACTTTTGATTTTACGGACCTTATCTATTCAATTTTCTTTTTATGTTACACACTCTCAAAAACGACCTAGAAAAAGCAGAACAACACCTTCATGATGAATTTTCCAAACTTCAGGTAGGTCGTGCAAATCCTGCTATCGTGGAGGGGATTATAGTTATGGCATATGGTTCAGCACAACCGCTCCGAAATGTTGCTTCGGTCGGGACGCTCGATGCACAGACTATTTCCATCCAGCCATGGGACAAGTCCGTACTCCGAGACATCTCCAAAGCTATCAATGACGCAAATATCGGACTCAACCCTCAGGACAACGGAGAATCTGTCCTCATCCGAATCCCCGCTCTCACCGAGGAACGTCGCCGTGATCTCGTGAAACTCGCGAAGAAGCTCGCAGAAGATGGAAAAGTAGCAGTTCGGAATATCCGACAAGATTACCTCAAGAAGATTAAGTCACAGGACGAAAGTGTTGGGGAAGATATAGTAAAAGGACAAGAAAAGGACCTCCAGAAGAGCATAGACGAGGAGATCATGAAAATCGATGCAATGCTGAAGCATAAGGAGGGGGAAATTATGAAAATATAGTTCAATGAAACTTCCTCACCTTTTTTCGCCTCACCCCCCAACCCCTCTCCCTCCCCGGCGGATCTTCGACCTTCGGAGGAGAGGGGAGAAAAAAGTGATAGTATCATAAAAAAATTGACTTTCAAATATTCGTTCATACAATGTCATTACATTTTATCACTGAGATCCAAGTATCATGACAACCACAGCAAGACGAGATACAACATACCAGATTCGCATAGATGAACTCACAAAAAAGGAGTCATTCAATGTATTTCACGATCTCGGGATAACTCCCGCGGAAGGAATCCGCGTTTTTCTCCGTCAAGTTGCAAATACCCATTCTATCCCCTTCTCTATCCATGTCCCAAACGAGAAAACAAGGAAAGTTCTCGATAATGCTCGTAGTGGTATCGATGTACATACAGCAAATAACGCGGACGATTTATTCCATCAACTTGGTATGTAATGCGTAAACCAGAATTCACCGGTGCTTTCCGCCAAGATATACAAGTTGCAAAGAAACGAAAAAAAGATATGAAAAAACTGGAGGTTCTTATGTGACTCATAATAGAGGAAAGCCCTATCCCCGAAAAATACAAAACCCATCCGCTCAAGGGTGATTACATTGATTATACCGATAGTCACATCGAACCTGATTGGCTCCTCATCTACCGCATCAAAGATGACCGTGTGTTATTTGCAAGAACTGGAAGTCACTCGGATTTGTTTTAATAATTTGATAAGATAGCGAAGCATAAGGAGGCGGAAGATTCCGGATATTTTTCAAATGAAGTTCAGCTGTCCCAATATGTTCTGTGCTTGAAAAATTCCGGAATGACATTTTTTTTAATTTTTTCATCATCCACTCTTCATTGAATCACATCGCTGACCGCATCCTCAAAGAACTCTCGCTCCATGATGAGATACTCACCAAGGAGCAATTTCATGCGTTCAAAAATGAAATCTACAGCGAATACAAGCTCCCCGAAGGGATTTCTGGAATCACGTTCATAGATCGGTACAATATCCTCATACATGAAGGCGTTTTGGAGTACCAACCAAGAGTCTGGAAGCTCCTCCGAAAGCGAGCGGTACGAAGTCTCTCGGGAGTGTCGGTCATATCCATCCTCACAAAACCATGGGGATGTCCAGGAAAATGTGTGTACTGCCCGAGCTATGAGGGATTACCGAAAAGCTACGTGCCAAACGAACCAGCCGTCATGCGGGCGGAACTCAATGAATTCGATCCGATCCGACAAATATGGAATCGTCTCCGATCACTCGAAATCACTGGGCACCGCATAGAAAAATGCGATATCAGAATCATCGGAGGAACCTGGAGCGTCTATCCCCTACTCTACCAAGAAGCATATATCAAGGACATATATGATGCTCACACGACATATTCAGAGCTCCGCAAGAACCTCCTCTCGACCGAGACGAGCGGTGAGAAATTCGCCAGTTTCGAAGTGAATCCGAACTTCCAGATGCAGAAATCCACGACTCTTGAAGAAGCCAAAAAACGAAACGAAACAGCCGAATGTCGAGTAATCGGTATCGCAGTCGAGACGAGACCGGATTCGTTAATAATTTCAGCTCACTCTAACCCTCCCGCTTTTCCACCTCACCCTAGCCCTCTCCTAGATTCCACCTCACCCCTAACCCCTCTCCTAGGAGGAGAGGGGGATAAAAAAGATGATAAAACTCCCCTTCCACTTTTAGGGGAAGGGGCTGGGGGATGAGGTGAAATAGCGTGAGAAAAAGAAATTCAGGAGTCAAAGGCATCGATTTTTCAAATCCCCCCTGCCCCCCTTTACAAAGGGGGTATTATCCCCAACACCCTCGAAATCTCCCGTCTTCGTCGCTACGGTATCACTCGTGTAGAAATCGGATATCAATCCACCGATGATGAAATCAATGCGATCAGTAAACGTGGTCATGGGAACCGTGAATCCATCGCTGCGACGAAGATCCTGAAAGACGCAGGATTCAAGGTGGTTGCTCATATGATGCCGAACCTGCTCGGAAGCACACCGGAACGCGATATGAAGAGCTTGGAAGAGATATTCGACAATCCCGATTATCGTCCCGATGAACTCAAAATCTATCCGATGGTCGTGACTCCTTTTACCGAACTCGAAGGAATCTGGAGGAATGGTGGGTTCAAACCGTACGATGATGAAACTCTCGTGAATCTCATGGCCCAGATGCAGGGAATCATACCGGAATATGTCCGTCTGAATCGTATGTATCGAAATATCCCCGCTTCCGAGATACTCGCCGGTTCACACCTCGCGAATCTCCGTCAGGTTACGGATCAGAAAATGCACGAGCTCGGAATCGTACGCAAGGATATCTCTGCCCGAGAGATCCGAGATAAGGTGAATACGCCGGAAAGTGCGGTTCTCGATACGACCGAGTACGATGCGAGTGGAGGAAAGGAATACCTCCTCCAGTGGCTCGATCCCGTAGATCGGACTATATTTTCACTCTTACGACTCAGAATCCCTTCTCAGATATTCGAAGGAGTGGAGCATCCTATTCCTGTTCTCAGAAATGCTGCAATCATTCGGGAAGTCCATACCTTTGGGGATCAACTCCGTATCGGAGAGAAAGCGGATGGAAGCGGACAACACATGGGATTCGGGAAGCGTCTCACAGCTCATGCCGAAGCAATCGTCCGGGAAAAATATCCGTCCATAGAGAAGATAGCGGTTATCGCAGGAGTCGGAGTACGAGGCTATTACGAGAAAAACGGATATACTCTTGAGGGGGAATATATGGTGAAATATCTTAAATCGATATAAGATTTCTCCATGGAATCGTTTCTGATCTTGTGGACCTCACTTCTGTATCTTGAGAACGAAATCACGAGACAGTTTTTTGTTTTTTTTGAAAAAATATCTCAAGTGAAGCTTGAGATATTTTTTTATTCGAGGGATGTTTTATATCCCGAGCTTGTCTCGTAGTATATTGATCTCATAGAAGAGATTCTGGTCTTTTTTGAGGATGGTTTCCAGTTTCTTGCAGGAGTAGAGTACCGCCGAGTGGTTGCGTCCGGAAAAGATATTTCCGATACGTTCGTACGTATAATTCATCCGATTCTTGAGGAGATACATAGCCACTTGACGCGGAATCATATTCTCTTTTTTGCGATCGTCTCCGAGAATGTTCCGTTTCTCTATACCGAAATGCCCAGCAACGGCATCCAGAAGTTCTTCGTATGTCTTGATGGAGGCTTGCATTTTCTTGGTGGAGTTTCCGATGAGCGAATCCGTGATGGAGAGTTTATTGAGGCGACGAGCCACATTGTCGATAGTGGGAGGTATATTGTGAAGCTCGTATTCCGCGATAATCTGATTGAGAACCCCTTCTATCTCTCGAACGTTGGCTCCGAGATTATAGGCGATAAATTCAGCCACCTCCTGCGGGAGGATGAATTCTCGTGCTCGTGCTTTTTCTTGCAATATGGCAAGACGTGTTTCAAAATCCGGAATCCCAACATCTACGATGATTCCCCATTCAAAACGACTCTGCAAACGCGGTTCAAGTGCGGTAAGCTCCTTCGGTGGACGATCTCCCGAAAGGATAATCTGCTTGTTATTTTCAAAAAGAGTATTGAAAATATTGTAGAGCACTATCTGGGTTGCATCTTTCCCTGCGAGAAATTGTACATCATCGATAATAAGCACATCGATGGATTGATACTTCTCTTTCATCCGATCCACGGTTCGTTTCTTTACACTCTCGATATAATCGCTCAGAAATCTATCCGCTGTCGTGTAGATGACTTTTTTATCCTTGTATCGCTCTTTCATAGCATTACCGATAGCCTGGAGAATATGAGTTTTCCCGAGACCGACATCCCCGTAAACAAAAAGAGGATTGTACGCGCTTCCAGGACGTCGAACCACTGCTTCGGCAGCCGCATGTACCAATTGATTCGATGGACCGACGATAAAATTTTCGAGCCGATATTTGCTGTTGATAATACGACTATTGATACCCTCTATCGTTTCGGTACCGATCACCTCATCTTTCTTTTTCTTGGTAGTTAATTCTTTATACTCCGTTCCGCAATCCACCACATCTCCATTTGAGGGATTGTCGATATTCTTATCGACACAAAAATCGACGCTCGTCAGTGTCTCGATATGCTTCTGACATACGACGAGTATATCATCTGAAAATTTGTGTGCAAGATTGTCCCGCATGAAACTCGAAACCACTCAAAAAGTTATCTTTTCAGCGGTTTGTTCCAAGAGGGAAATTTTCTTGAAATACGTGAGAAAATCCTGTTTTCTGAGCTTGGTGGCAAGTTCCTTAATAATCTCACGGAGAAGAGACGTATCCGTATTTATCTGATGCATGTTTTGAGGAAAGGTAGTATCTAGAAGTCGGGCATTCGTGACATAGGTTTATTCATTTTTCCAGCAATGTCAAAAGATAAAATTCGCTTGACAATCAAAATTGTACACATTATTTATTCGTCAAAAACAAATACCTCTATGGTGGGGAAAAAAACAAGAAATTCTAGGTACCGAAAAGCATATACTAAATTCCATAATGACCAGAAAAAGTCGAGAAAAAAAATAAAACGGGATTAAAATTTGTATTTGATTTTCGAGTCGTTCCCCTTATAGTAGTCGAGAAAAAAATGACGATATTCTTCGTCTCGAAAAACTCTTAGCTCGTTGTCTCATGCATCCGTTCCCGTTTGAATCACTCCTCACATGGTTCGATATCCATGGTCGTCATACGCTCCCTTGGAGAGCATATTTTCATCTGTCAGACAAAGATCTCTCGTATCGAGTCTGGCTTTCGGAGATACTGTTGCAACAAACGCAAGTGGATCGAGTTACCGGATACTATGAGAATATATTGAAGCGTTTTCCTACCATCGAGTCGCTTGCCTCCGCTTCCTACGAAGAGTTTTTCCCGTATTATCAATGACTCGGATATTATTCCCGCGCTCGCAATATGCTTGCAACAGCCACGATAGTTACAAAGGAATATGGATGAGTTTTCCCGAAAAATACAGAACATCTCGATAGGCTCCCCGGAGTCGGACCTTATACCAGAGCTGCCATTCAAGCTTTTGTTTACGATATACCCGTACTCAGCTTCGACACGAATCTGGAGAAAGTGTTTTCCAGATACTATTATGGAACTCGCTTTCATAAACTCGCAAAGCATGAAAAAACACAAATCGAAAAAGATTTTCAAACCACAGGACTTTCCGGTCGAAGCATCAATGCTGCATTTATGGATTTTGGATCATTGGTTTCTCTCAATAATACCCCCGTGAGAACATCCCCGTGAGAACATCATCCCGTTTTCGATATGAGCACCTACCCTCTCTCTGGCTGTAAATGGTTCGAGACCCGGGGAATTCAAGAGATCTCAGAGAAAAAACAAAAACACATTTTCCCCACGAAAGATGCTCAAATTCTTGTAACTCTCCATCAAAATCATACACTCTATTATTCATCTGACACAAAAGTATATCTTCCTTTTTTACTCCCTCCAACGGAGGGGGATATTCGTCACTCTGTCCAATCGTATTTTCGCGGTCAGTACGGACTCGAAGTGTCCGTACGTCCTCCACATGCCAAATATTTTCAAGATGATCAGCCGTTTGTGGCATGCAATGCTCAAATTCAAAACTGAAACAACATATTTCCCGTCTATCCAAAGAATGACCGATGAATGCACGAAGGGAAAATCCTTGCATAAATATATTTTTTGACTATATTTACGCTCGTATTAACTTTCTCCTCTCTTTTTATGCAACCAATTCGCAAATGTATCATCGCGGCAGCAGGATATGGGACACGATTCCTTCCTGCTACCAAGGCACAGCCCAAGGAAATGCTTCCGATTGTCGATAAACCGGTTCTCCAGTACCTCGTCGAGGAAGCGGTTGCTGCCGGCATTACCGATATCGTCATCATAACCGGACGAGGGAAGAACTCGATCGAGGATCACTTCGATACTTCTTTCGAACTGGAACACACGCTCGTCGAGAAGAAGAAACACGCACTCCTGGCATCGGTTGAAAATATCCCGAATCTGGCACGTACCGCCTACGTCCGACAACCCGTTCCACGAGGAGATGGGGATGCTATTCTTCGAGCTCGACCGTTCATCGGAGATGAGCCGTGTCTCGTGCTCTTCGGAGACGATCTCATCAAATGAGAAAAAGGCGGAGCAACCCAGCTCGTAGAGGCATTCTCTCGGAAACAGACCCCGATTATCGCTCTGGAGCGAGTAGCGGATGAAATGGTATCCTCCTATGGTATCATCGAATCGAGTTCTTTTGAACATCGGACCCATCTTGTGGATAAATTCCTGGAAAAGCCGAAACCGACCGAAACAACTTCTCGACTGGGAGTTATCGGGAAATATATCATCACTCCTGAGGTATTTGACTATATAGAAAGTTCAGCCGGAAAAGCGAGCAAAGATTGAGAACTTCGTCTCGCCGATGCTTTTGCGGCTATGGTTTCAGATCGCGACATCTACGGACTGGAACTCGAAGGAGCCCGCTATGACACGGGAGATAAATTCGGATTCCTGAGGGCAACCATCGATTATGCCCTCGATCGTGAGGACTTGGGACCCAAGTTGCGGGAGTTTATGAAAACAAGAGTGGAAAATCTAAAATAACTTCGATCTTTTCCATGCGTCTCGATAAATACCTCTCTCTAAACCATAACTGTACCCGGAACCGGGCACAGTTTTTTATCGAGCAATGACTGGTTCTTGTAAACAAGATTCTCGCGAAAAAATCCAGTTACGATGTCATTGAGTCTGATGTAGTCGAGATTCTCGATGACAAGCGCGTAGGGTTCGTTTCTCGGAGTGCCGTTAAGCTCGACACATTCCTAGACGAAATCGGACTCGATGTTTCGGGGATGATTTGTCTCGATATCGGTGCTTCGACGGGAGGCTTTACTCAGGTGCTTCTCGGACGTGGTGCAGCATGGGTTCAGACGGTCGATGTTGGGACTCTTCAGCTCCATCCGTCGATCCGCAGTGACTCGCGGGTTGTTTGCACAGAAAATACGGATATCCGCGATTTTCGGACCGAAGCTTCGTTCGATATCGTTGTCGGGGATATTTCATTCATCAGCCTCGCGAAGCTTATGGATTCTATTCTCTCGCTCGCAACTCTCGAAACTGAAATTATCCTCCTCTACAAACCGCAATTCGAAGTCGGTTCTCCGAACCTCCGAAAAACTTGAGTACCAAAATCAGAAGCGATTGTTCTGAAATATTTCCAAGAGTTCCAGACGTTTCTTCGGGAAGAGTGAGTGACTATCAAAAAAATATCCCTCTCAGCGATCGAAGGAGAGGCAGGAAATCGTGAATACATGATGTGGTTCCAGAAAAAAGAGAGCTAATTGCTCTCTTTTTGTTTCTTTTCGTTGAACAGATACAGTATCTTCGCAAGTTCTCCACGAGTAATCTCTCGGTTCGGTTCAAAATTTCCTCCTTTGAGACCGAGATATTTGGCAAACGTGTTGATATAGATACGATGTGAGCTTTGGGCTTTTACATCATGAAATACACTGGTTTTTGATGCATCGAGAGCGAGTCCTGTCGTTCGCACCAGAAGTGTGATAGCCTCGGCTCTCGTGAGGGGATCGTTCGGTCGGAAATAATTCATTTTTGCGACGATGTTTTTATTGTATGCCCGGGCAAGCGCTTGAGCAAGCTCATTATCTGAAGGAAGGATATCGAGGAATGGGACATTGATTTCCGTGTCCGTGATACCCTCTCCAAAAAGTCGATCGTAAAGGAGAATAGTTTCACTCCGAGAGATGTT
>JAQTWO010000047.1 GCA_028689245.1 Candidatus Altimarinota bacterium | reverse complement strand
TCCCGCGATAAGCTTGTCGTTGAGGACAGAAAGCGTATTTCCTGTGCTATAGGCGGTCATGATTCCTCCAAGGACGGAATTTACGCTCCAGAGCTGAGAATCCAATTTGGAGATGTCTGCCAGAAGTGAACCGCTTCCCGATATGTCGAGAGACTGAATGTTTCCAGTGGAATCGTATATCCGACTATGAAGAGATTTCTCAAGAATAATGGCATTTTCTACGTCTTTTGTGATCCGTATCAATTCTTCGTCTTGTCCGAAGTTTTTGTCCAGATATTCATTCCATTTATTCATGATATCTTCGATGTAGGCACGCAGTTCTGTTTCCTGCTTCTTGAGTCGTTCCTGCACGAGAGCTTTTTCAAGACCGCTTGTCAAGTCTTGACGTAGGGCATTTGTAAATGTTTTTTTGTTGGCGGTAAATACAACGAATCCTCACTGAATCTTTGGGAGTACATTTGTTTCGAAGAGGGCTTTCTGTTTCAGGAGCGATGTCTTCTTCTCATCTACTCGAGTATATCCTGAGCGGATATCACGAATGAAGAGAACGTATTTTTCATTCTCTTTCATCATCTTGGCGACGAGTTCCGTACGAGGAGCGATTTTTCCAGAAAAAGTATTGGTGAAGTCGTTTGCGACACTCGTACTCCCGGTCAAAAACGCTGCATAGACCGTTTGAATATTTGCCAATTTTCCATCGTAAGCTTGTTTCTGAGCACTGGAAAGATCGGTGTATCCCAGGGTTATTTCGTCGCGCAGTCCTGTAAGTTCGGCTTGGGATGCTTTAATCTCTTGGAACATGCTATTTTTTATATCCGTATATACTCCGGCAATTTCCGCTCGAAATGAAGGAACTCAGAGGGATTTGATACTTGTGAGTGCCTCGATTTCATCGGATTGGAATCCGAGAGATGCGATAGCTTTATCATATCTGTTCCCGAGTTCATTTGCCTGATCCGTCAGTCCCTTCTCTCTCTGGGCGATACTGGCAGTTATCGTAGTATTGAGACTGTCGATCGCCCCTATGACGGTATCTTTGTTGGTGGCAGCGAATGAAATCGATGGGGAAATCAACAAAATCCCGAGAAATATACCGGATATGGTTTTTTGTAGTGCATGCATAGAAATATAAGATTAGAGAAGTAGTTCAAAGAGTATATCGAAAGCTCTGGGAAATTCAAGTTTACTCAAATCACACGATTATGTAACGTACTTATCCTTTCGACGAGCCTCGAACACTCTGTTTTTGATATGCTTTAAGGAATTTCTTTGATGATATGGTTGTCGAACCAGAGCTCATCTCCCGCTTTTGGGATATTGGATCGAAATAAGATACAGGAAGTACTGTCGGTAATTCCTCCCGGAATGGATATACTGAGGCTGTTTCCACTCGGATCAGGTGAGTTAACATAGGCTGATATTCTCGTAAAATTATTTGGATCGAGCGTGACAAAAAAATATTTCGTAGCAATAGTTGTCGTACTTCATGTTGAAGTTTTTTGAGCACAAGAGAATGCTACTCTTAACTTTCATCCATCCACAGTATTGCTGAGGTGTCATTTTACATCCCATGAATACTGATATTTCTTGGCGGGGTCAAGTATCATGTAGTTGTATTGTCCGTCTCATGCGGTACTATCTCGAAGCCATTTTATATGCAATGAGGATTGTGCGTTAACACCACTACTCGTATCCGTTCAGCAATCAGTTGTTTGAATTTGATCGGTGTAAGTTGTATTTCCTTCATACGATAGACTTGTTGACGAACTTTTCGAGGAGCACGACGGATACTTCTTGTAGTTATTTGCCTTATTTCATGGGGCTGTAAGAACTTCTATTTTTATATTTTCAAATGATTCATAGAGAAGAGTTCCCGTATCCGTATATCCTGCAACTTGCACGAGTGGAACACCATTCATTGCAAAAATATAATTGTTATTAAACCCCCAACTTCCCCCGTACATCTTTGACCCCGAGGCATAGAAATCCGTTTTTTTGAAACCTTCGTAATCCTCCAGTGCCCATCGTGGGATGAGTCCGCTTATTCCATAAATATCTCACGGATTATAGTTTCCCGTGATTCTTTGCATAGGTACGAGAGCAGGTGCATACTGATCCGCTGCATAGGTTTTCTCCACGAGAGCAAGCGGCGCATCTCATTTTTTGTTCTCCAATACCGCACCAACCTGAGCGTATTTCACCAGTCACCCATTGCCTCAGGTGTATATCCCGAGAATATACGGTTTTTGAGTAAACGGATCGAGTGGGGGATTGTTCAGTCAGGGGATATTACTTCATGACAATTCTCATAGGTAGGTGGTGATATCCTGTGGGTATCCTTTGTAGGTTATCGGTTTCAATCATGATAGGGCAAATCATTTTTCTCCCGCAATGGCTATATTGAGAGCGGTATTTATTTGGCTCAAATCCGTGATTTTAGTGGCATCTTTTGCATCATCTCCATATCCTTGAAATGAGATAAATGCGATCGTCCCAAGGATAGCGAGGATCGTTATGACGACGATGAGTTCTACGAGGGTGAAACCACCAATCTGCTTCTGGCATCCTCGCGAATGCTCCCGAATGCAGTTCTCTGGGGTTCATTTTTCAGGGGAATGATGAGGAGTATTTTTTGTATCCATAGAGAAAGGATGAAAAAGTAAGAAAAGGAGAACATGAACCAGCCTATTATCGCCTTTTGTTTCGGGATTTCAAGTTTGGTTTTCCAGAAAACAAAAAAAAGCGACTATTGGTGAGATAATCGCTTCAAAATTGATATTTCAAAAATGGAACGATTACCCGAAGTCGCCAAACTTATACGCTAGGACTGTTTTAGAAACAGAAGGAGCACGAATAATCGCTCCAGTTTATCTACTTCTAAAACATTTAAAAAATAACGTATAAATTTGGCAGGCACATAGTACGTTTTTCTCGGGAAAATGCAAAAAAATTGATTTTTTATGCGATTCTTTTATACTGTTTCCACATTTTGTAATCAAAATAGCTCTATGAAACTTACTAAAAATCCAATCGATATAGATGTGTATTTTAACACCACACTCCCTTCTTTTATAGAAAAAACAGCGCAAGAGATACCTGCTCTTTTGCGAGATAAACAAAAGAAATCTTCCAAACAATATGTATAAAATACAAATCAGTACTTCTGCATAAAATCAGATAGAACGATTTATTCTCTGATATCGCGATGCTTTTTTGAGTTTGTATGACGATACGGGACTATGAGATGCAGAAACTATCATTAAAGAACAATATATAAATGGAGCCAATGTACTGAGAATATCTCTCTATGATGCTATAAAAAATATCCTCTTTTCGGAAAAAGTTCTTGGATATTCATACGATTCTATCGATGAAATATATAAAATCACCACAACAATCGAAAGTCGTCGACTTTTTCTTTCTTATAAGGAAATCCAGGAATCCCAGATACGAATTATTACAGATATTGAAATCCTTCGGAGATAGTAAAAATGACATTTTTATATTTTCTCATAAAAATAGGGTAAATAGAAAAAATAGTGTGCTACTTCCTACCAATTTATCCCACTACAAAGGGAACTTGAGGGGAATAAACCGGTAGGAAGTTAGGGAAAGTAAGTATTTGAGGGTTTTGAGGCACCTCCGTGCCGTATTGAAGCCAATTTATATGTCATATTAGCACACTATTTTTTCTATTTACCCTAAAAATACAAAAAAATTGATTTTTTATGGGATTCTTTTATACTGTTTGTACATTTGAAGTTACATAACCCTGCACACTATGACAACGAAACTTATCAGTCTGGGCGAATATCGCTCAAATCTCAGCAGTCTTTGGAAAGAGGCGAAAACAAAAAATATCCGGTATGTCGTCATGGTACGATCTCAACCAGTATTTGAAGTGAATCCGATTCATGGAAATGTTTTTGATGATGATTTCGTTCCAGAACTTGTACAACTCCCCGATGATCAGGTAACACCAGAGCTTCGTAAAAAAATAGAAGCTTCCATGAAAAAACCGATTACTTCATTTCATAACCTTTAGAGAGGATGAAAATATTTTCTCACATTCTTGAAGAGGATGAGGTACTTGAATATCTTCAATCACATAATCTCAGTAAACAGTACCAAGATGCGAAAGGAAAGATTCTACAAGGAAACTTCCAAAAACTGGATCTGAAAAAACGAGAACCAAAAAATGCGTGAGTGTGGTCATTTCGGATCAATAAGAAATATCGGGCACTTGGGTACGAAAGAGAAGGGAGATTGATTATCGTGGAAATAGATAACCATCAATAAACCTAATATTTTTTATGACCCTCCTCACCAAAGCTCTCCTCCATACGACCGATTCGTACATCAAGCGTCTCCAAAAAGGCGGGATTTCGACGGTGGAAGACCTCATTTCCCACTATCCTCGGAACTACAAGGACAAGTCCGATGTATTGGAACTTTTCAGCTATGTGAACATAAAAGAGCCGAATACGCTCCGGGTCAAGATAGAATCCCTCACCACCGAGCGGACCAGGAACGGGAAAGAGCTTAGTAAAGCGGTTCTCGCGGATAAGAGCGGATTCCTTTCGGAAGCGGTGTGGTTCAATAGGAAATACATGCTCCAGAAGTTCCATGCGGGCGACACGGTCAAAATCTACGGAAAACCGAAATACGAATACGGAAGGCTTTCGTTCCCGAGTCCCGACATGGAATTCGCTAAAGACGAAGGTTCTCCGATTGTTCCTGTGTATCCAGAATGCAATTATATCCCGTCGGCGTGGTTCGAAGGGAAAATGGTCTCGGTCCGCGAATATATCCGGACGATTCCCGAAACGCTTCCCGAAGAAATCCGAAAACAGAAAGGCTTCCGAACCAAAGCGACGAATATTACGGCGATTCATTTTCCGACCTCGAAAGCGGATTTCGAGCGAGCAAGAACCGAACTCGCGTACGAGGAGCTTTTCTCTCTTCAATACGAGGGAATCATGCGGAAAAAGAGCGGGGAAGAGGTGAGTGCCGGACGAGCGGCCCCTATTCCTATGAATCCGGAAACGGTGAAAGAGGTTATTTCCAAGCTTGCTTTTCCTTTGACCAACGGTCAGAAAGTGGTGCTTTTCCAGATACTGAAAGACATGGAACGACCGTTTGCGATGCAACGACTCCTTCAGTGAGATGTCGGAACCGGAAAGACGATCGTGGTCATGATCGCAGCGATCCATGCTATACTCGAGAGCCGGAAGGCACCTCACCCTAGCCATCTCGCCATAAGCCCTCACCCTAACCCTCTCCCAGAGGGAGAGGGAACTAATGGAGAAATAATAAGTAAGGAGAATGCTCCGAAATATATTATTGATTTGGCTCGAAAAGGTCGAACTGGACAGACAAATGCGGAAGAATTTTTATGGGAAATACTCAGAGATAGAAAATTCGAAGGTTTAAAATTTCGTAGACAACATCCCATCCATCGATATATTGCTGATTTTTTTTGCGATGAACTTTGATTGGTGGTAGAATTGGATGGGAAAATTCATGAAAATCAAAAAGAATACGACGTGATACGGGATGAATTTATGAAAGCGGGGGGCTATAAAGTTATGAGAGTGACGAATGACGAAATTTTTGACAATACAGCGTCTGTTCTAAACACAATTCTTCAATACAAATCCTCCCCTCTCTCCTCTGGGAGAGGGGTCGGGGGTGAGGGCTCTGAGGGGTCGGGGGTGAGGTGAATTCAGGTCGCTATCCTCGCTCCGACCGAGATTCTTGCTCGCCAGCATTTTGCGAGTTCCATGAACCTGCTTGCAAGTTTCTGAATCACCTCCGATTTCTTGGTCGGGGGACTGACTCCCAAACAGAAAACCGATGTGAAAGCCCGTCTCAAAAACGGGGATTTGTCCGTAGTCATCGGAACGCACGCACTCATAGAAGATACGGTGCATTTCGAGAATCTCGCTCTGAGCATCGTGGATGAACAGCATCGGTTCGGAGTGGAGCAACGTCGAGCTTTGGAACAATACAGTTCCCATAAAACAGGCGGATTACCACATGTTTTGAATATGACCGCCACTCCTATTCCTCGAACCCTTTCTCTCACCATCTACGGAGACCAGGACATCTCGGTGCTTTCCGAGTATCCGGTCGGTCGCAAACCGATCCATACGAAAGTGCTCGCGGAAACCGAGCGGAACGAGACGTACAATTTCATCGCGACCGAAGTACAAGCGGGTCGTCAGGTGTACTGGATATCTCCACTGGTCGAGGAATCCGAGACGCTCGATATCGCCAGTGCGGTCAATATGCAAGAGATTCTCCAGAGTGTATTTCCTGATTTTCGGGTGGGACTCATTCACGGGAAGATGAAAGCAAAAGAAAAAGACGCGATCATGCAGGCTTTTTATGAACGCAAAATCGACATACTTTCCTCGACATCGGTCGTGGAAGTCGGAGTGGACAATCCGAATGCAACCGTCATCTGCATCGAAGCGGCGGAACGTTTCGGACTTTCTCAGCTCCACCAGTTCCGAGGACGTGTCGGACGTGGAAAGGACCAATCGTACTGTTATCTCTTCACGACGAAATCCTACACCGGGGAACGGCTCCGGGCCATGGAACGCACCAATGATGGATTCGAGCTTTCGGAGATTGATCTGGAACTCCGAGGTCCCGGAGAAGTCTACGGAGTCCGCCAGAGCGGAGTTCCGGAGTTCAAGATCGCGGACTTGAAAGACCTTGAACTCGTGAGCGAGATACGGGCAGATATCGAGGAGTGGATGGAGAAAAAGTAGAGATACGCCACGGCATGTCTCTGCAAAATCGGATCTACATTTGAAACTATCTCATCGGCACTTCCATGAGAAGGATTCTTGAATTCGCGAGCATTTTCATAGATATATGGTTCGTGTCCCATATTCCTATACCATCTCGAGTTTCCAGAGTGATATTTTCTATCTCCAAACTTCCCGAGATGACAAATATATAGAGTCCATTTGCTGGTTTTTTAAATGAATATTCTATCGTTTTCCCTGAATCAAACTTCCCTATGTGAAACCAGGCATCCTGGTGAATCCAGATTCCTGCACCCTCCGGATTTGGCGATATGATCTGCTCAAATGTATTTTCCGAATGCTTCGGAACCAGTGTTATCTGATCATAGCGGGGTGTTGCTCCTGTTGTATTTGGGATAATCCAGATCTGGAGGAGATTGGTGTATTTGTCTCGGTTCGGATTGAATTCGCTGTGGCGGATTCCGGTTCCGGCACTCATGACCTGTATGTCGCCACTTTTGATGATCGTGCCATTTCCCATACTGTCGCGGTGTTCCAGATCGCCCTCAAGCGGAATGGTGATGATCTCCATATCGGCATGTGGATGTGTTCAGAAACCCATTCCGGGAGCTATTATATCGTCATTGAGCACTCGCAATGCACCGAATCCCATACGGGATGAGTCGTAGTAATCGGCAAAACTGAAACTATGGTGAGTATCGAGCCAACCATGATTGGCATGACCACGGGTATCGGCTCTATGGAGGACTGTCTGAGTCATAGGTGAGAAACTTTGAAAATACGTTGACCGATGATACTTCATTTAGATTTAAAAACAACTTTATATTGTAAACCGATGACCGAAAGAAAGAATACAACGGGCAATCCTGGAAAAATTTCTTTTGACTTTTTCCAGGATTTCCATACTATTTCTCAGTCAAAAGCTATCGAGCGGCCAACACCCGCGATGCTGGAGGAAGAAATCCTGGGGAACTGGGAGACTAGAACCTCACGGGAGCTCCCGTCATAGAGTGAAATCAAGTAGAGACGCGATTTATCACGTCTACAAGCCTCGGTGGCACCTTTCGAAATATCGAACCGAAGCACATGAAATATTTTTATTTTGTGTGCTTTTTGTTTTCTTAATACGTAACTATGCTAGAATTAATCAATCCAACAGAGGCCCATAGGGAAGATTGGGAAAATATAATGTGAGAGTGGAATGACGATAGGAATGAATCGGATAATAATCGCAAAAGACCGAGAATCCTTTTTCAAGATACTTTTGATAAATTTCTTGCAATAGTGGAAGAGCTTGGGCTTTCAAACGACGAGGTGAGACAAATGGCAAAGAGTTCGGTTATGTTTCTCGTGGATTCTTGAGAGAATAGGGTACTTGGATGCTCATGGATACGCCACCATATTCAATTTAGCCTCGATGCTCTTTATAATTGACACATTTGATACGGAATTCGACCGTCCGAGAGATGACAATGATATGCAACAGAAATACTGAAACTGAGTTTATTGGAAGCAAAGAAGATATGACTCGATAAAATTCTTATAGCCTGTGACGATACAAATGTCGCATCCGCAAGAGTAATTGAGAAAAATGGAGGAGTATTCGAATCCTTTAATAATGAAGATGGGGTAAAACGAAGAAGATATTGGATAGACATCGTATAAATATGGTAGATCCTGAAACGAGTTTAGGATGACAGATTTTAAACTAGTAACTAGTAACTAATAATTATTAACCAACAACTATTATGCACCGAACACATACTTGCGGAGAACTTACTGCCGCACACATTGGACAAGAAGTCACTTTATCCGGATGGGTGGCGAACCGCCGTGATCATGGAGGGACGATTTTCATCGATCTTCGGGACCGTTACGGGATCACTCAGATGGTATTCGATCCACAGGAGAGCGAATCCGCTTGGAAGCTTGCCGATACGTTCCGAAGCGAATATGTCGTGAAACTCACCGGAAAGGTACGTCACCGTCCCGAAGGACAGACGAATCCGAATCTCGTAACATGAGAGATCGAGATTATCGTTCTTTCTGCTCAGATTCTTGCAGAATCCAAGACTCCTCCATTCGAATTGTCCGATTATACGACTGCCAATGAAGAGATACGATTCCGACACCGATACCTTGACCTGCGTCGTGCGAAGGTTCTGGAAAATGTAAAATTCCGTGCCGCTATGAACCATTTTACTCGAAACTGGTTTACTGCCAAAGGATTCACAGAAGTCCAGACTCCTATCTTTACGGTGAGTTCTCCGGAAGGAGCCCGGGATTTTCTCATCCCGTCTCGTCTCCACAACGGGAAATTCTACGCACTTCCTCAGGCTCCTCAGCAGTACAAACAACTCCTCATGGTTGGAGGAATCGACCGTTACTTCCAGATCGCTCCGTGTTTCCGGGACGAAGACCCACGAGCCGATCGACATTCCTGTGAATTCTACCAGATCGACTGCGAGATGAGTTTCGTAGAGCAGGAGGATATCTTCCAGGTAGCGGAATCGTTTGTCAAAGACCTCATCCCTGCGGTTTCTCCAGAGAAGCATATCCGAGAAAATAAAGTGTACCGACTCACGCACAAACAGGCAAAAAACCTCTATGGAAGCGATAAACCGGATCTCCGATTCGACATGCACTTCGAGGATTTCACTGCCGATTTCCGAGATTCCGGATTCTCTGTATTCCAGAGCGCGGTTGCGACCGGGGGAGTAGTGAAAGCCATGAAACTTGAGAATGTCGCTATGAGCCGAAGCGAAATCGATGCGATTACTGCAGTTGCTCAATCCACTGGTGCGAAAGGTTTGGCATATATAATCTACGAAGCGGAAGGACCACGAAGCCCGATCCTCAAGTTCTTTTCCGAGACGGAGATGAAAGCACTCGAAGCAAAGCTCCAGCCAAAATCCGGAGATATGATTTTCTTCGGGGCAGGGGAATACGCACTCGTGACCAAAGTGCTCGGAGCGGTTCGTGTCGCCCTTCGGGACAAGTATCACCTCGTTGACAAGAACGAGCTTGCATTCGCTTGGATAACGGATTTCCCGATGTTCGAACGAAAAGACGACGGGTCGATCGATTTCCAGCACAACCCGTTCTCCATGCCTCACGGCGGAGCGGCTGCATTTGACAATCCGGAACCGACCGATATCTATGGTATGCAGTATGATCTCGCATGTAACGGGTACGAAGTCCTCTCTGGTTCTATCCGAAACCATGACCTCAAAGCCCTCGTAAAAGCCTTTGAGATGGTCGGGAAAGGAGAAGAGGAAGTGAAGGAAAAGTTCGGAGCCATGTACAATGCCTTCCAGTACGGAGTACCTCCACACGGAGGGTTCGCCTTCGGATTTGACCGACTCCTCATGATCCTGAAAGACGAGGACAATATCCGTGAGGTCTACGCTTTCCCGAAGTCAGGAAAAGCCGAGGATGTCATGATGAATGCACCAAGCGTCATCGATGACGCGGACTTGAAGGTGCTCGGGATTCAGTTGAGAGGAGAATAGTGGAAGTAATGCAAAAATCCCTCCAGATGCAAATCTGGAGGGATTTCTTTGAGCGATTATACAAAGTTCATCGCTCTCCGTTTTACATGCTCAGAGAGCCGTGTGATTGGGACAAGCTCAGCGGAATCCAAATGGACTCAGAATCGAGCATCGAGAAGGTTCTCATCGCAGACATTATGGGTTGCGGGACTGGTTATCGGATTGGAGTTTTCCTTCAATCTCGCACCAGAGTCCAGAAGAAAAACAGTACGTGTGGTTAATCGGAGCGAGTGTTTGCGTATGCTCGTTGTTTTTCCCCGAGTAGGAACCAGATTTCTTTTTTGAGCATATTCGTGTCACCAAGTTTCGTCTCTATCTTGAAGGTGATAGTGTATCCGGATTCTGTTAT
>JAQTWO010000001.1 GCA_028689245.1 Candidatus Altimarinota bacterium | reverse complement strand
AATTTTTTCGTCCGATAACCTTGACATTGCGGACACTTTTTAATCATAGAAAATAAAAAATAACGAATAAACAGCACTATAATGCCATTTATTCGTTATTTTAGCAACACGTTTTGACTATTAACTCCAAAATTCATCCCTTTTATCCCTTGGACCATCTCTTTTCTTGCCTGAGTTCATAGGATGAATCTGGTCGTCTTTGTCCTCATGGACATTGTGGCCGGATATGTGATATTCGGTGGTATCTACTGGGGATTTTCTTGAGGCGTGCACATAGTCGCACAGCTTCTGAATATCATTCACTAGGCTCCGATAATCTTCATGGTCGCATCTTGTACCCGTGTACGTGCCTCGGGTGATGTTCCGAAGGCATCTCAGCCTCGCATGTCGGGACGAAAAACATAATCCATGTCTCCATAGTCGGGCAAGACGAGTTTTGTTAAGAAGAAGTCGTCATCCGTATGGATAAGAACTCGTGTATTTTTCTCTGTAAAATACTGCGAGTATGAAGGGAAATTCTGTCATGCCATATATCCATCTGTGACACGGAAAGTGCCCCCTTTGATATTGGTTTTCTTGGGAAATCCTGGACAGGCAGAAGCAAATATGGCGTCAAATACAGGATATGTTCCGCGAAACTGAATAGCACGCATGATGCCGTTATTTTCCTTTGTATGTCTTCGTACTCATCTCTTGATTGCGGTATCTATATCGGTAATAGCCCCTGCAAGTATACGGAGACCCACTCATTCTCCTGTTTTTTTTCTCCCGAAACCTCCTCTTTTTACATCATTGAATGTGATTTTATGGAGAGAAATATCCTGTTTTGTCATACCAAAAAAATCACATATAACTTTCTCGATAGCATGTGTTGAGAGTTCACCATTTATGAAAAACTCGCTCAATGACTTACTTTTTATGTGTCCGAAAAAGGCATCGTTTTCCTGAAAAAGCCTTGTTTGCAGAAGTTTATATTCCTCTGGAAATTCATAGACAAAGGGTATGAGTTTGGTGATAAGTGCGAGGGGAATGTCTTTGAATTTGATATTTTTGTCGAGTCCTGAAAGGAAATGCTCCACATACTGAGGATCTTCATATCCCAGTGCGAGCAGGGTCGCGATAATAGCCCCGGCACTATTTCCTACGTATTCTGTCGGATGTATTCACTCCGAGAGGAGTTTGAGTGCGATTCTATAAGAAGCCTCTCCGTAGGCACCACCACCGCCGATAGCGAGAGAGATATCCTGTTTGGATGTTTTCAATTCATTCACCGCTTTCTGAAAACTTTCCTGAGATTCGATAATCTGTGTGTGCGCAGATGCATTGGCATCTAGGCGGTCGTATACGGAACGCATGTTTTGAGTAGATTGAAATATAATAGGTTTTATTATAGCAAAAATGGAGAGGAAAAGCAAAGATTTCTGACACAAGAAGATTATATCATCTGTAATCTATGAAAAACATATGACATTATGGGCTTTTTGCATAGAATACACCCATCAAAAGATGTCTTTTGGAAAATAAAATATTGTTAATTTCAAATATGCCTTTTCTGGATACAAACAAAGCACTCGGATACACGAGTAACTCACAAAGAGCAAGAGTGATGACTGAGTTCTGGACAGGCTTTATATATAATGAGACGTGTCTTTTTTATGAAAATTATCTTTTAAAGTATTTTTAATTATGAAAAATAAATTCTTCTATAAGATGATTGATAGCGAACTGCATTTCATTATTGAGCAATATAATGCATATCTCGTACAAAATAATATTAATACAGATGAACGAAAAAAATCTTTTGCATTTAATATATGGTTTTTAAAGAAGGCTGGGGTTCTTGATGGTGATATTCTATCAAGTATTACTGAATGATCTTGAGATAATTCAGCAGATTCAATATTTACCCTAGAGAATTATGATTGAAAAACAGAATTTTATATATTGCAATCAAAATGGAATACTATACAGAGATGTGAAGAAAATATAGATGCTAAAACTTTTAATTGAATTATTACTGAATTTAATGAAATTAAACAATCAAAAAAAGACTTATTTGATACAAGAAACGAGTCATTTAGACTAAAATATCAGCAACTATTAAATCATGTAAGAATTTGAGGAAAAATAAATTTTATAATCCTGACCTTTAAAAATATTGATTTGGATACAAAAGACAAAAAACGAATTGACTTATTTAATCAGGATAAAGATTTTGTAGAACTACTCATCTTTGATATTAATAAACTAAAAATAGATTATATTGATGAACAATATAAGTGATTTAAAGTAAAAAATCCTTTAATTTCACCAAGGAAACCTCAGGAATATATTGAACTAAACCCAGTATCCTTAAATGAATGAAATCATAAGATTATTAAATTCCCGACACCCTATGAGTCCTATATGTTCTTTATTAAACCAAAGGAAATATATGACTTATTCAAAAAATATGAGTATTCTATTTTTCAGGACAATATAAGAAATCCTCTAGAACAATCTGGATTTAATAAAAAAATAGCCGATACCCTCAAAGATGAGCCACAAAATTTCTGGTACTACAATAATTGAATAACTTGAATTGCTAAAAGAATAGAAAAACCAAACCTTGAGAGTCCAGATGTTACAATAAAAATAAAATGACTTCAAATAATAAATTGAGCACAAACGTTCAAAACAATAAGTGATTATTATTCTAATTTAACTTCAAGCGATCGAGATATACTGGATGATAATGTCAAGATAACATTTAGGATCATTAATAGTCCTGGGGATATTTTTGATAAGAATATTACTAAATATACAAATTCACAAAATACCGTTACTCCAAGGGATTTTTATTCAAATGACATAGAGCAACAAAGACTCCAAAAAGACTTTTTTAAATATACCAATATATGGTATGAAACAAGGCGAGGTGAATTTACAAAGAGGACTCCAGAGTGAATTTATAAAATAGAAAATACATTTTTTGCACAGGTATATCTTGCTTTTTATCTCCAATCTCCAGAAAAGGCAAAATCCCAAGTCGGAAAAATCTTTTTTTCAAAGACAGACAATGGTTTTTATGAAGATATATTTAATAAAGATACAAAATATACCGACTTATTTATCGCATGTTCAATTTACGAGTTTATTTCCGGTAAGGAGAGAGAATATAAGAAAAAATACAATCATATCATAAAAAAACTAAAAAAAATTGAATGATATGAAGATGTAATTGACTTGATGCCAGAAGTTTGAAATTCGTGACCTTCACAAGATGAGATTATGGAGCTTGATAAAGCATTCGTATTTCATTCTTCATATCATATACTGATGATTTATAAAAGTTTTCTTGATGTTAAAGGAGGTGATTATTGATGAAAACTTGCACAGTGATATTGGGGAGATGATAAAAAAATGTTAGCTGAATTAGATAAGATATACGATGAAATAATATCTAGAATGAAGGATTATCTTATTCCTGAAAAATACGAAAATCCCTGATTTACTTTAACAAAATATTTTAAAAGTCTGGAATCTACAAAGGAATTAAAGGAGTTATTTTGAATGTAACTATTTTTTACTTCCTCTAAAACCCCATCCCAAACCTCTCCAAATCCACCTTCCCATCCAGTATTTCAATCCCATCGGATTTGAGTCGTCGGATTTTCTCGGGAACTCCTTCTCCGTAGCTGTATCCGCCGAGGCGTCCATCGGTATGAACTATCTTGTAACAGGGGTATACGTCGGGGAGAGTGTTTGCAGCAAGCATACTTGCGATAGCACGTGGCGAAGTTTTCAGATATTTTGCGAGTGTGCCATAAGTTGTAACCTTTCCTCGGGGAATCTTTTGAATAGTCTTATAGAGCTGGAGTGCGAGAGGGGACATAGGGTGTGGGGTTGGTGATATATATGATACATCAGTATATTCTATGACGAGCGAAAATCAAATACAACAAATAATTTGTGTTTTCCCATTTTTTTCATATAATACTTTCTCTTGTTATATCTCCCATTTTTGCAGAAATAGGAGTCTTGCCAGCTAGTTAGTAGCTTTGTAGTGCGTATTTGCCCTATCAGCTGTTCATTAGTTTTCTATGAGAATCTCACTTTTTGTGACGACTCTCAATTTCGTGAAGCGAGCTCAATCCTCTCTTTTTTCTGTTGCCGAAAATAGAAGGATTTTCCGGGGCAGACTTCTCTACGATTTCAAAAAAATCTCTTGCAGGATTTTTGTTGCACTACAAGCAAGAACATGCTTTATTTTATATTGTCATTAACCAAAAATAATACCTATGTCAGACATTCAAGCTCCACAAGACGGGGGTCAAAAACCAAACGAAGGACGTCAGGTTTCGCACTTTGATAAACGTCGCGAACAAACACACTCAGGATATGGAAAATCTCATACCCCGCACGCATCCGAACACCATAAACCACATCATTCAAAGCATGCTTCAGGTCATGTAACATCCGTCGACGGACGTAAATCCCCACACTCAGGATCGGGCATTCCTCCGAAAAAATTTTTCTGAGGAATGAAACAAAATCAAGCGGATGAGAAACTTCTTCCCGGATCGAGCTATCTTTCCCCTATCAATAAAAGAAACAAAAAATCATTCCCGTTTTCGACTCCGAAACAGGCGATCCGTAAGAAAACCAATATTATCGAACTTCGACCGAAACCGATCGAGAAAGATACACTTCGTATCATCCCGTTCGGAGGACTCGAACAGGTCGGTCTCAACTGTATGGGATTCGAATACGGAAACGAGATTATCATCGTCGATATGGGGCTCCAGTTTCCGGATCAGTATCAGCACGGGGTGTCTTCGAGCGTACCAGACCTGTCCTATGTCCACAACAAGAAAATCGTAGCAGTGCTCATAACCCACGGACATATCGATCATATTGGAGCGATTCCCTTTGTTATGCGTCAGATTGGGAAAAATGTTCCGCTCTATGCGACTCCTATGGCGTATGAGCTCATCAAGATGAAACAATCTGAGATCGACTACGAGCTCACCAATATGCACGAATACCACCGAAACAAATCCGTGGTTTTGAGCGAGAATTTCACCGTGACTCCATTTACTGTAGACCATTCTATTCCAGACAGTGTCGGACTTTGTATCGATACTCCAGTCGGACGATTCATCCATACTGGGGACTGGAAGTTTGATAAGCAGCCACTTCCGCACCGTCCGTCTACCGACTATGCTCTCCTTGAGAATTTTGGAGACCGCGGAGTACGAGCACTTTTGTCAGACTCGACCAATGCTCATCTCTCGGGTTCATCTATCTCCGAATCGGAGGTTATCGGATCGATCGATGATATATTCAAAGATGCAAAAGCACGTGTCATCACGGCAACATTTTCTTCCATCATCGATCGAATCATCCTCATCATCGCGACCTCTGAGAAGTTTGGACGAAAGGTAGTCCTCCTCGGACGTGGAATGAACAATTACATGGATATCGCTCTCAAGCTCGGATATGCTCGACCAAAGCCAGGAACTCTTATCACTATGGCGGAAGCGGATAAACTTCCTGACGATCAAGTAACCATCTGTTGTACGGGGGCACAAGGAGAGCGTTATGCAGCTCTGATGCGAATCGCGACCGGAGAATCTTTTGATACTTCCCTCAAACCGACCGATACAGTCGTATTCAGTTCTTCCGTAATCCCAGGAAATGAACGCTCTGTTCAGGGTCTCTTCGATATCATCATGGCTCAGGGGCCTCGAATATGCCAATACAAGGAATCTCGAATCCATGCAGGAGGACATGCACAGGAAGAGGATACCAAGAAGATGATTACACTTATCCGACCAGAAGTATACGTTCCGATTTATGGATTCCCTTTCATGCTCCATGGAAATGCCAAGAATGCGTATGAGCTCGGATATGATGAAAACCATGTCCTTATCGGGAAAAATGGGCAGATTTTCGAATTTACCAAGGATTCCTACAAACTGACGAACGTGTACGCTCCGCACCGACTCGTGACAGTAGATGGAAATATGATCGGATATACCAAGGAAGATTCTCTCCACGATCGATTCCAACTCTCAACAGGAGGTGCGATGGTGGTAAGTATCGCCAAGAAAAATGGAGAATACCTCTACCAGTTCGATAATGTGGGACTTCCAAAAATATCTGAATTTCCGCATCTCGAAAAGAAACTGGTTCAATTACTTGATATGATTCTTCATGGAGATATCACGAAATTTAAGGATGTAGAAGCTCTCAAGAAACATATCGCCAAAAAGATTGGAGATACGGTATTTGATGAAATCGCCAAAGAACCGCTTGTTATGGTGCTTGCTCACTAATCTTGCAGATGAATCGCGGTTGTATCGGATGAATACGATTTGATTCGATATACTCAGGGGGGCATTGTCAATACGAGGCAAGAGGTTCTCATAATTCTCAACAATAGACAAAAAAGACGATTTTCCATTTTTTGGCGATCGTCTTTTTTGTCTATTGTGATTTTTCATATATACTCAAATGAAATTGATGTGGTCTTTTCCATCATCTTTTGCTTGAGAAATGTTCCGACTCGATATCGAACGTCGATCAGTTCGGTTCTGGACATACGTTGTCGTGGGATATGAGATTTTTCTTTGTAATCAATTTCACATATGGTATTTTTTTGCTTTTTATTCTCATATGTGCTAGAATCAAAGCATATTATTTATTAAATGTACTTCAGATGCGTATATTTTCACAATCAAAAATACACTTTCCTATCCTTCTTGCGACACTCGGAATCCTTCTCTCTTCCTTTTTCACTCCGGTCTCTGCTGTATGTAGCATATTTGGAACGGATTGCTCAAGTTCTTCACAGATAGATTACTGCAATAGCAATGATCCCGCTTCTGCAACGTACTGTTCTATCGATCGAGGGACCCAGGTGGTAAGTGCCCATATAAATGATATTGAAAAGAATAGGAAATTTTCTCAGTATGTACAGGATATCATCGCATATCTTCTGGTATTTCTCTCGGTGGTAGGAGTAGCGTATATTATCTATGCAGGATTCCAGATTCTGACCGCGGCAGGAAACGATGACAAGGTTAAGAAATCGAAATCTATTATTTTCCATGTTATTATCGGATTCTTCCTTATATTCCTCGCGTATTCCATCGTCACATTTTTTATTGGAGGAAAAAATGGCTGAGGCGTATTGAATACGGGAAATTCCGGTGCCACACTGTTTGAATTTCCTTCCTTTATACAAACAACCTATGCCTACACGGAATATGATCTCAATACTTTTGATAATTACAAAAAACAGATTGAGCTCCTGAGTTCGACACTGGATCGTGAATATCAGGTAAATAATAAGATTACTACAAAAACGCTTGGAACCCTTACCACGCTCGTGAAATCTTCCATGGAGACGTTTCCCGATTCCGACAACGTTGTTTTTAATATGAATCTTGCCAATTCTCTTATCACCGCTATCGAAGTAGTGAAAAAGAACCCAGATTCCGATACGGCTATCGCAAACCTCGCACAGAATCTGAGTGCCTATCTCACAAAAGTGAAAGTAAACCGTATCAAAGGGAAGATCATCGCATCACCGGAATCGGGGAATGCCCCATTTACCGTGACTCTCCGAGCGGCTGAAGTAATCGATCCATCCGGAGTTACCGTACCGAAAGACAACTATAAATGGTGGATTCGTGCTTCCAATGGACAGATGTCTGTTCTCGGAACTGGGCCGTCTATTAACCATACTTTTACGGAAGAGCGTACCTATACGGTATTTCTGAATATCATTTCTGCGAGTCGTAATAAGCTCTGAAAAACGGATGTACTTCCGTTTGATGGTTTCATAAATGTAAACGTGCTCCCGAAGCTTGGAAATATCTCCCTTGCTATCAATGGAGTTTATGTTTCCAACCTGGATACTATTAAATTTACTCCTGCACAAGGAAGACAAGGGCTCATGATCGATCCGACAGGTTCCACATCTGCTGCCGGTACGAAATTTGTTTCTACTCGTTTCGAGTATGGAAACGGGAATGTTGCCCAATATAACGGTGCACCAACATTGGATCGACAGATTTACTACAATGAAGGAAACTACCGATTCAAAATGGAACTCATCACCAATGAAAACCACAAAGTCACAAAGGAGCTCAATATCGAAATACGAGATCCAATTTCCAGCATCCAAGCCGACAAGATCGAGGGATTTCCTCGTGACGAATTTCGATTCAGCGCCTCTCGTTCGGCGATGATATCCAATCTGGGATATACATGGCAGATTGTGGAATCGGAGGGGGAGAAAGTAGTATTTACATCTGATCTTCAAAATATCACGTACAAATTCCCACGAACCGGAAGATATTCAGTAAAACTCAGAACCCTCGCATCGAATGGCAAAGAGGATATAGATACCATTAGTATCAACATACAGGGTCACGATCCCGTCGTATCCTTTGATGCCAAATCCGTGAGTTCCGAATCTCCCAATGTTCTCATTCTCGATGGAACCAGAAGTTATGATCCTGATAATATGGACTCTGCCAATCTCAACTTTTCTTGGATAATTGACGGTGTACGTACGGATCTTGCGAATCCTGCACGAAATGGTGCAATTGGACGATATACATTCGATACGGTTGGAACTCACAAAATAACACTGGAATGATCCAACAAAGATGGGAAAACGGTTTCTTATAACAAAGATGTAAACATTGACTCACTCCTCTCCGTTAAGCTCATCACTTCCCCAAAGATAGGAAAAGTCGGATCTGTCATCTCTCTGATTGCAGATTCCAAAGAAGCTCAAGTATTTGAATGGCAGTTCGGAGATGGAGAGACCGATACAAGTACGACAGGAAGAGTCAATCACGTTTATAAAAAGGCCGGAACGTATTCCGTGAATCTCACCGTTCGCGGACGTGGATCGGATAGTAACTCCATCACCCGGAAGGTATACGTCATGGATAGTACCAATCCATTCGCGATTATCGCTCTCAAATGGGACAACGAAGAGATTATCCCATCACCTGATGCATGCGATGGCAAAGAGGCTTTTGTTATCGACCGATCCAAAGCGGTAACTATGAGTGCTGAAAATAGTGTCAATACCGATGGAACCAATCAGGGGATAGCGTATACTTGGAAATATGGGACACGAAATTCTTCTCAAAAGGATTTCAGTTATAAATTCGACGAACTCGGATGTTTTCCTGTAAGTCTCACGGTTCGTAGTCAAAAGACCGGAGCCCAGGATACTACCAGAGCATACGTGAAGGTTGAAAATCTTGCTCCGAAGCTCTCATCTCTCACGGTGACGACCGATAAACTCGATGCTGATCCGGTAGTTGTTACGGTTACTGCCAATAATGCCGTGGATGACGATGGGGCTATCGCATCATACATATGGTATTATTACACGGAAGAAGATCCGGAGCCACAGGACTTCCGTATCACTAGAACACCAAAGACCGTATTTGTCCTCCCCCGCGTAGGTGCAAAGTATTATTTTGCGGTTATATTGGAAGATTCTAACGGACTCAAGGTAAATAGCGATGATATGAGTACTGAGCGGTATGCTCTGACACTTGCCTCCGATAATATCAATACCCCGATCATCTCCCTCAAGACTTCTGCAAATAGCGTATCGGTCGGTCAAAAAATAGATTTCACGGTGGGTGCCAAAAACATTCTCGGTGCTGATCTTGCGTCCAAAGCGGAATACAAATGGGATTACAATGGTGATGGATTCTATGAGGAAACTACCAGTACTCCTACTGCGAGCCATGTGTATGATAAGCCAGGGAATTTCAATTTCAAGATAAAGGTAACGTATAAGGGTATCTCCAATACGAAATACCAAGCCATTACCGTCAAGAACGAAATCGAACCCAATATCGAATATATCGCTATCGGTAATAAATTTATCTTCCTCAATACTACCAAAGGACTTTACACCAAGGCGAAGTGGTCGATTGCGGATGTAACATCCGATAGCTCCGATTCTTTTCTGTACAATTTCGGAAACGAGAGTGTGACGGGAGATATTACATTGGAAGTATCCGATGGAACCGTAACCAAGAGTACGAGTGCAACCTTGAGACGAGATGTTGTCAATGCGATGAAAGTCAAAAAGTCAACGGATAAACTTATCTTCTTCACCTACCCTTCCGCGGATCAAGATACGATACATATTACCAATAGTGCCGACTCGCTCTCCATCTATCTCGGAGAATCAAAAAATGCAAGTATTGCCAAATATGGAATCGATACGGATATCCTTGTTGATTCCAATCTCAATGGTGATCCAACGGATGACATAGACAATAAAGGAACGGATTCCTCCATTAACGGCAGTGTATTCACGATCAAAAGCTCTGATGTGACCGCCAAAGAAAAGACCATGCGTTTAAGTCTCTATGATGCAAACAATACGGTTATCGCCACAAAAGATATCAAGATAATCTACGATTTTATTACAGGAATCGTTCCGGAAAATCTTTCCGGAACAGGATCAGAACTTCCGAAAGACATTTCCAGTATTGATAAGACGAATCTTGAAACGCTCAAAGATCTTATCAAGAGTGCAAAAGAACAGGATCGATTGAAGATGATGCAATTTTTTGCAAGCCTTCAAGAGAATTGGTTCGACGCTCGTGAAAAGACAAGAACTATCGTCGATTTTGAAGCATACCTCGGTACGAACTCCGCACTCGATGCGGCAACAAAGGATAAATTTTATTCTCTTCTCGATGGATTTATCCTCTCGGATACTCAGACGAAAGGCGATGTTGGACTCGCGACCAAGGTGCTCAAATCCCTCATACCGAAAACCAATCCTTCCTATGACCAAATTATCAAGAATATCGATGATATTATCTCTCATCCAACAAATACCACTCTCAATAAAGAACTCGGTACATTTATCCTGAATGCTATCAAAGATGACAACGCTATTGAATTAAAAGATAAAAATACCATCAAGTCACAACTCCAGACTATCATCTACGGAGGTCAGAATAATATTCCGGCAACCGTTGTTCCTCCCGATACAAATAGCTCTTCAGGCATCCTGGATTGGGTCCTCACGTTCGGAAAGATTTTTGGATACGTACTTCTGGCGCTATCCGGGTTTATCCTGCTTGTTTTTATCTATTTTAAGGTATCCAATAAAGATGACAATATCGGGTTTCAGGATTTCATCATCGATAAATTGTCGGGGAAACATCCGCCGAAGACTGCAGATTATAGTGCATCGATTGTCGTGGAGACATCACCGGTAAAAAAAGAGGAGAGTATGCAAAAAGATATACTTGCAAATATTCCCGTCACAAATCCAGTCGTTCCTCCGTCGAACACCGATATACTTGCCTCTGTTCCTTCTGGAGAATCCACAGAAATCAAAGACGCTGTCATTCCTGATTGGCTCAAAGAATCCACGAGTCTCAGTTCTGCACATGTGCATGGAGATGAGACAAAGGCAGAGACTCCCACTCCCAGTATGACAATAGCCCCAGTCTCGGCACTTGCCACTCCTGAAGAAGAACCTTTGCAAACGATACCGGATCTACAGCAAACGAACGAAGAAACTCCCATTGCTTCCGAGCTTCCTGATTGGCTCAAGTGAGCAGAAGTCTCCTCTGTGGTCGATATGCCACTTTCCACAGAAACCGTTGCAACGGAGTGAGATACGGCTACTACAACCAATGATATCTCTGAAATGCCTGCATGGATGCAGGGAATAGATTCCGCTTCTTTGGAACAGGAAGTACAGAAAGAGCTGGAATCACCACCATTCTCTCCGAAAAGAGAAGATACTTCCTATGAAGACATTCCGGATTGGCTCAAGGGAGTGACTCAACCGTCCGTCACACAGGAGGAGGTTCTTCCCCCTGCAGAAGAAATTTCTCTGCCTCAAGTGTCCAAGGAGATCAAATCCGAGGAAACGATAATCAAGGAATCAGAATGAGAATCAACCCCGTCAAAGACGCACATAAAAACTGCCTGAAAACAAAAATCGGAACGGAAACAAAAATCGGAACCAGAACAGAGTCCATCATCGGATTCTGAAATGCCTGCCCCTAAGCTCCGTGTCAAAAAGCCGAAACTCGAGCCGATCGTATCAGAATGACCAGTTATCCCGGTTGATTCCGAGGAACTCCCTGATTGGCTTAAATAGCAGTAACTCACCAATTCTATGTCTCAAAATAATGAAAACCTTCTCAAAGAAGACTCTCCTAATACATCGGGGAGTCTTCTCGGTGATATTTTGGCATCTGAAAATACTTCCCCCTCTCAGGTAGATTTATTATCGGAATCATTTATCGAAGAAGTTGTCTCATCCACTGACACGACATTGGAAACATCCGTAATTTCGCCAGATGCTCCGCCATCAGAATCCACGAAAAAAATACCGAAGAAGTCGATAAATACCGGGACGTTTCTCCGGTTGGTTTGAGCAATGTTGCTGGTGACTCTCATCTTCTTTGGGGCATTTCTCGCATATATCGTATTCAATCCAGGACAGGCAAGCTTTTTTCTGTCTCTCGGTATCAATCCGGGAGATATTACCATTTGGCTTCAACAATTGGTCCGAGCGATATTTGGGATCGCTACTTTCATTCTGGCAGTTGTTTGGATTATTTATCTTTTCAAGGCCATCCTCACGAAAAAAGAATACAAGAAAAAAAAGACGATTTCTATTATCCTTGCAGGATTTATTGGGGTATTGTTTTTCTCTGAGATTACTCTTTGGGCATTTCTTGAAAAACAAATTAGCGCAACGGACTATGAGAATCCAAACGGATGAGTCCTCGTGTATGATAACGAGAAACTCACTTCCGAGCGATTCAAAAATGAAGCGAGGATGATGAATTTTGAAAACCTCATCGGTCCGCTGGTACTCAAATTCGACCTCAAAGCAGATGCGGGACTTGCAGCGAAGATAATGGATATAGATAGCTATGAAATCGACTTTGACGGTGCAAAGTGTCAATGATGAATTTCCTCTCGTGTCACAGGAGTAAACCCTCAGAACGATCAGAGTATTATTTGTACGTTTGATCAAGCAAAAGTCTTTAAACCAACGGGGAGATACGATGGAGTGGATAGATTGACACATAAGACACTCTCGCTTCCCATCAATTTTCAAACCATCCAGATTATCGGAGTGGTAGATATTCAGTCCCCAAAAACCGGCAATGATAAAATTGTCAATTACAATGCATCGAAACTCAAAAATTTCGGTAAAATCCATTGGCTTACGGAAAAAGACGATAATCTCTCGGTTATCAGCAGTGATGATACTTTTTCCATGAGCATGAAAGATGTTTGACAGATACTCTGCTTGAGCGTCTTTGATGGAACCAATTGTGATAAACTTTTCATAGTCCCACAAATCTCAGATTCACACGTCGATGGAAAAATTATCCATGACCAAGACAAGGCGGACCCGCTCGCATATTCCTTTCATCTTACCGATAGGACGATAAAAAACGGAGAGATCGTCCGTTATGAATGGAAGATTAACAATATGTCCGTTTCTATGAGTGAGTCTTTTATATATCGTTTTCCCACCTATGGAGACGTAAAAGTACTTCTTACATTGACCGATTCAGCTGGAAATACCACCGAATTGACCGATACTTTTGTTACGTATCCACCGCTCATGCTCTCAAAATGACCTCATACCATGTCTCTTTTGAAAGTCAGCGATGTGTCGGGAAAATCCCTTATAGACAACTCGTATAATTGAGCACTTGAAGCCTACTATATCAAAGACATAGCTATTTCATTACCCCTCTCCATACAATTTGATGCTACGGATGTAAAAGTAGAAAATTATTGATATCATCTCGCGAAAGTAGAGTGGGATTCTAATGGGGATGGCATATTTGAGGGGTCAGGAGCACTTATGAAATATGAGCTCATCGAGGAAAAACGTTACACATTCCGAGTACGCTATACTTTTGAATACAAAGATAAAAACATTACGGCTTTTTTGGAAGAAAAGGTTATCTTCGAACCAGAAAAGAAAAACATATCACTGTCTCTCAATCTTACGCAAGACTCGGAATACGCTCCTGCCACCATTCATGTGGACTGATCCGCAAGTAGTCCGAAACAGGGTACGATCACGAAATTCATATATGATTTTTGAGATGGTCATTGAGTTGTTGAAGGAGATGCCGTTCAGGATTACAAATATGTTAATCCGGGAGAATATACCCTTACGTTCACGGTTGTCCGTGATGACGGAGCCCGGGACCAATCCTCCAGAAAAATAGTTATAAAAGATACCCCAAAACGTATCATGCTTCATACGAGCGTATCGTCTGGTATAGTTGGAAAACCGATCGATTTTGATACCGATGGCACTATTGGGCAGATAGAGGCGTACAAGTGGGATTTTGGGGATGGTATAATCTCTGAAGAAGCTACCCCAACCCATACGTATGAATCCGCATGAAAATTTAAAATCAAGATTACCGTGACCTATTCAGACAGAACGGTCAGATCCACAGATCGTGAGATAGTTATTCAAGAATAACACCTCGGAGTTCAACGCCCCCCGTCTCATTCTTAGAATGCAAAATCCCCTTCCTTGCAGAGAATTAAGAGAAGGGGATTTTGACCAATTTCGGGGGGGGGGGATGATTACTTCCCTTCTTTTGCGATATCGTCAAATATCTTGTTAATATCATTGGTTATGCTTTCTACCTCGGGGTCAGTATCTCCACTGGTTCAAGTTTTTGTTCCGGTCGCGGTCACGAGAGGAGGTTTTGGAGAAACAAGAGTTTGTGTGGTACCGGATGAAATACTCGTCCCTCCCGATGTGGAGAGAACGTCCCCTGTTGAAGAGAGAGCATTCGATCCGCTGAGAGCGGTCGTTTCTTGGGAAACTCTTCCCGATTCGGACACGATAGGCGAAGGGGTACTCTCTCCCCCATTATTTAAAAGAGAGCAACCGGTGAGGTTGAGAAACACGAGCGAACAGACGATATATTTCATAGTAATAGGGATTAATCATATAAACAGTACGAAGTATAGGGTTTTCCCTTCATAAATCAAAAAATCTTTTGACTTTCATCTCTTCGTATCTATCCTGTCATCTAAATTATCCCATTTCACTCATCTCAATGAAAAATCTCGTCATCGTCGAGTCTCCTACAAAAGGAAAAACCATCGAAAAATACCTCGGAAAAGATTACGTTGTAAAAGCATCCTTCGGACATATCCGCGACCTCGTCAAGAAAGACCTTGGGATTGATATCGCAAACAAATTTGCCCCAACCTATATCGTCTCCGATGAAAAAAAGAAAGTTGTAGCTGAGCTCAAGAAGCTCGTAAAGGAAGCGGATAATGTCATACTCGCAACCGATCCGGACCGTGAAGGAGAGGCGATTGCCTGGCACCTGGCAGAGACTCTCAATCTTGATCCAAAAACTGTTGCCCGCGTTACCTACAACGAAGTTACAAAGGAAGCAATTCAAAAGTCATTTGCTGAACCGAGAACCATCGACATGGATCTGGTGAATGCGCAACAATCCCGACGCATCCTTGACAGACTCGTGGGGTTTAAAGTATCGCCTGTTCTCTGGCAGAAAATCCGTACCGGACTCTCCGCAGGACGAGTACAATCCATCGCCGTGAAACTCATCGTCGAGCGGGAACGGGAAATCCAGAATTTCAAACCCGAGGAAAGTTGGAAGCTTCGAGTCGAGGCTGAGGCGAAAGGAGTCAAATTTGGAATAGATTTCGCCAAACTCTCTGGAAAAGCGAAGAAACTCAAGAATACCGAAGATATCCAGAAGATACTCGCGGTTCTCGGATTCGCAGTCGATTCTCTCGTAGAAAAAACCGACAAGAAGGGAAACAAATTCTACGAAGCAGAAACCACTCTCGAATTCACGCTCGCAGATGCTGATAAAAAAAACACAACTCGACTTCCCGGAGCTCCATTCACCACTTCCACACTCCAACAAGAAGCATCCCGTAAGCTTGGATTCTCGCTCGCTCAGACCATGACCGTGGCACAGAATCTGTACCAGAATGGGCTCATTACCTATATGCGTACCGATTCCGTGAATCTTTCGACGCTCGCCATGGATGCCTGTCGAAGTTATATCGACTCGACATTTGGAAAAGAGTATTCTATTGCCGGAGGACGAAAATACAAGACCAAACAAGCCAATGCCCAAGAGGCGCACGAGGCGATTCGACCAGCCTACATCGACAAGACTCCAGAAACCATCGGACTCGAGGGCGGAGATCTCCGACTCTACCGACTCATCTGGGAACGAACCGTCGCATCACAGATGCAAGAAGCCAAGATTGAGACTACCACTTTCACTTTCGCTCCAACCGTTGCACCTGACCAGGATTGGATTTCCAAGGGAGAAGTCATCAAGTTCCCAGGTTTTATGAAGCTCTATGTCGAAGGAAACGACGACGAAGAAACAGAAGATGGAGCTGGACCAAGCACACTTCCCGACCTCAAAGTCGGAGAAACTGCGATTGCGCATAAGCTCTTCGGTTCACAGGCATTCTCCCGACCACCTTCCCGTTATACGGAAGCCATGCTCGTCAAGAAACTCGAATCCGAAGAGATTGGACGTCCAGCAACCTATGCTCCGACCATCGGAACCATTGTAGAACGTGGATATGTCGAAAAAATCGACAAGAAGCTCGCTCCGACCGATATCGCCTTCACGGTAAATGACTTCCTCGAGACTCGATTCCCAGAGCTTATGGACTACAAGTTCACGGCGAAGGTCGAAGAAGAGTTCGATATCGTATCCCGATGAGAGCTCGAATGGACCGAGATGCTCGATATATTCTACAAGAAATTTAGCACTTACCTCATAGCAGCCATGGAAGAAAAAGGAAAAGTTCAAGAAAAAGTCGGAAAAGCCTGCCCAAAGTGTGACTCCGAACTGGTCTATAAATTCTCAAAGAACGGACGATTCATCGGATGTTCCAACTATCCGACCTGTGATTACCTCGAAAATATCGTGGTTCCCGGACAAGAAGAACAACTTGCGGAGCTTCGAGCAGAGTATGAAGGGAAAGAGTGTCCAGCCGGAGGAACCATCGTCGTGAAAACCGGTCGATTCGGACCATTCCTTGCGAGCTCGCTCTACCCAGAAATTAAATGGATCGGGAAAATCCCGGATAAGAAACTCGCTGGACTCGAAGAGAAACACGGAGGAGGAACCTGCGACAAGTGCGGAGAGGGAATCATGCATGTCAAGAACTCCAAACGCGGACCGTTCCTTGCCTGTAGTGCCTACCCAGAGTGTAAGAATGCCAAGAATCTTCCGAAAGAAGAACCGGTAGAGGAATAATAAGGATTCTCACGTAGTCTCTTTTTATCTCACTCGGGGATTGTTTTAAAAAGATACATACTGAGATACTCTCATTATATGCTCGAATCATGGAATCTGTTATCGTGAATACGGGCAAAAGATTGGACGCACAAGAGCTGTAAAAATCTTTTGCTTTTTTGTCACTTTCGTCTATAATCCGGCGGAACTTTTTCGGGAAAATGGTAGAGAATACCTTTAAAGACTTCTCTTCATCTCCTGTTATAAGCTTCATTTTTATTTATATCTTTCTTCGATTTCTACATCGAAGATATAATCCATAAGCTCTATGAGAAAATATGAACTTATGCTCATCCTCAATCCAGAACTTGGAGATGCGGGTGCTGCAACACTTCTTGGCGAAGTAAAAGCCGAACTTACCAATATTGGTGCCACCATTGACAAAGAAGATATCTGGGGAGTGAAAGATCTTGCCTACAAGATCCGAAACTCAAAAACTGGATACTATGTTCTCTTTACTCTCACGCTCTCAAGTGGGGATTTCTTTGCTGCAACCAAGGATTTTAATCTGAAAAAGGACATCTGGAGACATATGTTCGTTCGATTGGAAGACGCCGAATAATCTATCCTACATTACGTTGATCCCTGTTTTTACCCCTTTCATTTAATTTGATTATGAGAACCGTTAATAAAGTTATCCTCATCGGTAATGTTACCAAGGATCCGTATATTAAATCCACGGCAGGCGACAAAAAAATCGCACTTTTCACTGTTGCCACCAATCGTTATTATCGCGATGCGGCAGGAATAAATCAAAGCGAGGCAGAATATACAAATTGTGTAGCATGGGGTCCTCTTGCTGAGCGAAGTGAACAATTTCTTGTAAAGGGAAAACTCATCTATATAGAAGGACGACTTAAAACTCGTGTTCTGGACAAAGAGGATGGAACAAAACTTCATAAAACGGAAGTGGTTGTTTCAAATCTCATATTCCTCAACAAGCGTGAAGATTTCGCGGAAGATGAGGGGGAAATCCTCGATGAGACAGTACTTGATCACTTTGATGATCTCGCAGACGATAAATTTTAATATTATTTCGTACAGATAAAGCATTGCTTTATCTGTACATTTTACCATTTATTTTCGTATAGATATACCACGGTATATCTCTACATTTTACCTTTCATTTTATGTCAAAGACTCTTTGCCCTATTGAGGCACTTGGTATGAAGCACATCGATTACAAAGATGTTGCATTTCTCCGTCAATATATTACGAAATTTAACAAGATCGTTCCACGATACTATTCTGATGTCGCTCTCAAGAATCAGCGAAAGCTCGCTCAGGCAATCAAACGAGCTCGATACATGGCGCTTCTCCCCTATGTTCTCAATCCTCGTGCTACGACAGCACCAGTAAAGACTCTCGTGAGTACTCCAGCTTCCGTGATCGAGAAAACAGAAGACGAACTCATTTAAAAAAGAAAAAGAGTGATTTATCGCTCTTTTTTTTTGACTTTTTGGCATTGCTTCTATATACTACCGAAGTTACTTATATCCATAACTTTATAAATATGCAGATACTCAAAAAAGTTGGTTTTATCTCCGTTGCAACTCTTGCTTCTCTTGAACAGTCTTTTGCGGCCATTAGTCCAGGAGGAGTGGATTCACGATTACAAGGACGTACTGATGATTTCCCGACTGCCGCTCAGTCACTCATGTCATTTGCAACGAATTTTCTCTACCTGATAGCGGTTGCATTCGCTCTTTACGGAGGGTTCCAGATACTCACTGCCGGTGGAAATGACGACAAAGTAAAATGAGGGAAGAAGATTCTCGTAAATGCTGTTCTCGGACTCTTTGTTATCTTCATCGCTTCTTCTATCATCAAGTTCGTTATCGAGTCACTTGTTAAATAATGTTCATGATATGGAATCCCTTCGTGAGAACGAAGGGATTTTTTTGTGGACAAAAAGTGGACAAATGAGAGGTTTTCTATAATATAAACACAGTCAAAAGTTCTAAAGCGGAAAGTTCTAAAGAATCTTCCGCATGGAACTTGAGAACATTAAAACCTTATAACTTGAGAACTCTTATGTATAATCCAAAATCTATCGAATCAAAATGGCAGAAATTTTGGGAAGATACCAAAGTATTTGCAACCCCCAATCCGGTTACGCCTTCGGATTTCGATACTCCAAAATATTATACGCTTGATTTTTTCCCATATCCGTCGGGGGCAGGACTGCATGTTGGTCACCCTAAAGGGTATATAGCGAGCGATATCGTTTCGCGTTACAAACACAATAAGGGATTTCGCACGCTTCACACCATGGGGTGGGACAGTTTCGGTCTCCCGACGGAAAACTATGCGATCAAAACAGGGATACACCCGAGAAAGATTACCGATGAAAATATCGCCAATTACAAACGTCAGCTTCTCTCACTCGGTTTTTCCTATGACTGGAGTCGTGAGATTGCAACAACAGATCCAGAGTACTACAAATGGACTCAGTGGATATTTCTGAAGCTTTTTGAGGCAGGACTTGCGTACGAACAAGATTTACCAATCAACTATTGTCCCAGTTGCAAGACAGGACTTGCTAACGAAGAGGTAGTTGGAGACAATAACTGTGATCGATGTGGGACTCGTGTGGAACGACGTAAGATTCGCCAGTGGGTACTGAAAATCACTGCCTATGCAGAGCGACTCTTGACCGATGTGGATGCACTGGATTGGCCAGAAGGAATTAAGGATATGCAACGAAACTGGATAGGGAAGAGCGAAGGGGTGGAGTTCTTTTTGAAAAGAGCAGAGGATTTTTCCTATAGTGGTGCGACAGATGAAGATTTTCAGGAAATTCTTCGGGTAAAAAATGCGGATCAAGCAAATACGTATAAATTTGCAAAAGAGCAATTTATCGTTGCGAAGAAAGAAGGAAAGATGGTTGGTTTTGCAAGAATACATGGAACAAACGATGCTGTTGATATCGGATGACTGTATATATATCCTGAGTTTCGAGGAAGAAAACTCTGATATAAATTATTTGCCCATCTCATCCACCACTCAAATAATACCGAATTCTATATTGACTGCGATAAAGAATTGGAGGAATATTATCATGATTTTTGATTCATAAAACTCGATACGCCAAAAGATTTTCAGATGGAAAAAATTCGAGGAATTTATGCTATGTATAACAAACCTTGTGATGAATCGGCAATCCTAAAGAAGACGGTCTTTATGAAATATATCAAGGAAAAAACAAACTCTCGTACAGAAGATATTATTTCTGTCTATACCACCCGAATAGACACGGTTTACGGGATGACGTATGTCGTGCTCGCAGCCGATCATAAAGATGTGAACAACTGGATAACTCCAGAGCAGCGAGTTGCTTGTGAAAAATATATCGCTGAATCCAAGGCAAAATCCGATCTCGAACGAACGAACGAAGGAAAAGAGAAAACGGGAGTTTTTACTGGTTCCTATGTTGTGAATCCTTTTAACGGAGAACAAATCCCGGTTTGGATAGGGGATTATGTGCTCGGTTCCTACGGAACGGGAGCGGTTATGGCAGTTCCAGCTCATGATGAACGAGATTTTGAGTTCGCGAAGAAGATGGGGTTGCCGATAAAACAGAGTATTGCTCTAACCTTCGGAGTATTTAAAGAAAATTCTGAAAAAAGAGATAGGGTTGGTGCAGTGATTATGAAAGATGGAAAAATTTTATGCGAAAAACTATCTTCAAAGGCTGATTCGACAAAATTTAATGGACAATATTTACTTATCGGTGGTGGAATCGAGGAGGGAGAAGAGCCAGAAGAAAGTCTATCAAGGGAAATTATAGAAGAGCTTAGAGTTTCTGTAAAGGCAATGAATCAATTATGAGTCTATCAAATGAATTGGTTTTCGAAGCCAAAACAAGCAGATAGAACAATGCTTCATTATATATTTTCTGTAGATGTAGACATTGAGAAAATCAGTGACTATAATTATGATGACAATGTAGAATTAGTTTGGGTACCAGTCGATGAACTTATAAAAGATTTTGAGGAAAATAATAAACAAGACCAAGCCAATGCTATTGAAAGAATGATTAGAGACATAAAGAAGATAACTACTGAAGATGGAATCCTCGTAAATTCTGCCGAATTCACTGGGCTCACTTCTGCCGAAGCTCGCGAAAAACTTGCCGAAAAAGCAGAATCCGAAGGCTTTGGAAAGAAGAAAACCAATTACAAACTTCGTGATTGGCTTTTCTCTCGTCAGCGATATTGGGGGGAACCGATTCCGCTTATCCACCTCGAAATCGAAGACCTTAAAAAACTTCCGCATATTTCCGATATTTCTGAGGCAACCGATGTGAATCTTGCTTATATTCTCAAACGAGACGAGATTACTGACGAATGTTCCGTATGAGCGACTTGCGGTGGAAAAGTTCGTGAGCTCGTAATTGGAGGAAAAGTCGTTTCCAAAATCTACGACGGACTCTATGGGAAAATCATCTGCGATTACCACCTCCCGCTGGAGCTCCCAGAAGTGGAGAATTTTGAGCCAGCAGGTGACGGAAATAGTCCACTCGCATTGGTTCCAGATTTTGTAAATATACAACTTGCGAGCAATCTTACAGGAAAGCGTGAGACCAATACTATGCCACAATGGGCAGGTTCTTGTTGGTACTATCTCCGATTCATGGACCCTGCCAATACAGAATATATCGTCGATCCAGAATTATTGAAATACTGGCAGAATGTGGATAGCTATGTCGGTGGAGCGGAACACGCCGTTCTTCATCTGCTCTATGCACGATTCTGGCACAAATTCCTTTTCGATATAGGAGTGGTTCCGACGAGTGAGCCATTTCAACAACTCCATAATCAGGGGATGATTCTTTCCTATGCGTACGAACGGGAAAATGGATGATTGGTTGCCATCGATCTCGTGGAAGAGCGGGAAGGAAAATTCTATGAAACCGCTACCGGAAAAGAAGTAAAGAGAATCGTCGCAAAGATGAGCAAAAGCCTGAAAAATGTGGTGAATCCAGATTCTATCATCGAGGAACACGGGACGGATACATTCCGTCTCTATGAGATGTATATGGCGGATTTTCGAGACTCTGCTCCATGGAACACAGAGGCTATCATCGGGGTTCGAAGATTCCTTGATAAGGCGTATGCCATCTTCGAAACTCCACGCTTTGCGACGGATGACATGAAAGCCATGAAGCTTATGCACAAGACCATCAAAAAGGTCGGTGAAGACATCGAGGCATTCAAGTTCAATACTGCCATCGCTGCTCTCATGATCCTTGTAAATGAAGGACTTCCGAAAGATGCGGAAAGCGCACAAGAATGGAAAGAGAATTTCGCTATAATGCTTCATCCATTTGCTCCGCATTTGGCGGAAGAGCTTTGGTCTTACCTCACCCCAACCCTCTCCACGTGTGGAGAGGGAGGAAAAATACATCAAACCCCCCTCTCTATGGATGGAGAGGGGCAGGGGGTGAGGTCTGTCTTCAACGCTACTTGGCCAGAATATCAGGATTTCATGCTCGTCGATGACGAAGTGACGATTGCTATTCAGATCAATGGGAAGCTTCGAGGAACGCATACCTTCCTCAATGGAGTTTCTCAAGAAGAAGTTGCAGCACGAGTCATGGAAGACCCAGATATCAACAAATGGCTGGATGGACTCACGATAGTTCGAGAGATATTTGTTCCAAATAAACTCTATGGAATCGTGGCGAAATAAGAATATATCAAAACATATATTGATCGATGTTCGCTTCGCCACGAGGGGGTATCCAAGATATGAAGGACATACTCAAACAAAAGATCTATGGGGAATGAATATCGAATATCAAATCTCATTTGAGCAGACCGTTTTCTAATTTTTAACTATCATATTTTATATGTATCTTTCCGATATCGATATAAAAAAAGGGGTGGAGTCTTGAGAGATTGTTCTGAAAGGTTTCGACGAAAAAAGACTTCAGGCGGCATCATATGATATATTGCTTGGTAATAAATTTTTGATTACGGATTCTCATTTAACTCCCATCATTGATCCGGCTCGAAAAATACTTCCTCAGATGAGAGAGGTACATATAGAGGACGGGGAGGAATTCGTCCTCCATCCTGGAGTGAGTATTCTCGGTTTTTCATGGGATTATTTTGGATCGAATCATTATCTCATACAACTTTCTGGAAAATCGAGCCTTGCAAGAATAGGACTTGTAGTGCATAATACCGCAGGACTTATCAATCCGGGACATTTTCTCAATATCGCATTTGAACTCAGTAATCTCAATAATATACCAATTATATTGAGACCAAAGATGGAGATAGCTCAGTTAACCTTTTCTATGCTTTCCTCTCCCTCATCAAAAACCTACGATAAAGTCGGCAGATATCATGAAAATAATTGGAATAGTTTCGTTGAAAAAAAAGTTGGTTAATTATCTGTATTTAGTTTCTCATTTTTAATACCTATGACTCCACCGTTTCAGAAAGACGAAAAAGAAGAAGACGAACTTCTTCTTGATGATGAATGAGTAATGGATAATGAGCTTGATTTAGAGGTCACTTTGGATGACGTTGAAGAATTGGAAGAAGAAGAGAATGCTGGACACAAACTCCAAACATTCGACCCGAATGCGGATGACGATATCTATGCGAGCGGAGCTTATTTCGATGAATAAAATATCATAACGTATGCGACTCTGGTCACTTCACCCCTCATATCTTGATAGACAATGACTGCTCGCTGTTTGGAGAGAGGGTCTTTTAGCTCAAAAAGTCCTCCAGAATCGGACAAAAGGATATAAAAATCATCCACAACTTATCCGTTTTCGTGCTCATCCCAATCCTATTGGGGCGATTGGTTACTATCTTTCGGAGATTGTGACAGAGGCCACGAAACGATGATATGTATTCGATGCTTCCAAAATTGAAAAATGTTATCCAGTTCAGGACATCGCAGTAACTACGGGACAGATCTCATACGAGAAGAGTCATTTACGACGAAAACTTTTGGTTCGTAATCCGGAGAGGATTCCATTGCTTGAATCTTCTCCGATTCGACTCCACCCGAGTTTTTCCCTTATAGAAGGGGAAATTGAAGATTGGGAAATAGTCTAGCTAAAACCGAGGGGGCCCGAGGCACAATCGGAGCAAGAGTGCAACAGGAATTTATCGTTTGCAATGTATCTGATATTTCGTGATAATCATAAGAATTGAAGAAAAGCCAGAGGTCTCCGTTAGATGACTATTTGGGGTTTGAGTGGCGTGTCTTATATTGGTTATTTCTGTACTTTCTTATAAACTTCATTGAAGTCAGATGAAAGATTGTCTATTTTTCTTGCTTTCAAAAAATATTCAGAATCTATTCCAAGAAATTCTACAAAACCAACTTTTGTTTCAAGATCATATTCACCAAGGGCAGAATCAAGATATAGATATCCGATTTGAGCAAAAATTTCGTATTCATCTTGAGTAAAATCTTTTATGAAAATTTGTATACCTACTTTTTGATTGTCCTCATAAAGTTTAAAGAATATATCTTCCATTTTGAAGGTTCTGTTTCAAAAACTCATTTCTGAATGCAGAGGTTCTCTTCTTGGTCTGAATTTGGTAATAATCCATTTTTCTATCTTTGGTGAGCTATTATATAAATTCTCTACTGCAGGAAATGCCTTTTTAATCCCCCCAGCACTTATTACAAATTCTCTTTTGGTATTTTCAAGAACTGGTCCAAATTCAAAAGTAAGATCTGGATGAACTTGAGATAATTCATATGCCAGCATATCAAATACTTTTTCTTGGTTTCTCTCAAAATTAAAAAGATTTTCATCGTTCTGAAGAAACCATGTCCAAAATTTTTCTTCAGGACTGAAAAAAGTTGATTCTTTTTCTTTAAGAATTGATAGTACCATGATACTGAGAAAGTAAAATTATAAAAACTGTTAAGATTATGAATATTGTTTCATCATTTTAAAAATCTTAAAGATAGGTTGTAAAACATTTCGCCTAACGTTTGCTTCTATGAGATGTTTTGCGAAGTATGAGCAAAATATGGGAGAACGAAGTGCAACGAGCGAACCTCATAGAAGCTGTTGTGCGACCTTGCGACAATAGGGAGCAAAATGCAATATGGATCGTAGCGATAGCGGAGAGTGTATTGAAAAACTCTTTTTTATAAAATTGTCATTATTCCTTATTTTTATAAAAGGGGGTAAAAGTGCTTTTGGAAAAAGCACTGAAAACTCTGTGCTTAGAAAAATAGTGATAATACTCGCACCAAAATACTTATCAAAATAAAGGAACCTGCTTTATACATTTTATTGTAAAAACAAGATATTGTTAAAGAAATTAATAAAACCGATATAAAAGTAACTATTATTAATCCAAGTTGTAAATTTAATCCATTATTAGTCATGAATTCGTAGTAGCTACTACAAGGATGTGATATGCCAGATTTAATTTCATTCCAACTGCCACACATACCAGGCTTACTTTTATAATCAAAAAAGGAAACAACTATTAGTATAATTGGTAGAATTAATGAAATAATGAATATTCTTCCTATTTTTAGTTTTTGCAAAATTATAATAACTTCTTGAATCATATATAATGTGATTAAATTATAAATTTTTACCTTATTTTTTTACCCCCTTTTATAAAAATCCTAAAAAAGAGCTTTTAAATATATTGCACAACGTTTCAGTATATCTGATGTTTGCCGTAGCGATAACGGAGGCAAATATGGGTCGAGCGACGGCAGGAGCGAGCCAGATATACTGTGTTAGGCGACCCGAACGAAGCGATAGCGGAGTGAGAATGCAATGTGGCTTTAGCGTATTTCCAAGTCTCTTTTATCATTTGTCCGAGTGAAAAATTTTCGTTTTGGGCGAAGGGCAGAGGGGAATTAAAGGGGTGAATGCCCGTAGCCCAAAACACCTTATTCTTTTATTTCATTATACAATCCGACAATTTGCTTTTTTTTGTTTTCTACATTTTCCCAGTTTATTACTCCAGTCGAATTACTGTTGAATTTTATACCTTCCTCGCTAGTCCAGTAAATCAAATTTAGTATTGCATACATTTTAACAATTTTCTGATCATATTCATCTAGTTTTTGCAATTTTATAATTTCGTTAATATAAATCTCTTCATGTTTTTTTCCATACCAACTTGCGATTATTCTTCCAATTGCCTCAAGATAATCACCTTTCATAAGGAAATCTAAATCTACAAGTCCGCTAAATTTACCATCATGAATCATTACATTTTTTGAACAAATATCGTCATAATATAATCTTGGTTTTACTTGCAAAAAATAATTTTGATAGGTGTTGATTAAATTATTCATTATATCAATTGTTTCTTGATCTATAACTTTTGTTTTTTCATTTCTTTCCAAAATTGTTTTTTTCTGATTATCAATTATTTCCGTCAGGCTATTATATTTTTCTTCATCTAAGCCTGTTATTTCTCCAAAAGTATTTTCTAGGGGAAGAGATTTGAATTTATCAAAAATAGCAGATATTTCTGAGGCAATTGATTTTAAATTATTTTCATTTATATCATGAATAACTACTCCTAGATCTTGTCCTTCTATTTTACTTAAAATTTGATAGCAAAAAGAAAATTGTGTTTTTGAATAATCATCTGCGATAATTTTTGGGGTTGTAATTTGTAATTTTTGAAAAATCGGAAGAAACTTATGTGTTCCGTATAGATATTTTTTTTCTTCGTTCATTCTTAAAATATAACTCTCATTTTCAAATTCTATTTCACAAACTTCATTACAAATACCAACTGTTTTTTTAGTAATTCTTAAAGGTTCTTTTTTAAAGACAATTTCACAAACTTTGTTTATATTTTGATTATTCATAATTATTTTTTTTAAATAAAATCGTTTTCGGAGCGACAGCGGAGAAAACTCCTTATTTCCCCTCATTAAAATTAAGAAAATTTTTCACTCGTTCCTTATTTTCAAAAGAGACTTGGAAATATGTCGCCTAACTCTCCTTTATCCGAGAAATAAACTTGATTTCATACGAAATCTGTATATTATACGAACAGTTGAGTAGTACCTTGAGTATACGAAAATATGGTGCAAATGCAAAATTATCTCCTCTCTCTGGAACGAGAGTTGAGACAGAGAAACTACAGCCCGAAAACCCTCAGAGCGTATGTGACCTGCGTTCGTTATTTTCTGGAGTACATCGGGGGTGATATCTCTATCATTAATCGAGAGAAGATTATCGATTATGTCCTCTTGCTCCAGAAGCAAGGAAAAGCTCCGAAAACGGTCAATCTGTACAAAGAGGCGATAAAGTTTTTTGTAAACAATATTGTCCATATCTCTTCAGATGGGAAAGGTCAGGACAGGGGCATGTTCGACATCAAACTCTCCAAAGCGCCGAATAAACTTCCGAGTGTACTTTCGAGACAAGAGATAGAACAGATACTCTCTGTCGTAGACAATAAAAAACACCGACTCTTGCTCGCTCTTTCCTATGGTTCGTGACTCCGCGTGAGTGAAGTAGTCCATTTGCGAGTGAAGAATTTTGACTTGGAGAGTCTCACGATCCATCTCCAATGAGCCAAGTGACAAAAAGATCGCATCACTCTTTTTTCCGACAAACTTCGCTCGGATATCGGTCAGATTATCACATTCAAAAATGGGGATGATTACTTCTTCGAAAGTGAACGTGGCGGTGGGCTCACGACCCGTACCGCTCAAATCATTTTCGCAAGTGCACTCAAACGATCAGGTATCAAAAAGGAGGCAACGTTTCACAGTCTCAGGCATAGTTTCGCGACCCATTTGCTCGAAAACGGCACGGATATCCGATATATCCAGGAACTTCTCGGGCATGCAAATATCCGTACGACACAAATTTATACAAAAGTCATGAAAAATACTCTCATACAGATCAAGAGTCCTTTATAATCTTTTATCTTTATACCATGTCACACAAAGACCCGTATTCCATTCTCGGAGTTGCGAAATCCGCGACCCAGGATGAGATCAAGAAAGCATATCGCAAACTTGCGATGCAGTATCATCCTGACAAGAATAAAGGAGATAAAAAAGCAGAAGACAAGTTCAAAGAGATAGGTGCAGCCTACGAGGTACTCTGAGACGCAAAAAAACGTAAAGAGTACGATACATTCGGTTCTACTGCCGGATGATTCGGCGGTGCTGGAGGCGGTGGACAATGATTCGGCGGATTTGAGGATATTTTCTCCCAGTTCGGAGGAGGGGCACGTGGCGGAGGTTCACAAAACTTCGAGTTTGACCTCGGAGACCTTTTCGGTGGCGGGATGTGAGGGGGTGCGAGACAGAAGGGGAGAACATCCCAGAGAGAGGATTTTGGACGAGCTCAGGAAAAAGAACCGGAGAAACCATCGCTCGATGTGACGAAAACCGTGGAAGTACCTATTTTCGACCTGATTCTCGGAACCAAGCTCGATGTGGAAACGGTCTATAGTAAACATCTGACTCTCACAGTTCCCACCGGAACCAAGTCCGGAACCAAGTTCCGCATCAAATGAAAAGGACGACAGAGTGCTGGAGAGATAGGAGATATGTATGTGATCGTCGAAGGGAAGATGCCAAAAGATATCCCAGAGAATATCCGAAAACTTTTGGAGAGCATCAAAGATCAAATATAACTCCTCTCGTTCAAATGAAAATACTCATGCTTGACAATATCCGTTCCGTCCTCAATGTAGGAGCTCTTTTCCGAACCTGTGACGGAGCAGGATTCGAGAAGATTATCCTTACGGGATTCACTCCGACTCCTCCTCGGAAGGAGATAAGCAAGACTGCCATCGGAGCTGAGAATTTTGTAGCTTGGGAATATTTTAAGGATCCTATTTTTTGCCTAAAAAATCTCCAGAGTTTGGGGTACAAGATTTTCGTCCTGGAGCAGACCCCCAAGAGTATCGATTTTCATCGGATGAGCGAATGGAGACATGAGAATATCTGCCTGGTTCTCGGAAATGAAATCGGGGGTGTTCAGAGAGAAATCATAGATATTGCCGACTATTGTGTCGAAATCCCAATGCTCGGACAGAAACAATCCCTCAATGTGGCAACTGCTGGCGGTATTTGTATGTACCAATTTTTATAGAAATTTCCTGTATGATTTGGGTAAAAAATGAGTGCGTGTATCTGTGATGAGAGAGGAATCGAACACTTTAAAACTCCATACTTTCGATTTTTTTATTTGACTTTTTTATAGATTCCATATTATTAGCACATGCACGTATTGTGTGCTAATAATCAATGTAAGCATACAACGGATTGTCAAGGGAAAAATCTCGAGAAAATTGTATAAATCCAGAAAACAGAGTAAAATGCTTTCTACTTCTTCAATCATATCAATATGAACTACTTCATCATAAAAAATATCGTCGAAACGACCCTTACCCACTTTGCCTGCAAAGAATGCGGATCCAAAGCGACCGAACAAAATATCCATATTCTCGGAACGGCGGGAAATAGTCTCAATATGGAGGTTATCTGTCCCCAATGTCAGGCTTCCTGAGTCATCAAAGCAGAGATGAACATTATGGGGATCAATACTCCGCCGACTCAGTTTGTCGAACAGCTGAAGAAAACGGTAGAGAATACTCGGAAAAATGAAGCCATAAAAGATGCGGATATCTCAAAAGTTCGAGAAGGACTTAAGAATACCAAATCTGTCAGCGATCTTTTTAATATGTAATCATCGTATCTATGATCGGGAAGATGTTCGCAAGTTTGATTCTGATCTTGGTGCTGTATGTGTTTGGTGTATTTTTCGCCCCAAACCTCAGTGATAGCGTGGCTGAACGACTCGGCATATTATCGGTCAATACTACCATACGTCAGCTTAAGAACGGTGTAGATTCCACTTCTGACACACTGTTGCAGATCAAGGATGCATCGGGTGCTCTGAATGGAGTCCGCGGAATCGTCGATCAGGCAAATGAAAAAATCAATCAAACCACTGAAACTATCAACACGATACGGCAAGTGGGTGAACAGAAAATCGAGCAAGTTCAAAAAACCGCTGATTCTATCAAAAAAGCAGGGGAAGCGATCAATGAAGTACAGAATAATATCACCAATCTGACGAGCCTTTCGGGAAGTACCAAGGGAAGCGGGGCAGTTACCGGTACAGGAAAATAATATTTTTTACTCCACACCTTCCACGCGGAAGGTGTTTTTTTCTGCTCAGACTATTTCTCCATCTTTCATGAGAGTGATTTGAATCGTATGATTTCCGACGATAGCATCTATAAAATCGTTATGCATCTTTCTCCCATCGAGTATCCAGGAAGCGGTATCGTACGGGATATTGGTCTCGAAGCGGAGATTGATTTTTTGTTTCTGAGAATCTTTTCCCAGAGTTTTTTGGTAGAGGGAATCCAAAAGGGGATTTGTTATGGTGAGATAGGGTTGTGTCTTTGTGGTGAACTTTTTCGGCGATTGTCATCGATCTTTTTGTTCCAGTACGTATACGATACGTCGGAAAATCTCTCCGGCTCCAGTCGCACCGGTCACCCCTTTCATATTTTCACCACTTTTGTTCCCGGTCCATACCCCGATCATATAATGATCTGTGAAACCGATCGCCCAGTTGTCGCGAAAATTCCTCGACGTTCCGGTCTTGACTGCTACATTCCTGTCCCCGAAATCAAGAGCGGAATTGATGGGAAAATCTCCAATCTTCGCGTACCGATCGGAGAGGATAGAAGTTACCATGTTGGTGTACTTTGGGTCGATGATTTGAGTACAATCCATTCACCTCACCCCCGACCCATCTCCTGGAAGGAGAGGGGAGATATTATTACCCCCTTGATAAAGGGGGGTGGGGGGGATTGCTACCCCGCCTCGTTCCTCGGCACCCCTTCAATCCGAAGGGGAATTTGCCCCCCTCTCCTCCGAAGGAGAGGGGCTGGGGGTGAGGGAAAACGGACAATAATTCCCATCGTTCGTGAAGATGGTGTAGGCTTGTAGGAGTTCAAAGAGCGAGACTTCCCCGTTTCCGAGCGTGAGTCCGAGACCATAATGATCAGCGGTATCGGTGAGCGAGGTAATCCCGAGTCATCGGAGAAACTCTAAAAGTACCGGGACTCCGATTTGTTCTGCAAGTTTGATAGCGGGAACATTTACGCTCTCCGAAAGTGCCTGTCGAAGGGATATTTCGCCTTTGTAATTTTGGGTGTAATTCTTTGGCTCATAAGCGTAATCTTCCTGTGTTTTGTACGCCACAGGGAGATCGAGGATGGTACTCTCTGGAGTGAATCAGAACTTCTCAAATGCGAGTGCATACGTGAATGGCTTGATAGCGGATCCCGGCTGGCGAAGCGCGAGTGTGGTATTGACTTGTCAGGCTATGGATTCGGAATAGTCGGATCATCAGATCATGACTCGCAAAAGAGGACTAGTTTCATTCCCTCATCCACTAACGACTTCTCCTTTTGAAGGAGAAGGGGTGGTGGTGAGATTTCCTCTCTCTGCTACGATTATCCCGTAATCGTTCACGTTCTTCCAAGCGAGCTCGCTGAGTGTGTTTTTTGCCAGAGCATCAACTTTCTCGGTGAGCTCGCGATCGAAAGTGGTTTGGATGAGTCCCTCTCCCGAAAAACCATCAATTCCCTCCTCTCTCCCGAGGAGATGATTCGTCTCCCCGAATGACCGTCCTCTCGGGGAGCGAGGGATTGTATTCAAAAAATCCACAACATAGGGGAGCGAATTCCCGTGCTCTTGATTCCATATGAATTTTTCTGAGAGGATATCGGATCGTTCCATATCCGTGATGGTTTCATCGGTATGAAGAATATTGACCACAGATTCAAATCGTGATCGGAAGCTTTTTGGTTTCTCGTAAGGGTTGTATTTCCGTGAATCCTTTGGGAGTACAAGAAGAGCAATTTGTTCAGCCTTTGTGAGATCTTTCGGAGTTTTATCGAAATAGTATTTCGCTCATGACTTGAGACCGTAGTTCATATACCCATAATCTACACGGTTTATATACTCCGTGAGGATTTGTTCTTTCGAATAGAGATGATTCAGCCGTATGGCATACAGGAATTCGGCAATCTTTTTCCCGATTGTTCGATTTTCTCAGATCCAGAATACATTACGGATGAGTCCGGATGAAAGAGTCGTTCCTCCTTCTACCACTCTTCCTGCTTGGATGTTGTGAAGGGTGCTTCGTACGAGTGCAGAAAGACTCACACCGTTATTGTCCCAAAAAGTTTTGTCTTCGAGTGCGACGAGACTTTTTTTGTAGAAATCTGGAATCTCCTCGCTCGTGATCTCTTGATGTCGAACGCTGCCAGAATAAATGATTTCGCCTATCTCTTGTCCTTGAGTATCGAGAAAAACAGTGGAAGATGGGAGTCGCTGAATAGGGAGCGGAAGTAAAAAAACAACAAAACAATACCCACTTACCGTGAGGAATATGGAAGCCATCAGGATGAAAAGTGCTTTTTTCATAGTCGTGAGTATATGAAGAAATGCCTTTTCGTAAAGAAAAGAAAAATTTTACTTTTTCCTTCTTTTCCGTACTATTCTTGCACTTGACTCTATTTGATCGTATTGAGCTCACTAACTCATATATTTTATGAATCTTCTCCAGGCATTTTTCATCGTTTCCGGCTTCATTATCTTCATCATCGCCTTCGATATCGCAAAACGACAGAAATTTAATGCGCTCCATTTTCTCGTTTTCATCGGCATCGGCATCGGACTTTTTATATTTACGGTTTTCCCGAATGCTCTCAATAGCATGGGTCATCTCTTCGGTGTCCAGCGTGGAGCCGACGTGCTCGTGTACGTGAGTATCATATTTCTTTTGTATTTCGTACTTTTGTTATTGAATAAATCCGAAAAGAATCGCGAAGACATTACTCGATTGGTCCGGGAAATAGGTGTTTTAGAAGATAAGCTCTCTCAACAATGAAAATAAATAAAGACGAAATCATTTTCCTTATCCGAGCCTATGATGAAGCGAGTCGCATAACTCCGGTCATACAGTCGATCTTGGATGCAGGGTTTACGCATGTTCTCGTCGTGGATGATGGTTCAAAGGATAATACTCTTGAGGTATTGTCATTGTTTCTGGGGTTACATATCGTCCATCATCCGTTTAATCGCGGTGGAGGTGCGGCACTCGAGACTGGATTCGAGTACATCCGCCGAAATGGCGAGGAGCTTGGTATTAAATATGTTGTAACTTTTGATGCGGATGGACAGCATCATGTCGAGGATATCGCGGCTTTTGTGGCAGCGTTTCAGAAAGATCCTTTGCTCGATCTCGTACTTGGTTCCCGGTTCATCGTGAAGACCCGGACAAATGTCCCATTTTTCCGCCGATTGACCCTCCTCGGAGGACAGTTCTTCACCTTCTTCATCAGCGGAGTATGGCTTACGGATGCACATAACGGCTATCGTATGATGAAACTCGATACTGTGAAAAAAATCCACCTGACCATGGATGGGATGGAGTACGGCTCTGAATTTGTTGACGAGATGCGACATCAAAAATGTCGCTTCATAGAGGTGCCTGTGAATGTAACTTACACGGAAGATACGCTTGCCAAGGGTCAACATCTCGGAGGTATCTGGCGGATTGTTACGAAGATGCTTTGGAAGAAATTTTTTAATTAACATCCATGAAAAAAACTATTCTTCTCACCGGGGGGCTTGGATATATCGGGTCGCATACCTGTGTCGTCCTCGAACAGGCGGGATTCCGTACGGTGCTCCTCGATAATCTCTCGAATTCGAGCCTCTCATCGCTCGATGGGATAGAACGTATTCTTGGCTATAGACCGGTTTTTTATGATGCGGATATTCGCGATAGAGGAGCAATGGCATCTCTACTGAAATCCAATGATTTCGCCGGAGTCATTCATTTCGCAGGACTCAAAGCAGTGGGAGAAAGTGTCGAATCGCCTTTTGAATACTATAACAACAATATTCAGGGGTCATTCGTATTCTTCGAGGAGATGGAACGAACGGGTCTCCGGAATATCGTATTTTCCTCCAGTGCGACCGTGTACGCGGCAGACAATACCCTTCCACTCACGGAAGCCTCCAAGCTCGGGACGACGAATTCATATGGGACCTCCAAACTCACGCTTGAGTTCGTGCTCCGAGATCTCGTTTCTGCCAAGGCATGGAACGCGATCGCACTCCGGTACTTTAATCCCATCGGGGCGCACGCGTCCGGGTATATCGGAGAACGGCCGAAGGGGGTTCCGAATAATCTCCTCCCATATATCCTCGATGTCGCGATCGGAAAGCGGGAACGGGTCGGAGTATATGGGGATGATTATGATACGGTCGATGGAACTGGAGTTCGTGACTATATCGATGTGAATGATCTCGCAGAAGCCCATTTGGCAGCGATCCAGAAGCTCCTTGCTTCACCCACGACCCCGCTTCCAGTGTTTTCTCCCTCACCCCCAGCCCCTCTCCTTTCGGAGGAGATGGGAGCAAAAAGTAGTTTTCAGGCCATCAATATCGGGACCGGACAGGGAACGAGCGTTCTTGAGATGATCGAAAATGTTCGCCTCGCAAGCGGGAAGAGCATTCCTTATGCGATCCTTGCGAGACGACCCGGTGATCTTGGGTCTGTCTATGCTGACCCGTCGCTCGCCCGCGAGCTTCTCGGATGGGAGGTAAAAAGAAGCGTGAGGGAAGCGGTCGGAAGTTCATGGAAGTTTGTACATGATAATAGGTAATTATGACCGAGAGAAAAATCAATATCATCCAGTTTCTTCCCTATTTTCCGCCTCATAAAGGGGGACTGGAAGATGTCGCGGAATGGATGAGCTCTTCATACGTGCAGGCCGGATACGGAAAGGTACTGAATGTGATTTTTTCTGTCGGACAAGATCAAGAATATGGTTCTTATGAAAAAAACGGATACAGAGTCATAATCCTCCCGGCTTTTGATCTTGTGAAGAATTTCCCGTTCCCCGCTTTCTGGAGAAAAGAGTTTTGGCAAGCGTTTCGGGAAATCCGGAAGCATAAGGTAGATATTATCCAGACACATACCCGATTCTTTCTCTCGAGCTTTATCGGCGGGCTCTACGCGAAGCTTAGTCGTACGAAGTGGGTACATATCGAGCACGGAAGCGGATATGTGATTTCGGACAAATGGATTGTGGCTTTTTTCTCGAAGCTCTTCGATCGCACCGTCGGACGTTGGATCCTCTCTCGTGCCGATTCTGTCATCGCCATCAGTGAGGCTTGTAAGCAGTTCATAGAGACTGAGTTCATGGAGAGGGAAGTATCGGTTGTGTACCGCGGGATGGATATCCCAGATATTCCTCGGGTTCCTTCGGTGGATGGAAAAATTCGCATCACATTCGTGGGGCGGCTGGTGCATTTGAAGGGTGTTCGGTATCTTCTGGAAGCTATAAACATGCTCAAAGAAGAGGGGATGGCAAATATCTCCTGTCGGATCGTCGGAGACGGCGAGGAACGGGGCGAGCTTGAGACATTTGTTCGAGAGAACGAGCTCCAGAACGAAGTCGCTTTTCTCGGATTCATGGGTAAAAACGAAGTGCTGACCCAGATACTCCCAGAGACGGATATTTTCGTGAACCCGAGCCTGCAGGAGTGACTCCCGACGACCGTCATAGAAGCGCTCTTGTCACGGTGCACGGTCGTCGCGACGGATGTCGGGGGGACTCGGGAAATCTCCCAGAAAGAAGATGTGATTATCATCCATCCGGGTGAGTCATTTGCTCTCTGTAATGCGATGAAAGAAGCAATTCTCAGTTACGAAGAAATCTCCGGAACTTCCTATGAGTCGGTTCGGGAGAAGTTTGATTCGAGAGGGAATATCGGGAAGATATTCGAAATATATACAAATACTATAGGGAAAATATCTGGGGGTTAAAAAATTTGATTTTTCCTAAAATATAACTAAACTGAAATTAGTAATTTACTTTTAGTTTAACTAAAATCGTATGTATATAGAAAGATTTATAGAGAAAGATATCATGAAATACATGGATCGTAAGGAATATATCGCCATTATATGACCGAGGCAAGTAGGAAAAACAACTTTTATAAAGAGACTAAAAGAGGAGTATAAAAATAGTTTTTACTATAATTTTGAGGATTTTACTATTAAGTGAGAATTTGAAAAGAATCCTGTTGATTTTGTGAGAAATCATCTAAAAGAAGAGGGTAAAACAATATTATTTTTTGATGAATTTCAGTATGTAAAAGATGCGGGGAATGTCTTAAAACTCATCTTCGATACTTTTGAGGATACTATCAAGATTATTATTACTGGCTCTTCGAGTCTTCATCTGAAAGAGATATGAGCCAAAATGACCGGAAGGATGTTCAGTTTCGAGATGCAATGACTCAGTATAGATGAAATCTTAAAATATAAAAATACCGCCTTTTTTAATACCAAGACTCAGCTCATTGAAAACGTAGATATTCTTCATCTAAGAATAGGAAAAGACGATTTTCTGAGGCTCCGAGAGATTCCATTTCTCCCACAGATAAGGCAAATAGTGGATGAATATATCATCTGGGGGTGAATGCCCGCGATCGTGAAAGCGGATAGCACGGAGGAAAGGAGTATGGTCCTCAGTAACTTTACTCAAAACTATATAAATAAAGATATAGTAACCCTCCTGAAAGTGAGAAATATAGACAAGTTCTCAAATCTCATGCTTACTCTATCGATTATAATCTGACAACAAATCGTTGTCGAGAATCTCTCCAATGATTTATGAATAAATATCGTCACACTCAATGAGTACTTGAATTATCTGAACAATACATTTATAAATACACTCATAAATCCGTATCATAAAAATAGTCTGAGTGAGATAAAAAAACAAAAAATAGAGTATTTTTATGACCCAGGCATCAGAAACTACCTGATAAAAAACTTTAATAATCTAGATATCAGACCCGATGTCTGACATCTCATAGAGAATTATGTATTTCTCAGACTCAATACGCTCAAAGAGTCGTATCTCTCTCTCAATTATTGGAGAGATAAGAGTGGGAATGAGGTTGATTTTATTGTAAAAGTACATGATAAGCTCATTCCCATAGAGATAAAATACCAAAATCTCAAAAAACCAGAGCTTACAACGGGGATGAAAAAATTCAATGAGCTTTACGGTGATGAGATAATGTATTCTATTGTTATAACAAAAGACCTCCTTGATATACACGAATATGATGGAAAAAATTATTATTTTATCCCATATTATATGATATAAAATTGCGTAGTATTTGTGAACAGGGAGACTTCTATCATCTATCTCGGTAAAATCTATGGTGCGTAAAAAATATACTTTCTCGTAAACTCGCGTGAGGGCGGTGGGGCGGAACGGGCTGAGCTTGAGACATTCGTCCGGGAGAACGAGCTCCAGAATGAAGTTGCTTTTCTCGGATTCATGGGTAAAAACGAAGTGCTGGCCCAGGTACTTCCAGAGACGGATATCTTCGTGAATCCGAGCCTGCAGGAGGGGCTCCCAACGACCGTTATTGAGGCACTCCTGTCACGGTGCACAGTGGTTGCGACCGATGTCGGAGGAACTCGTGAAATCTCTCAAAAAGAAGATTTGATCATCGTGCCTCCGGGGGATTCAGTTCCCCTCTTTGATGCGATGAAAGAAGCAATTCTCAGATACGAAGAAATCTCCGGAACTTCCTATGAGTCGGTTCGGGAGAAGTTTGATTCGAGGAGGAATGTAGAGAGGATATATGAGGTGTATAAATAAAAATTTTGATTTGAATAACTTTTCGGTATAATGAAACTATTGTAGTTATTTATATAATATTTCAGTATGCTGAAAACATATAATGTTAGACCTGTATATCTTGATAAAATCAGGCCTTTTATAGGGAAGGATATTATAAAGGTACTTATCTGACAAAGACGAGTAGGAAAGAGCTATATTCTGTTTCAAATAATGGATGAACTCAGGCATATTTGAGTGAGTAATGAAGATATTATCTATATAAATAAAGAACTGAATGAATTCGATAGTATAAAAGATTACAATGATCTTCTCGGATATATCAAACGATCAGACTCTCAGACTTTGCAAGACCATAAGAGATATATTTTTGTAGATGAGATACAGGATATTTCCAATTTTGAAAAAGCATTAAGGGATTTGCAGGCCTTGTGAAATTATGATATCTATATAAGCGGAAGTAATGCAAATATGCTTTCCTCAGAAATCGCCACATATCTTACAGGGAGATATATAGAGTTCGAGATATTTCCACTCAATTATCTTGAATTTTTGAATTTTCATATATTGGAGAATACAAAAGAGAGCTTCCTTAAGTACATGAAATACTGATGACTTCCATATCTGAAAAATCTTACATTTGAAGACGATATTGTGTATGATTACATCAAAAATGTCTATAGTACGATTCTCTTGAAGGATATAGTACAAAGGTATAGTGTGAGGAATATAGATTTCCTCGACAAGCTTATTTTCTACCTTGGGGACAATATAGGAAGTCTTTTTACGGCAAATAATATCTCGAAGTATCTGAAGTCTCAGAAGGTGGACATTGGAACGAATGTTGTATTGGAATATCTTCATTATATAGCCAGTGTTTTCCTTGTAAACAAGGTAAAAAGACAGGAAATAATCGGGAAAAAAATCTTTGAGATCAATGATAAATTCTATTTTTCAGATATCTGAATGAGAAATGCTATTCTGGGTTGATACAAACAAGTCGATATGGCAAAGATTATTGAAAATATCGTGTTCCTTCATTTTAAATCTCTCGGGTACCAGATTCATATCGGAAAGAATAAAACGAAGGAGGTGGATTTTATCGTCCAAAAATGAGCCGATATAAAGTATATCCAGGTCTGTTATCTGATGATCGATGATGCTACAAAACAAAGAGAGTTCTGAAATCTCCTCGAGATACCAGATAATTATGAGAAAATAGTTCTAAGTATGGATGATTTTATTTCTGGAGATTATATGGGAGTAAAGCACTATAATTTGATGGATTATCTGAGCTTAAGATAAGAAAGTTCCTATTATGTATATCAAGGAAGCTCCTAGAAATCTCCGGAACTTCCTATGACTCGGTTCGGGAGAAGTTTGATTCGAGGAGGAATATGGAGAGGATATATGAGGTGTATGAGGAACTCTTGATTACAAAAAATTCTCTCAGCTAGTGTGAGAGAATTTTTTGTAGTTGTACAATCAGTTTGAGGGGGATAAAAAAGGTAATCAATCGTACCAAGAGGGCTTTGTATATCCCGGGAAAGTCTTCCCTGTATTTCCATGCGAGTTGAAGCGAGACATTCTTCATTCGTAGCATATTTTTCGCAGTTGTATTATTTGTACGTGCCATATATCGGATTGAGTAATCCGGAATATTAGCACAACATGTGATTGAGGCTATTCGAAGCCAGAGATCATAATCCTCACAAAGATTCATTCATTCATTGAAACCTCCGACTCATTCAAATATATTCTTTTTTAGAAGCATAGATGATTGAATGAATTGGTTTGTGAGGAGGAGATTTGCACGAATATCCGTATCATCAGTACGGAGTATGATTTTCCCATTTTCACTTCCCACTTCATCGATCGTGATCGCCTGAGTGCCGACCATACCAATATTTGAATTATTATACATGATGAGCATTTGTTTTTGGAGTTTTTCTTGATCGCTCCAGATGTCGTCATCATCTATGAAGGCTATAAATTCCCCTTTTGCTTCGGCTACTCAGCGGTTCTTCGATGCAGAACGTTCTCGGTTTTTCTCATTTTTTAAATACCGGATGCGAGTGTCTTTTTTTTGGAGCTTGAGGATAATCCTTTCTGTTTCTTGATCAGTAGAAGCATCGTTTATTATGATAAGCTCGATGTTGTCATAGCTCTGAGAAAGCACGGATGTAATCGCGGATGTGATATATTTTGATCCGTTATAAGTTGGGAGGATGATGGAGATTAGAGGAGTATCCATGTGGGAGGAATGAGGTTTTGAGTATTAAAACTGTTTGTCTGAAGCCATTTTTTTGGGGCGAGTACGATCTTTTCGGGGTTTCGCCCGAGCCATGCTCACCACCAGGAGAAACTGCTATTGGCGATGATGTGGTGGGCACATGAGTACATGAGACGGAGGTCCTCGTGCCCCTGATTCCCATTATGGTCCACATAGTGTGCGACGATTCATTCTGGGAAGAGGATATTTTCTCGACACCACTCTATTTCGTCGGAAAATACGAAAAATACAGGATCTCAGAGCTTGGATTTCATGCGTTGTATGGCTTCTTCGTAGTAACCGATCGAGCAGACTCCGTGCCACTTATTCGCACCTTGGAGCGTGATATAATCACCACGTCTCACATGCAGAGAAACGGCATTGTCTCCTGCTTTTTGGATAGTATCCAGGGTATCCTGATTTGCTTTCGAGAGGGGAGTTTGTACCGTGAATATATCCTGCAACTCTCTTGTGTATTCCTGAAAATATTTATACGATTGAAACCAGCCATCCAGATACGCATTTTTTGGAAAGTTTTCGATACGTGCACCGCCTTCTTCCTTCATATATCTCCCATGAAACCTGAGACGATTGAGGATTTCTATGAATCCGGGATGAATGTAGCGACTGATCCAAGGTGAGGTGTCTGCATAGTTTTTGTTTATCCCAAACACATCCAATTCATAGTGGCGAAAAGTCCAAGATGCCAATACATAGCGACTCTCCAAAAAAAGCCCATCGAAAATAATCTCTTCACCATATTTTTGAGAGAGACTGTATGCGAGTGCATATTCGAACATCTGGTTTCAGAGTCCTCATTGAAGCTTGACGGTGGGCATAGGACTATTTGTTGCAGGTAACCTCCAACTCTTCGCCGTATCACATCTTCGCGATTATAAAGAGGATTGGAAATATGAGAACTTGAAGGGCTTTATGAAAAATATTTTGGTGAAAATTTGTAACTCATCTTTGGGCATTGATGGTTCCTGCCCATTGTCGATAGGAGAGAATCCACCACCATGGGTATGGATTCGTGCTGGTTTTTATGGATTCGAATCCATGTTTTTTTAGGATATGAGTGATGCTTTTTTGATCAAACATATTTATATGAAACGGCACCCAGCTTTGAGATGAATATTTCCCCCATACAAGCATTTCCAGACTCCTTCCATGAGGCACTTTTATGGTAAATGTACCTCATCGCTTTAAGAGTCGGTATACTGAGCTCAGAAAAGTATCCAAATCGTACACGTGTTCCAGTACGTGAGAAGTGGTGATGACATCGAAAGAATCATCTTCGAAATCAAGTCCTTCGACTGTTGAATGAAAAAAATGGTCAGATGGAAGATATTTTTTACAATCCTCTATGGCTTTTTTATTGAGATCGATCCCGTATATTTCATACCCTTTATTATAGAAAGGGATGAGCTGGGTTCCATGATTACATCCGATATCGAGAACCTTTTTCCCATTCTTTTTAGGAGATGGAGCCAATCGAGCTTTCAGCTTCTCTATATCTGGATTCACATAGATATCTTCATATGTTTCAGCAAAGCTCTGAAAATCTGGAATATTTGTCAGATATTGCATGGAACAATCATCGCATGTCACATAATCTGCGATGAGCTCCGTGTATCCTTCTCGGCGATTGTAGTCAGTAAAAACAAGGGTTTTGGAAGTACTGGAACATATGGGGCAAGATCTTTCTATTTTGTTCATGTGGTTTGGATTATGTGTAATAGTTTTCTTGTAGCTATCTCATTTGTGAAATGTTCTAGTGAATATTTCCTTGGAGAATAGTTTGTTAATTGAGAAGTAAATTCAGCGAATTTGGCGTCAAATTCGTCCAATCCTTGGAAAAACAGTCCGCATTCTGCCGTTAGATAGGGTGCGGAAATTTTCTCATCTTTCCATTCCATGACTTGATATTCCCAATATCATCTGTTCCATATGAGGGTAGGAATATCTGCCATCCATGCCTCATGGAGTGCAAGTCATTGACTTTCTGATTCTTGTAGGTAGATCATTGCCTGACAGGAGTTCAGTTCTTCAAGATAATCCTCCTTTTTGAAATCACCATATCCGATGAGAGTATACGGCATATTTCGTATTGTCAAAAAACGTGTTATATATTCAAATAATTCTTCGGGGCAATTTTTTTTATAAATAAGTATGCTGCACTCTTTTTTATTAGATTGACCTCGATCATCGACTCAAGAAGCCCATATTTGTATTCTGGTTTCTCAAGGATTTAGTGAGAGAAAATAATTTTCTGTCCATCTTGAAGGGGCAATAATAGTATCAATTTCAGGGTGGAAGCAAATATCATTTTTATCTTTTGGTACACTGATATTTGGTCATGCAATCAGATGTTTGATTTTTCATTGTTTTTTGAGATTCAGCGCATATCTCAGGGTTTCAATTCCGTTTGGTACAAAGACAATCGGATATACGCCACGTTCCTCGGGGTTAATATTGTATCCATTTGTTTCGCCTTCATCTTGAATATCAGAAAGTCATCATATAATACTTTGGATTACTGAGTTTGGTCAATAAGTATTCTTTCCAAGAACGTATTTTATATATTTCTTGAACTGATATATCAGTTTTTCTTTTCAGGAGAGTGGTTGGGTGAGGATAGTGAAATTCATATTTATTGATTTTATAAATATCTCAAGACCTTGCATGGTACTCCAACAGCGATACAATTCGCAGGGATGTTTTCCGTAACAACACTTCCTGCTCCAATTATAGTATTATCCCCTATATTAACTCAAGGCAAAATAGTAACACGGGAGGTAATCCAACAGTTTTTACCGATGTTTACTTCTTTGAAAATCGCTTTATTGAAATCGCAAGGATCATGAGTTCATGTAATTACCATATTTCCTCGGGAAAACTGTGTTCATGACCCTATATGTACTGGAACGTGGTCTATGAAAATAGTGTCTCATAGCCATACATTTTCGGCGTAAATATTTCCAAATTGACATTCAAAGCCAAAGGTAAAATCTGAATTTTTTAATTGTGGTAAACAGCGTTTAATTGCCTGTCTGATTATTCAAAAAGCAAGCGGCCATCTCATTGCCATTAATCCTAGAATGATTTTTGGGAGCTGTTTTTGTTGTACAGACATATAATATAGATTATTGGATTTTTAACTAAATTAACTAAGATAGACAACATCTAAGTTGTAAAATATTCAAAATATTTTCTTTCCTGAAATTTTAATAAAAAATTAATGAGTCCATATTTTATTAAAAATAAAATAAGCAGGAGTACTGATATATTTAGAAATATTGGAGTAATAAATATACAAATCAATATTGTTATAAACTTAGTAAATGTGTTTTTAAATTTTATTAAAGTCTTATATTCATATTCATGCTCTGTTTCTGAGTGGATCAATCCTATGCAGTGGTATTGGAAAAGACTCTGTAGCAAGAAAATTTTATTTTTTCAAGCAAATGGAAACCACGAATCAATACATAAAACCTTGGAGCCGACAAAATAGTTCTTTTTATAATTAGTTGATATAATATCAGTTTGATTTTTTAAAATTCGTTCACATTTGGCATCACTGGATGCATCTTTATATTTTGGATAAAAAAAATATGAATCTTGGAAGAATAAGATTGGAGGGATATATAGAAATATATTTCTTATGTTAAAAAGTAATTGACTTTTAAAGTAAGGAGTAAATAATATTAGACCATAAAAAATAGACATAATATACATTGTATTTAATAATAGCGAAGTTATAATTTCTCGAAAAGAATGTGAATGGAAAATCGTCCAATAATGTTGAAGGATAGAGTTATGACGAAAAACAGACAATCAAGAACTGCCGCGACTATACGTTAGCCAAGGTTTTACTGGATGTGAAAAATAGTGTTTTATTGATTTTATTTGAATTTTCTTTAATTGAAGACAAATACCATAAGCACCATCCTCTCACCCATAAAAGAATAATGGGTCATAATATCAGCATTCATTCAATGTTTGATTTGAGAGGCATCAGAAACAGGATATTGATGCCTCAATATCCTCCTCCGTAGACCTTTCTTTCCAAAAAGGTCTAAATACACTATTTTTATCGTGAGATGTTGCGGATACGAGCTCACTGAAGAGATCCTTGTCAATTAATTTTGCATCATCATCACCAAGAATGTAAAAATCATACCCTTTATTGTGAGCATACTTCATGCCAAGATAAAAACCTCATGCACTACCAAGATTTTTCTTTCCATTCAGTATAAAAACTTCCCCTTTTTTAAACTGGTTTGTTATATCAAGGGGGTAGGTATTATTATTGACGATAATTAAATCAAAGTTGGCTAAAGTTTGATTATTTGTTTCGTTAATGAGTCCGTCAATGATTGACGAAGAATTTTGAGAAAATGTTGGAACTATCAGACATGCTCTATTGCTCATAAAAATTTTTTAATTCGTTAAGTTGTGTTTCATAATCTGAGATAAGATCTTGGAATAATGTTTGTGAGGCAGATCAGATTATTGTTTTATCAGAGACTATCGTCGAATCAGGTATAATTTCGATATTTTTTTGGAAAATTTTACTGATTAATTTTAAGAGGTTATATTTTGATATTTCTTCACCTCAAATCTGCAGGAATCATACGTCCTGCAACATATCTCATTCAATAATGCGTCTTATTATCTTTGACAAACACACTGTAGTTATCCCGTTCCAGTAAACATGATCATATCATTTGACTTGCGTTTCATTGGTCTGCAAAAACCAATCTAATAAGTTACGCTTTGTACCGCTCGTCTCTCTTCAAATTATTGAAGTACGAAGTGTTATATGTGGGGGATATTTATTTTCTCAAAGGAATTTAGATACCCCGTATACTCCAGTTTCATCGGGAATATCATTCTCTGTATAGCATCACTTTTTTCAGGAAAATACACAGTCAGTACTTACGTGAATTACCCGAGAATTATTTTTACTGGCAATTTCTCGAAGAATTTGTGGAAAATAAGAATTAATTAGGAATGATGAAGCAACAGACTCCGTGGTATCTTCAGGACGAATCATTCCAATGCAATTGATGATATAATCATATCGCTCCGATAGAAGTCTTTCTAGGTCTCCAGTTATATTATCTTTAGTTATTCTAAATATCAGGTCAGTTTCTTTTTTTGGAGCACCTGAAAACGTTCCAATTACTTTAAAATTGGAATTTTCTAGGAGTGTTTTATAAACAGCATTTCATAGCATTCATCCTGCTCATAGCACAAGAATCTTTCTTATTTTGCCCATTGTTGGTGTAGAAAGTATTTAATAATCTCATCTTTGCTGAGTTGTTCCAGTTCTTGTATGGCAGTCTTTGTTTGTTCAATGTGGTTAAACCATCAATCCTTTCTAAGAGTTTCTACGAATTCTTGAGCTGAAAGCATATTTGTGTTGTTTGATGCAAAAAAAGACTGCTCAATCTTAGGTAGCTTTGTATATTCTGTATAATCTTTCCCAGTATCAATCATAGGAAGGATAACGAAATAGCTTTCATTGAGAATGTGACATCTCTCTGATTCGTATTGAGATACGAGAAGCTCGTGTTTTTTCTCTCCTGGTCGGCTTCCAACAATCTTTTGTTTTGTGTTCTCGCTTCCGAATACCTGAATAAGTGAATCCGCAATTGTTTGAACGGTAATTCAGGGCATCTTCATTACAAATACTTCCCCTCATTTTGCATGAACTGAAGCGGTTATTAATAATCAAACTGCTTCTGCGAGGCGCATGATATATCTTGTCATGTCAGGATCTGTAATTGTTACAAGATCAGCTTTCTTTATTTGCTCTATGAATAATGGAACCACACTGCCGTTAGTCCCCAGAACATTACCCCCTCGTATACAAACAAATGTAGTACTCTTTGATTGCATATTGGCTGCAATTATAAGCTTTTCTCATACAGCCTTACATGTTCCATAGATATTAAATGGATCAACAGCTTTATCTGTAGAGACATCAATAACACGCTCTACGTTATTTGCAAGAGCTACGTCAATTATATTTTGTGTACCAAGAATGTTTGTTAGGACAGATTCATTTGGATTTTCTTCACATACAGGGACGTGCTTTAGTGCTGCCAAGTGAAAAATAATATCAACTCATTTTGTAATTGATAGTAATCGTTCTTTATCTCGTACATCTCAGATTACATAATGAATATTTTTATGCTCGTGGAATTTTCTTTTCATATCCACTTGTTTATGTTCTCATCTTGAATAAATAATTATTTTTGAAGGGGAGGATGCTAATAGTTGCTGAGTAAGTTCTTGTCCCCATGAGCCGGTACCTCCTGATATAAAAATAACTTTGTTTTTAAAAGATTGCTCCATATTTATTTTAAGGTTAAAATATTAAATATTTCCAGTAGTATATATATTTTCCCCACAAGGCAAATTTTATTCCTGAAATATATACTCCCACTTCTTGAGAGCTCGGACACTTTTGCTACGCTTCCCATGGATACAGTATGCGATACCTATCGTTCTCTTTTTTATGTAAAGTTACTACATTTCAAGTTTTATCGTACTTTTCTTTAAAATAGTTGAGTGCTGTGAGAGGCTTTCCGTTATAGGAAAGCTTGAGTTCATAGGGATTCTTATTCAAGATAAAATCGATTTCTTTTTTGTCCTGTGTTCTATAGAAGTGAATCTTCTCGTACTTGTAAGAGTTATTCAGATAGTTGAAAAAGCTGTTCTCAAAACTATTTCCTGTGAGTTCAAAATCATTATCTATAAAATTTCGAATCCCATTATCTATGAAAAATATCTTTGGCATCTTGGTGAGCTCTCATCGAAGATTGGTAGAAAATGGAGTAATAAGCTTTATCACAAATGTGTTTTCGAGCAAAAATAACCATTCATTTGTCGTCTTCATAGTAACTCAAACCGTATTTGAAATCTCTGATATATTCAGAAGATTCGAGCTCTGATTGGCGAGGAGCTTGATAAGCCTATTGAATTTCTCTACTTCTTTTATCTTCCCGATATCTTTTATATCTTTCTCAATATAGGTATTATAAATCTGTTTCAGGTATTCTTTCTTGATTTGCATATCGTTTGCGAGAACCACTTTGGGATATCATCCAAATTTCAGGTATTCTTCATAGAAAAAATGGAGTTCATTGTTTATAATTTCGAGTTTGGTTTCTTTTCATACGAGACTCGCAAGATTATCTTTTCCTTTAAATACCAGGAATTCTTCGAAGCTGAGAGGATAGATATCGAATTTCATAAGTCTGCCAACCAGACTGTCTCAAAGTTTTCATCGTATCTCCAAAGTGGAGGATCCTGAAACGATGAGTTTTATGTTGGCGTATTTATCATATATGTATTTCAAAAAATTAGTGGGATTTTCTAGGTACTGGATTTCGTCGATAAAGATAACTATTTTTTCGCTTTCATTCCAGTTATTATAGGATTTTAAATATTGTACAAAGATATCGGGATTTTGGTTCAAGAGATTCAGATAGTCGGGATTTTCTAAATCAAAAAAATAGGACTTTACTTTGATATAATCACTCTGGATCATCTTCATGAGACTGGTTTTTCCAACTTGTCTTGCTCCATAGAGCAGTAGAATATCATTCGTTTCGAGAAAGATATTTATTTTTGAGAGGATTACTCTTTTAAACATACTTAATATTTTTAGTAGTATGATACTTGATATACTGAATATTTTTAATAGTATATAGTTTTTTTAGAGAATGCAACTTATTACTCCCACTTCTTCCAGCTCGGACACTTTTGCTTGATATTGATATGAGCGAATCCGTCGAAGAGGATCGCTTCTTTGATGAGTTCTTTCAGTTCCGTTATATTCGAATCGGTCGCTTCCCGGGAGAATCGACATCCGGCGGAGCGAGCGAGCTCGACAGGATTGAACGGAGCGGTGGTATTTCCTTCGGTCGTGGTTCTGGTTTTGACAGAGAGTGGAGTGGTCGCGGACGCTTGTCCGGTCGTCAGGGCGTAGTTCTCGTTGTCGAGCACGAGATAGGTGATAGGATTGTTGCGCCGGCAGGCATGGAGAAAATGTCCGAGACCGATTCCGTAACCATCACCGTCTCATCCGATGCAGATCACGTGGGTTTTCGGATTTGCGAGCTTGACCCCGAGAGCGAACGGTATCGACCTTCCATGGAGGGTTTCCGCTGCATACCCGTCGATGTATTGGGAGATTTTCCCAGAACACCCAATACCGCTCACGATAACAATATCCTCCTTCGGGATTTCGAGTTCCTGCAAGGCTTTCCGGATGGCTCCGAGGATGAGGAAATCTCCGCATCCGGGACACCACTGTATGAGATTTAAACCTTTTCGCATATGCTTTCTTCGAAAATAGGATAGAGACTAGTGGATCTAATATTCGATATCTTAGGAATCTCTGCAAAATGCGAATTTCGCATTCAAATCTCCCGTTCCTGCGACCCACGAGGGGAGCTAAATAGCTTCTCCGTACAAGTCGTACGGTTCGCTTCAGTACTCGATTTTCATACGAACTTCATCATTTTTCAGGAGATTCCTGGTTCTGTGAAATAAAAATCCTCAGAGGTTATTCGATTAAGTCCGAGGCGAGGCGAGAGATGGGTTTCGAGTTGCCCGGAATAGTTCTGCTCTACGAATACGAGTTTCTCGATACGGTCGCTCTTGGATTCGAGGAATTCCTTGAGTCGGAGATCGAGC
>JAQTWO010000046.1 GCA_028689245.1 Candidatus Altimarinota bacterium | reverse complement strand
CTTCAGATTGGAAAGATTCTCTATACGAGAACTATCTCTTGCCGAACTCTGAAACCCAGAGAGATTTAAAAATGCTATGGTTCAGAGGATGACGAGGATGGTTATGACGACGATGAGTTCAACGAGGGTGAAACCGAGCATGGATACTGGTTTATGATGGTTTACTGTCATACAGAGCGAAGTCGAGGTATCCCTTTTAAGAGCACTTTTGAGACCAAAAAAAGAAGAAAAGAAAGAGATAGATGTTTTGTTGTTTCTTACAGTATCGTTTCAAGCAACGTGATCCAAAGAGACTACGTGCCCTTGGGGTATTCCTCCGCTCCGGTCGGAATGACAGGTGGGAATATTTTTCGTATCCATAGGGAAAAGTGAAAAAGTAAGAAATCTAAACAAACCTATTATCGCCTTTTGTTTCAGGATTTCAAGTTTGGTTTTCCAGAAAACAAAAAAAGCGACTATTGGTGAGATAATCGCCCTAAATTGATTCTTTAAAAAAGAGGGTAATTATCCGTTGTCGCCAAACAATTTTACCCAGTGATCGATTTTAACGATAATGGAGTTGGATAATTACCCACTCTTGTCGTTAAAATTCACGAATTTATAAAAACGGGAATTTCACTAGATATGTAAAATTATTTGGCACAGAAATAGTACTTTTTTCCACACAAAATGCAAATAAAAAATGATTATAGAATATTTGAGAAAGATTTTTCTCAAATATTGACCGATAATCCAAAACAAACACTTGTCAATACCTTCTCTCTCATAACCTTATTGTATTTTCGGAGAATTATCTATAATCAAGAATACCAAGCATATATTATAACCCTATAATTATATGAAAACCTCTATCCTCGCCAAGATCCAGTCGGTCTTTTCCCGACTCCGAAGCATTGGCAATAACGAGCCGATATCCGGACTCTCGTTCATCATCATCATTTTCCTCGACATATTCGTACTCATCGCCCTCTTCCAAGGTCTGTCCGATCAAACCGCGAGCTTTACTACCCCGTCGGATGTTATCCCCTACAACTGCCAATCTATCGCGATAGATACGCAAAATTATGACAAGAGCCAGAAGATAATCCGACTCCTTTCTCAGGCAAGAAGTTACCAATACGATTCATACACATCGTACGATTATACTCCATCGGAGGGGAGACATCCCGCGAGCCTTCATCCGGAGTGCCGAAAGATCGAAGAGCTTTTTACAAAGATGCGAAACGATGCTGATTTCTATAAACTCCTCGATGTTCGTGAGCAGATTCTGAACCGAAAATCCTCCATAGAATCCGATATGAGTCGCCTCAAAGGAAGCTACGATACCGTGCTTCTGGAAAAAATCGCCAATCAACCGAAAGATCAGTCTATAAGTGAGACGAGTGCTGGGACGATCAAACAGGACCTCCAGAAACGCACCGAAGAACTCGAAAAAGTGCGAGAAGAAGAAAAAGCGAATCTCGCTCAGATCGAAGCAAACACTCATCTCCAATGAATCCTCTCATACCTGACTCCCGAGCTCGCAAGCACCCTCCGAAGCACCCTTGCGAAATTAAAATTTTACTATCCACTCAAACGACTCGGAGTGGAACTCCTGTTCCTCATTCCCCTCTTCTTGCTCGTTCTCTGGTGGAACAATCACTCCATCAGACGGGAAAATGGAGCTCAGACGCTCGTATCTTCCCACTTGCTTGTCGTCATATTCATCCCGATTTTTGTGAAAATTTGCGAAGGGATTTTCGAGATTATCCCGAAACAACTTCTGGAGACCATCATGAAGTGGCTCCAAGACCTTCAGATTCTCATGTTCTGGTACTATTTCCTTATACTCCTCGCCATCGGAATAGCCCTTGCAAGCATCTATTTCCTCCAGAAAAAAGTATTCTCTCGAAAGCGACTCATCGAGAAGCGAGTCGAGCACTGACAATGCCAGTACTGCGGAAAACACCTGAGAGAATGAGATATCTTCTGTCCATTCTGCAAAGAAGGACAGTTCCGAAAATGTGCGAAATGCAAAGAGGAGACGTATCGGGAGCTGAGTATCTGTAGAAAATGCGGAAAAGAGTAATCCGCACTCCTCGTCTTTCTGTCATTCCGAGCGGAGTCGAGGAATCCCTTTAGATTAGCATATTGACACTGCATTGTAAGAAGTTATCAAAACTAAATTGTGGAGAGATTTTATAGTCGTACTCCATATAACTCGGTTAAAAGGGATCCCTCCACTACGGTCGGGATGACAACTACTTTTTTCTAAAAATTATCAACCAAAAACTAAAAACTTATAAATGTCCGATATCATCAACGACATACTTCCCCAGGGAGATTCCGAAGCACCGCAAACCATCGATGCCCGGGATTTTTTTCCGATGGCAACGCTCGATGTGGTATCGCACAATACGGAACATATCTTTAACGATATGCGTGTATGAGTCGGGAAGAAACTCGATATATCGAACAAACTCATCCTCACTGTCAAGAAGCCAAAAAAAGAAACTCTGGAGGATTTGTATCATGGCAAGAAATACGTACCGAGAATGCTGCATATTTTCTCGAAAAACAGAATCGTGCGACTCGATCCTCTTTCCATTATCGATCCTCTTCCAAAAATCGTCTTCAATAGCCTCGATATCCGGACCATGGAAGAGAGATTGTCAGAACGACTTCACTTCGATATCTACAGTTTCCCGGTTCCGATCCGAAAAAGAATCCGGAAGACACTTCGAAAGAACAGAAAACGCATCGCGATTGGAGGCATCGTGTTTGCGAGTCTATCTATTTCGCTCATTCTCCTGACGCTCGCAGCAAAAACATACGTGGAGCGTGAGACAATCCGTAATTATAACCGCATGTCCGCACTCAAAGATATGCGTGACATCGGGACTCTTTCCAAAGAAGCCGATGATATCCATCGTTCTTTCGAGACTATCGCACTCGTTTTCAGTCCATTTCGTACTGTGCTCGACAATAGGCTCTACAGCCATCCTCAGGTACGACTGGCAGGAAATGTCATCCACGGAGGACTCACGCTCTCCGATACTCTCGAACAAGGGATTGCCATCGCACGGGATTTTCAGGCAGGATTACCCAAGAACGGATCATGCTCTCTTTCTTCGTTTCTTGGCTCCGGTTCCGTATCCTCTCATGACTGTGACATAAAAATCACCGACTTCCTCCGATCTCACAAAAGTGCACTGGAGGATATCAATACCTGACTTGCGGATACCCTCTCCTCCTATGCCGGAATCGAATCCCTCGGCAATCCCGTCTTCGACGAGAAGCTCCAGAAAAACATACAATCCCTCCTCGGGCTCAAGGAGATACTCACCTTCTCGCTTTCGAATTTCGACAATATCATGCGTATGCTTGGGGATACCAAGCCGGAGCAGTATATGATCATCAACCAGAATCAGGATGAGCTACGTGCCAATGGCGGTTTTCCGGGGAGTATCCTCGCATTTGAGTTGTATAAAGGACGTGTTCAAAAGTTCGAGAAACACGATGTCTACGACTATGATTGGAAGCTCTATCCCTATAAGGAAACACCACCGAGCGGACTGGAAGGATACTCGGGAAACTTCGGAGTTCGCGATGCGAATTATTACCCGGATTTCCGTGACTCAGCAAAGAAAATATGATTTTTCGTAGAAAAAGCGGGGTTTAATAGTGTCGATACCATGATAGCCATCAATCAAGGCATTATCATTGAGCTTCTTGCGAAATATGGACCGGTAAAGATGCCCGAGTACAATCTCACCATCGATGCAATGAATTTTTCACGGGTCGTTTCCACGCTTGTAGAAGCTCGGGTTTTTCCGTACAAGAAGCTCGATACCGGACACACCTATCAGTCTCCGAAAGAATTCCTCTTCCGATTTATGGAAGCATTCAGTAAACAACTGGCAGAGAAACGCGATATATTCGGATATCTCAATATCCTCGTCAACAATTTCCAGAGACACGAGATTCTCATGGCTTCGAAAAACAGCGAAACGGAAGCCTTCCTGGAGACTCTCGGGACCCGTGAAACGTGGATGAACGACGAGGGGAATTTCATCTACCCGATCTTCACTTCCCTCTCTGCCAATAAATCAGATCGGTATATGCAACGGAAGCTCTCCATAAAAACCAGTTCCCTATCCGGTTGTCTCGTGCAGAATGTCGTGAAATTGAGTTCCGACCATGCCATGAGTATCGATGAACAGATCAAGACCCGCAAACTCCTCTACGATTTCGGAATAAATGATCCTGCCGAGCAGGAACGACTCGCTTTTATAGAAGGAAATGGGGCGAACAAACAGTATATCCGATTCCTCGTACCGAAGGATTCCATACTCGACTCCTGAGCGGATATGAAGACTGAGATCGGAACCTGAAACTATACCATATTTTCCACCTTCCACCGCACCGAACCCATGAAGAGTTCATTGCTTGAGTTTGGGTATACAACGAAGGTTCCGAACTGTAAACAAGTCCTGAAATCATACATGCAACCAGGGATAAAAAACCTTGAGATTGTAAACAGGTAATCATGGTTATTTTGCAGTGGAAATGAATTTCCACATTTTTTGCATCGAAAAATACCGAACCATCAACCGAACCCCTATGCCATATCGGGATTTTTCCGTATTTTCGTCAAAATCTTTTGGAGTTTCAAAATTTATCTGATACACTTGACGAAAATAGTCAACATTCATCAAAATAAAAACATATCCATGAAAGAGCAGTTCCAGAATCTCATCACCAACACGACCAGCTTGGTTGGCTATATTGCTGTCCTCATGTTTATCGGTGCCTATATCGGAGGAGACCAGAGCTGTATGTCCGATCCGCTATCTATCAAGTGAAATATATTGGAGAACAAAAACTCTTCCCCTTCCGTCATGACAAAATCCGTCATACTCACTATTGATGGGAGACAGTACGAAGCGATTATCCAAACAAAGAATCAGGAGAGCATGAAGCTTACCTATTAGAATACTTCCTCAAAGAGGATCAATTGATGGGTGCAAACTGGATTCTTATATATTAACATTAAAATCACAACACTATAAAAAGAAAGGAGGGCACGAAAAATATTTGACATTACATATAGAATATGTTTTTATATTATAAATTCATATCGCATAATTTCCACCATATGTCTCTTCTTGATTACCGGGCAATAGTTCAAGGCATGTCTCCAGAACAAAGACAGGCAGAGAAAGAATCTCTTTATAGATCATGAGCATGTACTGACGAGATTGCCCTCAGGATACAGATAGTACTCAGTTGTGAAAAATAAACTTCACGATAAAACCCTAAGGAAAACCGAGAAAATATGATTTTCTCGGTTTTTAAGTTGCTTTTTAACATAAAGTAATAGAATACTCAGAATTTACAAATACAACTCTATCATATGTCACTCGTTAGTCGCGCTAATTTTCGTTTACTTCAAGCCCTAGGCATATCCAGAACCGAACGGAAAACCCTTGTTCGATGAGAAAAGTCGAAAAGATTAGTAGCAACAATACTTCAAAATAGTCCAGCCCTTCAAGCAGAATTAGCTCAAATCATAGGGATAGGAGATGATATTATAAAAAATCTCCACGAAGTACTCAGAAAAGACTTTACGGAATCCGATGAATTTCTGAGACAACTTATGATGTTTTTCGACACACACGGAGAAATTCATCTGGACGTATATGAGATAACCGATACGCTTATTCGAACTGTTCGAACGACTGAACAAGATCGCAGTTATGAGAAAAATGAATTTTCTTCATCAAAAAATTCAGAATATTTTATCAACGAAAGAATACTCCTGCAATCCGAAGCAAGAGTATCAAGTGAAACCGTTACAAAAAAATGAGGAGCTATGTGTATCAAAATACATATAGTTACATGAAAGGGTATAACAAAGAATTTTATCCTATCTTTCGGTGATATATCTACACCGAGAAACAAGGTTATTCAGGTTCAAAAACTTTTGGAACAGACTTGACTCATTCACTCTATAGAACAAAAAATAAAAAACATTTATGAAAACCATACCGATGATCTCACTGGGCTCTATAACAAGACCTATATCAGTAGTGCCATCGAAAATAATACACCCTATTCTGTCATATTTCTTGATCTGGATAAGTTCAAAGAATACAATGACACTTTCGGACATGCCGCATGAGATAAACGCCTCAAAGAGATAGCAAAAATATTACAATCTTCCGTGCGACAGAACGATAAGGTTTGTAGGAATGGATGAGATGAGTTTGTCATATTTATAAATCCAAGTGACGCACAACAAGCGATAGATGATATCAAACAACGAATACAACAAGGCATTCAATCTTTCAATCTGATTGAGAGAGTATCTATGGAAAGATGTTTAGAAGCCTCCATCACATCTGGTTCTTCTCTCTGGATAGAAAATGGAAAACTTAAGGACATTATACTTCAAGCCGATGAGGCTATGCTTCATGAGAAGATTACAAAAGGAGGCGAGGGAGAACTGTATCGATATAGTCATAAGATAAGCAAACTTCCGATTGGACAGCAAGTCTCATTCATACTTAATCTCATTGCCGTAGAACCTCAGCTGAGAGATGCTTTGAAACAAAAATTACATGAAACCGATACATAAAATCTCCTAAAAATTTTTAGGAGATTTTATGTATTTCATTATAATACACACGTTTTACTTCTAAAGTGTATTTACGATTATGGAATTCAAAAACCTCTCCCTCAAACAACTCATCGGAGAAATCAAGTCTGGGAATACGACACAACAGGAAGTGTACGACTACTTTCTGGCTCGTATCAAGACACTCGATCCTGCTCTCGAAGCCTTTAATCTCGTTCATCAAACTGCTCCTAAGCAAGATGTTCATACCCCTCTTGTCGGAGTGCCTATCGGAGTCAAAGATGTATTCTCGGAGGCAGGGATAGAAACGACAGCATCATCCAAGATGTTGGAGGGATACAAGCCACCCTATGATGCAACGGTTATATCTCTCCTCAAAGAAGCCGGATTTTCCAGTATCGGAAAGCTCAATATGGACGAATTCGCCATGGGAGGAAGCGGTGAAAACAGTGCCGTTCGAATCACCAAAAATCCATGGGATACAACCCGGATACCTGGAGGTTCCTCTTCTGGGTCGGCAGCAGCTGTTGCTGCTGGGATGGTGCCAGCAGCTCTCGGAACGGACACGGGAGGTTCCATACGACAACCTGCGAGTATGTGCGGAATTGTGGGATTTAAACCAACCTATGGACGCAATTCTCGAAAAGGAGTCATCGCCATGTCGAGCTCGCTCGACACTCCGGGGACCTTCACGAAAACCGTCGAGGATGCAGCATTGCTCTATGAAATCATGTCGGGGTACGATCCCGGTGACTCTACGAGCCTCCAGGAAAGTACTATTATCAATCCAGAAATCTGGGACAGAAAAGATCTAAACGGAGTAAAAATCTGAGTACCGAAAGAGTATTTTATCGATGGAATCGAAAAAGGAGTACTACGAGAGATTGATGGTGCTATCAACACACTTCGAGAACTCGGTGCGGAGATCGTTGAAGTCAGTCTCCCCCATACGGAGTACGGCCTCGCCGTTTACTATATCACCTGTCCTGCGGAAGTTTCTACCAATATGGCACGCTACGACGGTATCCGATTTGGACATACGCACGGAGGAGGTGCGGACATCTCCACGAGTCGAAGTGAAGGTTTCGGAAAAGAAGTTCAGCGACGCATCATGCTCGGTTCTTTTGTGCTTTCTTCCGGTTTTTATGATGCGTATTATCGTCAAGCTGCCCTCGTTCGAGAGCTTATCAGAGACGATTTTAGAAAAGCATTTGAACAAGTGGATATACTCGTGACCCCTGTTTCCCCATCGGTGGCTTGGAAGATCGGAGACAAATCTGCGGATCCACTCAAGATGTACCTCGCGGATATCTTTACTGTAAACGGAAGTCTCGCCGGGCTTCCTGGGCTCTCCCTTCCTATCGGTTACGCGCTTCCTGAGGACGGCGGATCCGTGGAACTTCCTGTATGATTGCAGATTATGGGACCAGCTCTCGGAGAGGAGAAGATATTTGAGATAGCACATGTACTGGAGAGAGCCCTCCAAAAATCTGTCGAAAGGAAAAAACCAAACATATTTTAATATCCAGAAATACCTCCTGAAAAATATCGGGAGGTATTTTTTCAACAATACTGCACGCATCACAGATATCTTGTCAATGCTTTCTCAACGTATTTATATTGCATATTAACGAACTATAGTGTATACTCAAGATACATAAAATTTTATTTCTAAAATACTCTCATGTTCCGAAAGATAAAAGATCCTGTTGCCTTTTTATCCATAGCGACAAATGGGGATATCGGCGATATAGTCGAGTATACAAATGGGCTCTTTGATGCCGCGCTGGAAGCAAACGCATCAGACATCCATGTAGAACCTTCCAAAAATTTCATAACCATTCGTTTCCGCCAGAGTGGTGATTTTCTATTTGTCGACAAGATCAGTCACGATGAATACGCCAAACTCCTCTCACGCATAAAGATTCTCGCAAATATGCGCATAGACGAAAAACACAAACCCCAAGACGGAAAAATATCATTCGTGTCAGAAAAGTTTGGAGGCGAGCTCGTTGATATTCGTGTCAGTATCATACCAATTGTTGATGGGGAAAAGATTGTCATGCGAATCCTTCGACAAAATGCCGATATGCTCTCCCTTGAAAAACTTGATTTTCTGGATGTAAATCTCGAGAAAATAAAAAACAGTCTCGCAAGTAAATACGGCATGATCCTTGTTGCAGGTCCTACTGGATCAGGAAAATCAACCACACTCTTTTCCATGCTTCAATCATTCAATCCACTTGAGTACAATATTACCACACTGGAAGATCCTGTTGAATACAATATACCCCATGTCAACCAAACTCAGGTCAAACCACAAATAGGATTCGATTTTGCAACAGGTCTTCGTGCGCTGGTTCGTCAAGATCCCGATATTATCATGGTTGGAGAAATCCGAGATAGGGAAACCGCCATGCTTGCGATCGAAGCAGCTCTTACTGGACATCTCGTACTCTCGACGATTCATACGAACAGTGCTGCCGGAACGATTCAACGTCTCATCAATATGAACATAGAACCGTTTCTCATATCTTCGGCATTGAAGATGGTTATCTCGCAACGACTTATCAAAAAACTCTGTCCTCATTGCGGAACACCCTATAAAATCACGGATGCTACCATGCAAAAAAAGGTTTCTGGGTACCTCAGTCACGTCATCGAAGATGATATAACGGATATCGATTTTTCAAAGGCGACATGATGTGAGAAATGTGATATGTCCGGTTTTTCCGGCAGAATGGGGACTCATGAAGTACTTGTCATGAATGAATCGCTCGATCCACTCATATTGAGCAAAGCACCTGTCCATGAAATCGAACAAAAAGCGCGTGAGCTTGGGATGATTACCATTATGCAAGACGGGCTTATCAAGGCAGCGACGGGAAAAACCACCGTCGATGAGATTATGAAGCTTATATAATGATACCGCAAGATGTTTTCAAAAGTTAAACAATTCTTCCAGAAAAAAGAACCGAACCCTGACGACATCAGGGATTTTTCGGATGCTCTGGAATGGATAAAGAATCGGAGAAGAGTTAAGGATTATCACACCGCCATTATCGCAAGCAAAGAACTCATATTAAAACACGAAATTGGCATAAACTACTACGAAAATGCTTGAAAAAAGGTTGCAGTACTTGAGAGCTCAAACATAGTGAAGATTGCCGAAAAAGCAAAGGATAAGCGCAAGAAGATAGACGATATCGTAGTGAATCTCTACAAGGAGATGTCAGATATCCAAAAGCTTCTCAAAAAGATCGAAAATGAGTATTCTCATAAACAAGCCCAAGAAGAACAGAGAGCCCAGAAAGAAAGATTCAAGATTCATTCGCAGGAAATTAAAGATATCTTAAAGAGAAACGAGTTTTTGAATGCACTCTCCCATGCCAAGAAACTTGTCTCCGAATTTCCCAACGAGCGATGAGCTCTTCAAATGCTGACAAAAACACAGAAACTGTACGACAAGGATAAATTAAAGCAGGAAAATGAGTCCCTGCAAAAGGATAAAATCAAAAACATACTCCAAGAGGCGGGAGTGGAGATGTCAGATATGAAGAAACAGAATAACACTATTTCCATAATGACACGATTCACCCTTTTTCTCAAAAAAATACGACAACATATCTGAGTAAAAAGAGAAAAACAAAAAAGAGAAAAAGCGCTCCAAGATATCGAACGTCTCCTCTTACGGTCTGGGACAATCGACAATATAGAAGAGGACAATTCAAATCAAGAGCTTCTATCGGTCATGAGTACGGGACTTACAAAAGATATTAGTGATTTCTCCCTCTATGGGTATGATTTTTTTGGTAAAATTCATGGAAAAGACAAGATTGTCTGAGATACGTTCGGATATTTTAAAGAGGGGAGCAAAACCGTGTTCTACATAGGGGATGCAACGGGGCATGGCGTACAGGCAGGCTTTACGGTTGCCCTTCTGTCAAAGATCTTTTTTGAGTTCTCAAAAAAGATCAAGAACTTTTCTGAGTTATTTGTTACGCTCAATAACGAACTCAAACTCAAACTCAAGGGAAGGATTTTTGTCACCTCTGTGTTTTTCGAATTGGATGCCACAAACAATAGTTTTTCTTTTATCGGAGCGGGTCATGATCCCATGTTGCTTTACAGAAAGAAGACCAATACCGTAGAAAAAATAATCCCTGGCTGATTGGCACTTGGGGTTCGTATCATACAAAACATATCTTCCGTCAAGATGCATGATATCAAGATGGAAAATGGTGATGTTTTATTCGGATATACCGATGGGATCATGGAGGCAAAGAACATGAATAATGAGATGTACTGACTCGTGAGGATGGAAGGAAGCTTCAGAAAACATGCTGCCAAGTTCGGACATAATCCGAAAAAGATATACGAACTCATGCTTCAAGAAGTGAATGAATATCGCGGAACCATGCCATTTCAGGACGATGTCTCATTTTTCTTTTTCTCAAGAAATACGACTAAGGACATCATATCCAATAAAGGAGAACTGGAGTCCATGCTCCAAGAAATG
>JAQTWO010000045.1 GCA_028689245.1 Candidatus Altimarinota bacterium | reverse complement strand
AAAGTCCAAGGCAATCTCACTATCGAATCCGGTGGTAAAATTGATGTTTCTGGGAAAGGGTATGTTTGAGCAGTAGCTACAGCAGCTTGTACCAAGGTTGATGCTTCACCAGCAGTTGGAGGAGGAAAAGGAGCTTCCGGTGCTTACAGCTGAGGAGGAGGATGATGACATATCGGTGCTGGAGGAAAAGGAGGAAATACCGGATGATGAATCGGAGGAGTGAGCGGTGATTATGGGATATGAGGAGGATGAGGAGCTGGACAATGAGCGTGTTCATGAGCATGAAACGGAGGAGCTGGAGGAGGAGCGGTAAGTCTGGAGATAGGGGGAAATCTGATCATGAATGGAGATATATTTGCCAATGGAGCAGATGCCCTTTCTGTTGATAGCGGCGGTGGGGGTGGTTGAGCAGGAGGAAGTATTGTTCTCCAAACCACCAGTATTTCCGGGGCAGGAAAATTAAGTGCCAAATGAGGAAATGGTGGAGGAGCAATCGCTTCAGGTATCAATGGAAGCGGTGGAGGTTGAGGGGGAGGAAAAGTCGTGATAACTACAACTCAAAACAACTATACCGGAGCAAAGATGGTGACGGGGGGATTTGGATGAGTTTCTGTCAATACGAGTGTGAATGGAATAAACGGATGAGATGGGCTTTCGTTGTAATAATCATGAAAAAACTTCACAAGATACCTCATGAAGTTTTTTCATGGCAGTATTTTGCAAAAGAAAAAATCAAAACGATTTTAATTTTGACATACATCCTCTCCCTCTTATACTCATCTGCACCTATTTTTTAAGAAATATATCTATGAATACACTTATAATCACCGCACACCCAAGTACAAAAGGTTTCACTCACCAGCTTGCTGCCATATATAAAGAACTCTCCGAAACAGAAGGACGTCAGGTCGAGATTCTCGATCTCTATACGACCAATCTCAAGCAGGATTTCCTCCGATTCGAGGACATGAAAGAGATGAAAACCCTTGATGAAACGACAAGAAAAATGCAAGAAAAAGTCGATTGGGCGGAAGAGCTCGTCTTCATATTCCCAGTATGGTGGGCAGATGCTCCAGCCATTCTCAAGAACTGGATAGACTGTAATTTCACCGCTGGATTCGCATTCAAGTATGAGAATGGGAAACCGAAAGGATTGCTGGCAGGAAAAACCGCCCGCATTTTCGCAACCTCTGGAGCCCCAGGATTCGTATATTCCCTATTCCCCGTAAATTACCGAATCCTCTGGGGCATGATGCGTCTCGGGTTCTGTGGAATCAAGACCATGTCCATAAAAGTTTTCGGAAAAATGGAAGAACTGAACAACGACCAGAAAAAGTCCATGCTCGACAAAGAGATGAAGAAGATTTTCGGATAGTTCAAAAAAGATACCACTTCAATTGAAGTGGTATCTTTTTTATTGTTCCAATATAATCCCCAGTTCAAATCCTCCACGTTTATCTCGCTTCTGTATGCGGATATCTTCGATCTGCTCGGGTGTATGTCCATCTCTTCGAGCAATCGCCAAGAGCACTTCCATAACATCCGCGATTTCTTCGACTCTCGATTTCTCATCGAGAGCACTTCTGAGTTCCGCGATTTCTTCATCCAATTTCGCATCGAGTGCTTGTCGGAATTCGGCATCATGAGAGATAATCCGACATACGGGATCTACTCCGTCATGTGCACGGATAATCTCCGGGATTTTATCCCGAACGAGTTTTGACATACAAAAGCCTTGAGTTAAGAATTTTTAAGCCTTTCGTTTTTTATTAAATCACTTTTCTCTGAAATCTAACAATAAAGGGGGCTAAAGTCTAGTTCTTCTTCCCGCTGATATCGTAAAGAAGTGGGGCTGCAATAGCGATAGAAGAGTATGTTCCGACTACCGTACCGAAAATAAGTGCGAGGATGAATCCCTTGATAGTCTCGGGTCCGAAGAAGAACATGGCAACAAGTACGATAAATACGGTGAATGAAGTATAGAGTGACCGAGTCATCGTCTCGTTTACCGAGTTATTGATGATAGTTCCGAAGTCTTTCTTCTTATTTTCTGGAAGACGCAGGTTCGAACGAATTCGATCCATTACGACGATCGTATCGTTGATAGAGTATCCGAGAACCGTAAGCATCGCGGTAATGAAGAAGGTGTCGATTTTGTATTCCGGGAAGAAGTACGAAGCGATAATATAAAGTCCAAATGCGATAATCACGTCATGGAAGAGCGAAACGGCAGTTACGGACGCAAATGAGAAACTGGAGAATCCTTCGATAGAACCACGAAATGCGTAGGATATATAAAGGGAAATAGAGAGGATAACAAGTGCGAGTGTTATATACGCCGTCTTCTTAATGTAATCCCCAAATGATTCTCCGACATTGATATATCGAGACATCACAACTTTCACAGAACTGAGACCTGCGAATCTTCCATTGATATCATCTTTGAATTTCGTCTTGAGTCCTTCGAAATCCTTATCAGAAATACCGGAAATCTTTGAAAATCCAGCTTCTACGACGAATTTATCTTCTCCTGATATCTTGTAGATATTGATATTGTTTACCACTTCCGTATTGCTATAAACAGCATTCTTTTTCGCCTCGTTTACAAGGCTTTCCAACGTATCCATATTGATCTGACCATCACTATAATCATACTCTGCTTGTACTCCGCCTGTCATGTCTATCCCCAGATTGAGAGGAAGTGCAAAATAAGCACCAACAGATATAAGCACAAGAACGAATGCAAATCCGTAATACATGAATCGGCTCTTGATAAAGTCAATTTTCATAAGAAAAAAGTGAAAGATTAGAGTAAAAATACTGACAAGTTATAAGGCGAAAGCAAAAAAAGTCAAAAGAAAAACATCGAAAATATTGCGATTTCAGGGGAAATAGACTATAATGAACACGTGAAAAGTCCGTAAAGTCTAAAGTCCGTAAAGTCAAAGCAGAACAATATTTGAACTTTACTTGCCAAAAAACTTTAGAGACTTTCGACTTTATAGACCTTATAGACTCTATTCCCATGCAATATAAAATCCCCGTACAGATAGAGAATGAGGATAAAATCTTCCTCAATCTCAGTATTCGACAGCTTTTTATCATAATGATTGGGGGTGGACTCGGCTATAGTATCTTTAAATCTCTGGAACCGAATATCGGTGCAGACATCGCCCTCTTTCCTGCTATTATTGTTGCGGGTATTTGAGTAGTGGTAGCTCTTTTTCGTCATACCGAGATGACCTTCATACCTTTTTTCCTGAATCTTATACGACTCAATCTCAATATCACGAATCGTTCGTGGTCCAAATGAGTCGACAGCTACAATTCCCTGGAGGTTGGCTATATTCGAGCCTTTGAGGAAGTCAAATCCACAGGAGAGAAAAAGAATAGTCATGAAGCTTTTGAAACCGTCGAAGACAAACTTGGGAAATTGTAAGTTTTTGTCATTTCGAGCGAAGTCGAGAAATCGCTTTTTATAGCACTTTTGAAATTGAAGTTTTAAAAATTACCAATACATAACATTATGAAATATCACATACATTCGTCTTAGATCATCTCAATCTAAAGGGATCCCTCCACTTCGGTCGGGATGACAAAAAACTTCACTTGAAAACTTAAAAACCTAGCAACTTTAGAACTTTTAACTTTAGAACTCCCTATGTCCGACAAAACTACCGCATCCGTAAGAGCAGCCAAAAATCCAGCCAAAGATGCAACCACACAACGTTATCTCCCCTTCTCTGAAATCCGGGACAACTGCATGATCATGAAAGACGGATCTTCCCGTATGGTACTCAAAGTTCATGCCGTCAACTTCAATCTCAAGAGCGAGGAAGAACAGGATTCTATCATCATCGGGTACCAGCGGTTTTTGAACTCGCTCCGTTTCCCTATACAGATAATTGTCCGTTCCCTCAAAGTGGATATAGAGGGGTATCTCATGAAACTCAAAACCTTGGCTCTCAAACAAAAAAATCCACTCCTCCAGGAGCAAACCTATCGATATGTCGATTTCCTCACGAATCTCATCGACATGGCACAGATCATGAAGAAAGATTTCTACATCGTCGTACCATTCGATATGGATGAAGACAAAAGCGTCCGCGATACCGGAATCGTCGGAGTCTTCAGGAGTTTCTGGGCAGCGATCACCTCCGAAGAAACCGTGACCTCCATCCGAAACAAACGCCGACACTCTGAGAATATGCGAAAAGGGAACTACGAACGACTCTCTACGATCAAAACCAGCTTAGAAGGAATCGGAATCAAGAGCGACGAACTCAAAAAAGACGATCTCATCAAACTCCTCATCGGGTACTACAATCCAAAAGTAAATGCAGATGTGAAAGTAAAGGATATGAATACGGTGAATGTGGAGTAATGGAGTTGCCAGAGATGAGAGAACAGGGCGAGAAACCCACCACACCCCCCCTCACCACTAATCCCTCAAATATGACCGATTCTAACCGTAAAACCGGCGACCAAGCCGAACTCCTCGCCATAAATTACCTCCAGAAGCACGAATATGAGGTTATCGAAACCAATTTCGTCGCGTCGAAGTGAGGAGAGATTGATATCATCGCAAAAAAAGACAGCATCACCGTCTTTTTTGAGGTCAAGTATCGCACAGGCGAGAGTCATGGAAATGCTGTCGAAACCTTCACTACAACGAAAAAGAAGCGATTTTTGTTCGCAGTCAAATGGTACTGTATGAAGCACGGACTCAGAGAATGATGCTATCGCGTGGATTTTATCGCGATTCAGAAAATGAAAACAAGTCATCGTTTGACACACTTCAAGAATGTGGAAATGAATTAGCAAATCAGAAAATATTTCCCATCCTTCTTCTTCTCAGAAGAGATAAGAAAGCTCTTAAATTGGACAAGAAATCCATTTTACTATTCTTTTTTTCCCTGACACACGAAATATTCCTCAAAGCTCCGCTCTCGACAAGCTTTCGGTTTGCATCTATGAAGTACGGCATATTGATCTTTGATAGGACCGATGAGATCGTCAACATCCTCTCAGACAAATACTTTGAGGATGAGGGTTCCTCATTTTTTCAGAAAATTATGTGCGATACCGAGGATAGCGAGATTGAGCTCGACGGAGCGATACTGATCCACTCCCGTTTGTCCCGTGGTATGGGCAGCGATATCGGACGTGACACAATCCACTTGAACGATGCCGAGTCATCTGAGAAATTCGATAATAGGTTCAGTCACAAATACGTCCCCCTGAAAAACATGAACATTCGGATATCCGAGTCCGGCGATTTTTTGTATGTCCACCCCTGCAACAATCCCCGTCACACCAACTGTTTTGGCAAGCACTTGGAGCCAACTTCCAGGGGCACTCGCTATATCAAGTACCTGCATCCCCTCACGGATCACGCTATATTTTTCTTGAATCTCTAGAAGTTTGAAAGCACTTCTGGCACGATACCCCAGCTTCTTGGCTTCGTAAAAATATTCATCACGGACGATGTATTGAGGTTTTCCTGTTTTCTTCTTCTTGGGTGCAACGACGACGATGTCGCGAGCTTTCCGCTTGGGTGCCGCTCCCGGATCGCGAGTCGTTCGGATATTTTTCTGCTTCACTGGAGCCTCTCCTGCGAGGATTCTATCCATTTTAGAACGACGTCTGGTGCGAGTGAGTTTCCTCGGAGTGGATTTTTTGGTTGACATGAATGGGAATTTTACTATTATCCGGTATTATTTCCTTTTAAAATACGTAAAAATGTCTGAAATGCAACAAGAAATCAGAAAAATACGCGAAATAATCAGTCAAGGACAGAACTTCCTCGTGATGGGACACAGAAACGTTGACGGCGATGCGTACGGTTCGAGCATGGCACTGTATTTTTATCTCAAAAACCTTGGAAAGACCGTAGAAATCGTGAACGAAGCAAATATCACTCCCCTCTTTCATTTTCTGGATTGCCACACTCTCGTGACCCAATCTATCCAATGACAGGAATTCGATGCGATTTTCGTGTGCGATTGCGGGGAGTTGGAACTCCTGGGAAAACCCCGAGAAGACGCACCGGATATTTTCAAAAATACACCCCTTGTCAATATCGATCACCACAATGGAAATAAGCTGTTTGGGGATTATGATCTCGTAGATACGGGGGCAAGCTCTACTTGCGAGATTCTCTGTAATCTTTTAGAAAATACACCTCTCTCCAACTCTCTCCTAGAAGGAGAGAGTACTGGTGATAAAAGTGATAAAATCCTCCCTACTCCCCTTTCTCCAGGAGGCAACTATATCTCCCCCCTCTCCTTTGGGAGAGAGGTCGGGGGTGAGGGCTCTGAAGAGCCTGGGGGATGAGGTGGAATCATAACCCCACAAATAGCAACACTCCTGCTATTTGGCATCATCCGGGACACGAACTGTTTCAAGAACAGCATCCGACCCCGTACCTTTGAAGTCACCAGTGAACTCATAGCCCTCGGAGCGGACTACGAAAAGATTATATTTCACACGTACAAAAGCGAGAAGCTCAATTATCTCAAGCTCTACGGGCACGTGCTCGATACTCTCATATCGCTCAAGTGAGGATCCATCATTGGGGGGTATATCAGCCAGGATACCTTCAAACAGTATGGAATCCCGGAAAACGAGCTCGGTCCTCAGCTCATCAATGAAATCCTCTCCTCCTTGGATGGAAGCGATTTTGCCTTTCTGATCAAAGAAACGGAAGACGGCAATATGAAGCTGAGTCTGCGAGCCCGAAAAAATACCTTCAATGTGTCGAAAATCGCACGACATTTCGGTGGTGGCGGTCATATCTTCTCGGCAGGAGCCTATACCGACAAAACTCTCAGTGAAATACTGAGAGTCATAGAGGAAATGGATGTAAGGATGTAATGCATTTATTATCTAAAATAGAGCATACTACTCCAGTTCCGGAAGTGCCTCCAATATGCGTTCGAAGACTTCGTCGACGCTTCCGTGGGAATCAACATCGCACCAAGCATCTGCGAGGATGGGGAGTCTGGAAGCCTTCTCGTACCCCCTCATAACCCCTTCGAAAAACTCCCGCCCCATTTTCTCGAACTTGTCCCCGGTCGCATCGAAGGTTCGTCCGAGTGCTTCATCGATATCCAATTGCATGGAAAATACGAGATCCGGAAGTACCTCGCCCACCGCTTCCCGATTGATATCCATAACCATATCGAAACCGAGTCATCGTGCCTCTCACTGGTACGCCAAGGAGGAGATGAAGCTCCTGTCCGCTATGACGATTCCTCCATCGTCCAAAGTTGGTTTGACGACCGTGTGGAGAAGCTGTGCCCGAGCTGCCGCGTAGAGATATGCCTCCGTGATCGGGTGCATATCCTCCTCGAATACGCGGGACTGTGCCAAGAGACGGATCTCCTGAGCGATGATCGTCGAGCCAGGCTCTCGGACATGGATGATCTTCCAATCCGGATACTTTTCTTTCAGGTATTCAAAGAGTTTCTTTGATTGGGTGGATTTTCCGGATCCCACCATTCCTTCGAAGACGATGTACATAAAGGTGAATTAAATATGAAATAGGTCATTTCGAGTGAAACGAGAAATGATAAAATATTATTTTTTCATTATATCGTGATTTCCACGCTTCGCGTCAAATCTCCCGAGTGTATCGTAGTCGACATGAAGTTTGAGACCACATCCTCCGAAGGTATCCTCCAATACCTTTGCCATTTCCAGTGCTCTCTTTTGAAGTGTCGGGTGAACAAAAGGCGTGGAACGAAGTTCTACGAGGTAAGTAAAAGCGGAAAGGTCACCAGTAAGTGAAACAGGAACCGCATACCCCATCGGGATATAGTATTGAAGCGTCTCTGCTGGAAAATCCTTGGCAAGAGTCGCTATACTGGATTCGATTCAGGAAATAAGTTTCTGTGCTTCTGTTCGTACATCTTCGGGCATAGATTCCAGGTACCAAGATACGAATCCAAACTTGGTTGTGACAAGTGGCATGCGTTGGATAACCGCTCGATGACGCTGTACGTCACGAAAAGATCAGAAATCTAGAAGAAATTCAAATCGCACCACTCAGGAATCTCCGACAATTTTTGGGAGTTCCGTCTTGGTTGGGCGATTTACGAGCATATCGCGATACATTTCAAGTCTCTTTCTGTCAATCCCATCAAATGTCATGGCAAAATCGGGAAATGCTTTTTTTTCTGGGTCGAATAGATATTCTTCCGTCATCCATTCGTGGTTATAATTCTCCGTTGTTTCATAGAGTTTGTGTCCAAAGGAATTTGGATATCTCTTCTGAAGAGCTGTCTCTACGGCTTTGACGATATCACGAATCTCCTGAGATGGATGATGACGGAGCAAGGCTAATCTATCAGCAGCCTGTCGAAGATTTGTGTGCCATGCGATATTGGTGGTTGCACCAGCCGGTAACATACTTCGGAGGATGTCAAAAGATCGTGCATTGATGGCTTTGTCATAGACATTTTGTGCCTCATCGTCTTTCTTCGGAAATTGTGTTTTGAGATGCGCCACAACACGAGAAGATGCTCCCACGTAAAAATCTCGAAGTTTTGTGAGAATATCGCTGGAAATATCGTTTCCGATAGGATCGAGAAATGGTTGATTCGAAAAATCTATATATCGAGTGGAAGCCTCTTGTCCGCTATAGAGCATATAGTCCTGAATAGCTTTGGCAGCAAGCATAGAGATTCACTCGATAAAAATCGTGATGGTTCCGCAATCTCCGATAGATTTGTGTCCATATCCAACATAGAAACTCTCCATAAACTTCCCGGAACCGACTTTTGCGAGTCTTTCGAGATGACTTTTCACTCCTTCGGCGCTACGAGAGTGCAGTGCCTGAAGCATAGCCTCATCTTCTGGAGTAATAATAGCTCCTGTTTCCAAGATGAGCACCATTCCTCAGTTGGAAAATGATTCAATAGTATGTTGGAGTGTTTCAATAGCAGACATAATCTTAAATGTTAGAGATTTAAAAATTAAATTTTATACCGTGCTTGACCGAATTTTCTTTGTGACAGCTCAAACGAATAAACGAAAAGCTGGTCGGGATTCTTTCTCATAAACATAAGGGATTGCTAAGTTTTCTCAGCAATGAGGACAAGTAAGATTATCTACTTCCGATAATTTAATATCTTGCAGTCAAACAATATTTTTTGGAGAAAAAATACGATCCATATACATCCGACGTAATTCACCTGGTCCATCTTTTTGGTAGACTGCAACACCCCCCCACATTTACGGCAACTTATATCGATAAACCGAGACCAAGTACCTCGATTATCTTTGTAATCATCTTTCTTGAATTGAAGTTTCATAAAGTTTTAGGAATCAGGAACTAATGAATATCATGCGATTTTACAGCCTCCCCTATTTCACCCCTGTCGTCCCAAACCCGCCCCTGTCAGATCCGCCCATATTTTCTACGAGTTCAAATTCTGGATGTTCGATTTTCACGAACATCCCCTGTCCGATTCGTTCACCTTTCTCGATAATCACCTCTTCTTTTCGCATATTTATGTAGGCAAATTTCACAGTGTCATTATCTCCGCAATAGTCCTGGTCTATGATACCGATGCTATTTACTTGCATAAGTCCATAGTTCTTGAATGTCCCAGAGCGTGGTGCGATAACGAGACAATATCCTATAGGCGTCGCTATGACCGTTCCTGTATCCACAAGTTTCCATTCACCCGGTGCAAATGTCACTTTTTCGAGCGATTCAAAATCAAAGGCACAGGCTCCAGGAGTCTTGTATTCAAGAACTTTTCCGGTACTATTTTTGATGCGAACTTTCATAAACATATGTGAAGAAATAAGTATTTTCGACTATATGGAAAAGGATATATAAAACAAAGTTTTTTTTAAAATCGTCATTTTTTTATGGCATATAAGGTAAAGAGAATCGAAGTTTCGATCAGAGCGATCTCGAATTGTTTCCCCGATAAAAGCTCTCCCTATAGTCTTTCTTTATTTAGTTGTTTAATGAATTTCAAAAAGTCATCGTCAGGAGCGACTTTATTGAGAATGGTTTTCCCACACCTTTCACACATGTGTTTGATCATATATCATTTATTTTTTCGGTAATCCATATCTACCGGGGTCATTTTCCCATGACAGACAGAGGAACGATCGCCCGGATTTGTATCATCCACATGCTTGGAGCAGAGACAGTGGGGGCAATGGTTTCGCGCAGAACCTTCCGGATGTACGGAAACCGTTTTAAAGCACCATTCGCATTCAAAAGACTCGTTGTGCATAACAAAAGTCATAGATTTTATTTACGTTTTATTATTAAAATGTTTGGCAAAATTACCGAGAAAATGAATCAGTTTCGTTTCATCAAACGGGTGGTGTTTCATGAGACTTTTCAGAGATTCCGTCGAGTTATTGAGCATTATATAATAATCTCACTCTCGAACCATGACATCAAACAGAGCACCTTCTTGATTCCAAGTAAAAACTCATTCGCCATCAGCCAATGCGTTTTTCTTCATGATGCGATTCAGAAAAAAGTCGATATTTCCAATAACACGGTTTCTCCACTCTTTATCCGAAATCGCACTTCTGCCATATTCCGCATGATGAACAAACTCATATCCACAGGAAAGTTTTCTGAGAATGAGAATCTCATCAAAGAGGAGAAATGAGAACTCCTTGGAGAGATCGATAAAAAAGTGCTCGGTTTCCACCTGAAAATTGAGGAGCGAGGTGGATTGAATAGCGGGCAATGATTTTGATTTTCGAGAGAGAAATCCGAACATAGTTAGCGAGTTTTAAAGAAACGAACTTCCTGTCATCCCTGACTGCTGCTATACGTAGTGTTTTCCCGAAGTATCTGCCAAATTTTATAAGGCTTCGGTATAAAATGAATAGTTCGCACCTCATCTTTTTGTTGTTCCATGACAAGATGTCCATAGCCAAACATATTTGCAAAAAGCCCATGACATACCACGTCTATTTTCATAACTTTGGAAAGATCCATAATCTCCAAATCTTCTTGGAGTATCAAAGAACTATGGATGATGATGAATTTGTCCCGAACGATAATTACGAGATTATTGTAGTACCGAACGATTCCAAGGATAAGTTGCAGGAAACTATAATTTATAAGGAGAAGTATTACCGGGAAAAACACATAACTGACAATCTCTCGCGTATTGTCTCACATATCCGCTTTGTATACAAGAAGAGAAATGAAAAGTATGGCAGCAATAACAATTAAAAAAAGAAATTTCGCTACAAGATAGAGAAAGTAGACGAAATGTTTTGTGATAATAGTATAGTTCTCTTCTGCTATTATATTCATAAAGGGGTGTGGGCTATAAAAGAGTAATAATAGTCGCTACGGAAAGTATGAATAATATGCTAAAAATAATACGCGTAATGATGGTGACTTTTCGGTCGATGAATCTCAGCCCGTCTTCTCCTATCGGCCAGAGTTTCTCGATATGCCGACGGTGCATGTAGTTGAGGCAAGCTTCAAAAAAACCCACGATACAGAAAAATACAACAGCATAGACTCAAAGGACAATAAATTGCGATTCGGATATTGGCATATTTTCTCAAGTTACATAAGGAGATACAATGTCAAGACGACTCCA
>JAQTWO010000044.1 GCA_028689245.1 Candidatus Altimarinota bacterium | reverse complement strand
ATATCAAGTCTAAAGTCAATGTTCACAGATGAGCTACAAAAGATAAAAGACTCAAGATACTCTCGAGCCTTCTATCACACTAACCCTGACACTGGGTAGCAACACGTTTTGACTATTAAGCCGAATTCTCTCATTTGAAACCGAAAGTAAAGCTCCATAGATGACTCTCAAAAGAAAGAAGACCAACGAGGTTTCGTTGGTCTTCTTTGTTATATTATCTCCTATTGAGTAAACAGTTTTACAGGAGAAGTTTGGATTCTGGAATCATATTTAACAATAAAGGGGTTATTGTATTCTCAGACGTCAGTACAAACAAGATTTCCGTTTGTATCACATCATGTCTTTCATCTTCTGATGTAGTTGAGATCGTACTGCATTGCCTTGTTGAAATTGGATTCAGTGTTCGTAAGAGTGACTCATCATGGAAGAATATATTTTCCACCGGCGAGCACCGATCATCCTATAGTATTTCTTGTGAAAAGACTTCCATTGATAATGAGCTGATTCTTGAGTCCATAGGTTCTATCGGAACTGTCTATATCGTAGGGGAGAGAGGAATTATCCACGCTTACGAGAGCTCCATCTGCATATATTACCGCATTTATCTTCGTTACATTCGGCTTTATGTACATATTTCCCTTTTCATTATATCCGTTGTTTATATTATATCCGTCTTTGAGTACAATGATTCAGAATTTCTTGTTTGATGTGTTTAGATTACCAGATATGATGATATTTCCGTCTTTCACAACCAATGTCTCGTAACTCTGATCTCATGAAACAGTAACGTCTCATTCTACGTATTTTACTCCATTCAATACTTGTCCGCTGATCATATTCTTGATATATTTGTAAGCGTTTTGACGTATACTTGTTCTCATATCCGCAGGAGCAATATTTGATATATTTGCTTTTTGTCCAGTGAATTCGGATTTTCAGGCTCATTGGATACCACCAATAACACGTACTCATAGAAAGCCGTCCCCGAGAGATTTTATCGAATCGGTATCATCTCAGGCATCTCACTCGGAGAGCTTGTATTTAATGATCTGCCCACCCAGGGTGTAAGTGACGATCGGAAATTTGATCTGGAGTCAAGGCTCTGTGTTCATGGAAGTAGTATTGGCGATCGTATTGAGTCTTGTTTTAAATTGAGTACCGGAAGTGCTGGTCTGTGTTGATGAGATAATGCTCTTCGATTGTATTTCGAGTCATTCTCCGTATACCTCAACGTTCGGGACGAAGTCATTGATGGAATATCCTGAAAGTCCTGCCCAAGCAAGCGTAGATTTCTGGTTCAGTACGAGTTTATGAAGCTGTTCGGTTCCAATCTGAGGTTTTCCATTCCAGATAGTTCCATTATCTTCGGATGTTTTGATATCTCCGGTGAAAGGTTTTCTGAAAGAGTAATTTACATTATCAAGAGTCAGTGCGGTAGCACCTGCTTTGAAATCTATCTTGTTTCCAAGAGAGACGAGCGGTGATTTTGATTTGATTGGTGTAATGGTGAAATTGAAATTTGTTCCAGCTCAGTCGATATTTCTTGTCCCTATATCGGTAAAGTTAAGAGCCTGTCCTCCTCCGTCGATTCTGTTGGATGCGACGTTTGAAGCATCGGAGAAATGAGAGAATACACCATTACTTCCCCATCCGACTATAACTCTATTATCATTGGTAGTACCTGATATGTTTACTGTAACACTGTTGGAATCGTAGTCATTTGCATAGGCATTGTTGTATGCAGTTGTTGGGGAAGAAAGGTTCATGAAAATAGTTCTCGTATCGGTTGTCGGAGCCGGTTGGGAAGCATTGGCTGGACAGGAGGAAGCATCACAATACGAAGAAGAACTGTTTGAACAAGCTCCGCTTACACAGGTTGTAGTGGTGGTGGTTATAGTTGCTCCACAGGAAGCTGAAACCGGAGTCCAGTTGTTTGTCTGGAGACAAGTGATAGTTCATCAGGAAGACCAATTGCTGTTTACGGAACAATCAGACCAGGATGGTGCCCAGTTGGATATATATGAACTACATAATCATCCTGTCGTGGTGGAAGTGGTTACTGCGGGGGTAGTAGGAGGAGGGGGTGGTTGACAAGCACTATCACTTGGGAAAAAATCACAATAGCTACCTGTTGTACCATTGACAGTAACAATTGAACTGTATGATTGTACGAGTTCCAGACCTGCTTTATTTGCACAAGCTATTTGTGTGGCAGTATTAATAACCGTTCCACCATCTCCGGCAGCTGCCCTTGACATCCAGTCATAGGAACCCTGAAAACCACTTTTGCTAGCAAGAGCATTCTGTGCCCAATCCCCAAGTTGAACCATATTTGCTCCCGTGACACGAACTTGTTGTCACGATGCATTTGTAATGATAGTGGAGTACGTTCCGTCTCCATTATCCGTCACCCCATTTGTTGCAAGAGCCGCATCCGCATTCGTACGATGAGCTGCCCCCATAACAGTGGCAAGATCATTTACAGAAATATTTCCGCTCGCAACCTGATTTGTCCAGTATTGAACTCCTGAAGCATCCGTATCTCTTCACAAAGCATCATGATACGTGTCTACCACTATCGCCTCTGTAGAGGCTGCGATTGCTGCAGTTATCGCAGCTGGGGTCAATCAGCTATTCGCCCAATATGCTTGACCTGCGGGCTCTGGAGCTCGTTCTACATAGGTATTGTAAGCCTGAGTAATGGCGGCTTCTCTCGCTTGTGTAGCTTCGGGGGAAGAAGAGATTGCCGCTGCAATGTCAGCCAAACTTGCACCATTTGCTATTTGGGCTTCCCAATATGCCTTCCCATTCGGATCAGGTGCTCGACCTAAATTAGTCGCATATAAATCATCGAGCGCATCAGCATATGTCAAATTTGCCCCAACAATACCACTATAGAGCAAGAGTAGAACGAGTCATATCTTATAAGAATTTTTCATAAAAAAGATGGTGAGAATTAAATACAGAGTATATTATCACATATATTTTTCTATTTGTCTATTTATTTTTTGTTTTTCCTTATCGCCCCCGTTCGGTAGAAACATTATTGAGTGTTTTTATATATTCTTGCACGCCGGTCGTATTGGTAAACACACCGTGATTACCACGGGAAAGTTGTTCTAAAATAAATCAAAAGCCGGTAGGCAATCTCATAAGAATGGTGGAAATTTGAGACATGTCGGCATTGTCTCGTTTAGTGAGTTGTATAAGTCCCAATATTACTACAAGATTTGCAAGTTCATTTTTGATCCCTATTTGCTCATTCTTCATAAGAATAACATCCTTATCTACCGCTGTTGCTGAAAGTTTGAGTGTATTTATGGCCCCCGTCATATTTCCTCGATCAAATTCATGAAGCGCACGAATTCGGTATGCTTCATACCCGTTAGGATTGAGTTCTATACTTCTTTTGAGTACTTTATCTATCTCTGTATCGTTTGCTTTATCATTTTTCATGTATAATCCCTTTGCTAATGCTACATATCCCATTGGATAATCGGGAAAACTGGCGATAGCTCCACGAGCGTAAGCGATTGATTTTTCTATAGATTTTTTGGTGACAATTCCGTTTCAGAGCGTGACAGAACTGAGCGAATAGAAAATCTCTGAGCGAAGTGTAGTATTTGTTGTTCCGAGTGCGTATACAAGATATGGAATAGCCTCCTTATTTTTCCCTCACTGCACTAAAATTCGACCGATATTAACAACCGCCTGATAATTTTTTTTGTCGAGTTTATATGCTTCATCATAGTACTGAAATGCACTTTTTTTATCTCACATCAAATCATACACATGTCCGATTTGATTTTTGAAGATAGCGTTGAGCTTGTCGGTATTTGAGGAAATCTTCAGCCCTTTGTTGTACCATTCAAGAGCTTTATCATATTGTTTCGTTATTTCGTAGGCATATCCGACGAAATACATCCCGTGTGCACCGTAATCATCATCGGGATTCTCGGTGAGAAGTTGTATTGCCTTGTTTGCAGATTCTTTTTCTTTGTAGTAATAGTTTCAATATTTCAGGTATGTTTGTGCCAATATCAGTTTCGATATGGACTGAGATCGAAGATTCGAAGATGTACTGCCTGTATCATGGACTATATTCTTTGTGGCTTCTGTATCTTTTTTCAGTACCTTTTCCCATAAGGTGACAGCTCCTTTGATATCGTTAGAGTCAAGAGATTGTTTGGCTGCAACAAAATCAGGATCTTTGTTCTTCTCAGGATTAGAAAGATAGGCATTTATATTGTTCTCCAATAATGGACCGACGGTATCTACATTTGGAGTATGTTGTTCTTCTCGTATATATTGTCTCGTCGTAAGGAAATACGCACCTGCGGAAAGAATCGTTACGAAAAACAAGGCAAGAAATAGTTTTAACCGGAAGGACATAGTCTTCATATGGAAGAGGATTAATAGATAGGATATTACATAATAACACGTGCAATTCGAAATCCCAGTAATTTTAGATATTTACCTCCTATTTGGCTGGTATTCAAATTTTCAGCAAGAGTTGGTGCCAATGGTATAACTAAGAAAATCCCGACAATATCGAACATATCGTAAATCGGCGGAATATATTCGCATATAACCACAGTTCTGTCTTTCTCATAAAATGTATTCATATGCAGAAGTTATATGTCCAAGAAATTTGGAATTTCCATATCGAAGCTCGGAAAAATTAAAGATAACATACTTTTCAAAAAAAAGATTATATTTTTTTGGGTAAATAGAAAAAATAGTGTGCTACTTCCTACCAATTTATCCCCCTACAAAGGGAACTTGAGGGGAATAAACCGGTAGGAAGTTAGGGAAAGTAAGTATTTGAGGGTTTTGAGGCACCTCCGTGCCGTATTGAAGCCAATTTATATGTCATATTAGCACACTATTTTTTCTATTTACCCTTTTTTTTGAAGATATTGTCCATATTAAATTCCTTGATCTCGCCAGAAAAAGTTACAATGGAAATCCCATCTATTTCTTTGTGTTCTACATCCCCAGATGCTGCCATAATATCGTAGATAAAGAATAAACTATTTTAGTTCCACTCCCACGGGACAATGATCCGAACCTTTCACTTCCGGACGGATAAAGGCATTCTCAAGTCGATCACGAAGGGCAGATGATACGAGGAAATAATCGATGCGCCACCCGATATTCCGAGGGCGACATCCTGCGAAATTGCTCCACCATGTATACGCTCCAGTCGTTTCAGGGTAAAAATGACGGAACGTATCGATGAACCCGGCATCGATGAACTTCTGGAATCCGCTTCGTTCTTCGTCCGTGAATCCGGCATTTCCATGGTTCTCCCGAGGGTTTGCGAGATCGATATCCTCGTGAGCGACATTCAGGTCTCCGCAGACGATGACCGGCTTATTTTCCTGGAGTCGGAGCAGGTGGTCGAGGAAGAAACTGTCCCAGAGCTGTCGGTACTCGAGTCGCTCCAGATCCCGTTTCGCATTTGGCGTATAGACGGTCACGAAGTAATAATCCTCGAATTCGAGCGTCGTCACGCGACCTTCATTGTCCTCATGGATTACCCCACCGAGCGTGTACGACACGGAGAGTGGTTTGATCTTCGTAAAGATAGCCGTTCCTGAATATCCCGGACGCTCGGCATGATGCCAGATAACCTGATACCCGAGCTCCATGAGTTCCAGGAGAATGGGATTTTGGTCTTCTTTCGCCTTCACTTCCTGAAGTGCGATGATATCCGGATTCTCGACGGCGAGATACTCTAGAAATCCCTTGCTCGCACAAGAGCGGATTCCATTTACATTCCAACTGACTGCTTTCATAAAATGATAGAGGATTATAATACGGTAATATGTTCCAGTATCTCGGAGATGATTGTATTTACACTGATATCCTCACCGATAGCTTCGAATGTGCGACCGATTCGGTGTCGGAGTACATCGTGAGCGATAGCTTGTATGTCTTCCGGAGTTACATATGTACGACCCTCGAAGACAGCGAGAACTTTCGCGGTTTTTACGAGTGCGATTGAAGCACGAGGCGAAGCTCAGAACTCGATGAGATTCTGTCCTTTTGCATAACCGAACTCGGTAGGTTCCCGTGTCGCGAGGACGATATCGGCAACATACTCGTAGATTTTGTCGTCCACATACACGTATGAGGTGATGGTTTCCTGGATGGAAATGATGTCTTCGCGAGACAAAATCTGTTCAATCTGGGGGAGTGATGGAGTATTCATGCGTTTCATGATCTCGATTTCCTCGGATCGAGTCGGATAGCCAACCTCGGTCTTGAGGAGGAATCGATCCAATTGTGCTTCGGGAAGGGGATATGTCCCTTCCTGTTCGAGGGGATTCTGTGTCGCGAGGACGATGAAAGGCTTTGGAAGGGGGTGTGTTTCTCCTCCGATCGTCACCTGTCGTTCTTGCATGGCTTCGAGGAGTGCGGATTGCACTTTGGCGGGAGCACGATTGATCTCGTCCGCGAGGAGGAGATGGGTAAAAATAGGGCCTTTGTTGGTATAGAATCGAGATTCCGCTTGATTGTAGATCTGTCCTCCTGTCAGATCTCCCGGCAAGAGGTCGGGGGTGAATTGAATGCGATTAAAATCGAGTCCGAGTGTCCGAGCGATAACTTCGACGGTTAGGGTTTTTGCCAGTCCCGGCACTCACTCCAGGAGGATGTGTCCGTCGGAAAAAAGCGCTATGAGGATGTTGCGGACGAGGATGTCCTGACCAACCACCCGTTTCCCGACCTCGGTACGGATGCGGGCAATGCGGGAAGCGATGTCTTCTATGGAGATAACTGGATTCATACGGTAAATGATACAAAAAGAAAATAAAAACACGGGTATTATAGAGAGAAAAGAGAGTTTTTCAAAAATTATACCAAATTAAGTTAATTTGGTATAACCCTCTATTTTTTGACACAGAGAAGTATATCTTTGAGTACTCTTTTTTTGATGGTTTCGCGGTCCAATACGCTGAATTTTCCGACATTGTGCAGTGTCGATTTGATGCCGAGCCCCGTAGTGACGAGATCGATATGGATATTTCCATAGCGCTCATCGGTGTGGTGATGACGAAACATGCAATTCACGATCCTTTCAACCCCCTGTTCTTGGTCGTCTATGCGAACTTTCAGATTATTATTTCCTCCGAGAATGGAATCCACGATATAGTGTTTTCCTGATTCATCCTCAATAGCTTTTTCGACCATATCCATGGTTTTCTGCAGTTCCTCTTTGTATTTTCCCTGAAACATAACCGTAGAGCGAATCGGCTTCAAATCTGTTTCCTTGGATTTTCGTGCATAACTTTCTGAACTTGCCTGCATATATAGCTTCGATGGGAGATAAAATACGAGTCCAGTATATCGAAATCCATGCATATGTATAATGAAAATTATTTTTTCTGAGCTTCTTTTTTTCTCTTTTTGCATTCACTCCGATTTTCGTATAATGCGGAAAATATTTTCTCATCTTGTCTTTCGTATGTTTGATAATTTTAACCTTCTTGCGACCCTTCAGATGCTTCCTGCCATCGTTATCGGACTCACGGTCCATGAATTTGCACATGCTTATGCGGCCTATAAGTGCGGGGATTATACTGCCAAAGAAATGGGGAGACTCTCTCTTAATCCCTTGAGACACATCGATCCGATTGGATTCGCACTCATCGTATTCGTCGGATTCGGATGGGCAAAGCCGGTAGCATTCAATGAATATCATCTCAAAAACAAAGACGCCGATACCATTAAAATCGCTGCTGCAGGACCTCTTTCCAATGCGGTTCTCGCAATCATTTTCTCCGGTATTTTCGTCCTCATTGCCAAAAATATTCCTGAAACCGCCCTTGATGCCTATAGTTTCTTTATCGGTATGCTGTATTATGGAATCATAGTAAACTGGGGACTCTTTGTCTTCAATCTTATTCCTCTTCCCCCACTTGACGGTTCACATGTATTCCTGAGTCGTTGCAAGAATCATCCGAGTTATAGAAGTCTCGAAAAATGGTGAGTGGTCATACTTTTTGCCACCCTTTTTATTCAATCTCAGACCAGCCTCGATATCTTGCCAATCGGTCCTGTTGTGCGATTCTTGAGTGATATTTCTCTGAAAGTGTTTGGATTATAGCAAAATTCCACCGGAGCGGTTCATGAATTTTGACAGAAAAAGGAAAATATGAGATTATAGGGACATATTCCTAATATTCCATCCGTATATGAGTATCTTTTCCAGCCCCGAAATTCGGCGAGAATTCATCATCGGTATCACCGAGATACTTGCACAGATTTACAAAGTCAGCGACGATTCCCTGAAACTGAGTATATTTAATGAGCTTAATCCTCTGAGCGACGAAGAACTCATTGCCAAGAAAGACCTCGTAGAACGATACCTCGAAGAGACTATCCAACTCACGCAAACCTATATGAACAAGATGGTGCGTGCCGAGAACGAATACAAAGAAGAAGAGGAACGGAAAAAAGAGACATCATTCGTGTTTTAGAAATATTTTTATTTGTTAATAATGTAATTATGGCAGGACCAGAAACTATAGATATTAAAACTGTTAATGGTAAAATAGAAACCCAAATCAACGAAGTATGAGTAAAGCGTGCGATAGATGCGCTTAATAATAAGTATGGGAATTCCCAAATAATATCTCAGGCTGTGATTGATAAAATAAAAAGTTTTGACTGAAAAAACAGTCCATTGTTTTCCATGGCGTTGGGGTGGAAGATGAGCCTTGATGAAGCGATTACTTGAAAAACCGCGGATTTAGAAAAGAATGTCTTTGGTCTTGGTTTTAAAACTTCCGAACAAACGAGGCTTGCTAATCGTCCTAATGCTTCCCATGATGCAGTTCCTCTGGATATCGCTCAAAAAGTTGCTCAACTCAAAACTGCTCATGCACAACAATCAGAGCAAATAGAGCAAACTCCAAAATTTTGACTCAATAATATAAGAAGTTATGCTCAGGGACCTAAAATCCCCCTCTAGAAGAACCAATGAAAAAACTTGAACTCTCAAAAACGCCTCATGATTCACACAAAAAATGATATATTCACCACCGATAATCCCCCTATCTCTCCCGATATTCGGGAATATGCCGAGGAAGCTATTGAAAATAGTGTTTTTTCAGGAGGAAATGAACTACTCATAAAGCTCCGAACCGATATAGAGAAATGACAACTTAAAAAAGAAATGGAGGAAGCCAGAAAAATAGAGCAATTCATCCTCGAATATCTTAAGATCGATACGTATCTCGGAATCGATATCACGAAGAAAAAACGTACGAACTTTGAAGTGACTTTTTCTATCAATGAAGACGATATGAGGATACAAGCGGATATCTATGAGAATATCTTAAGCCTCTATTCTATGAAACATCCAGAGGCGGATCAAAACACCGTTCAGTCCTGGATTTCGGGGAAAAAGAATATCGTCCTGAAATTTGGAGTCACGAGCGACAAAAGCTCCTATTTCATCCGTGATATCTGAATAGAAAATCCTCAGGAGTAGAGGTATTGTTCTAAAAAATAACCTAGAAGAGACTGATAAAGGAGGATGCGTTGAAAATTATAATGTGAAATTCTAGAAAGAGAAATAGGAAGGAGTCCTTAATCTGAGCGATTACAAAGATAGAATCTTTTTCCATTGTAACAACAAGATTGTGCGAAATCCGACTTGCATATTTATAAAAAATGTGTATACCATATTCGGTTCATTAACAGTCTCAAATCATTCATGTATTTACAGGAGTATTATCATGTCTATATTGCGTACAGTGACTGACGTTTCAATGCGTCACTTCGGTGGCATTGGAAATGGCGAACAGAGTCTGACGGGCTCATGTCACAATTTCATTATCACTTTTGATACAAAAGAAGAGACGAGTATTCTCGTCGATGTGGGGGCGTTTCAAGGCCTTGGACAACACCTCAACCAATCGCTATTGTTTGAGGTAAATTCCATTGCTGCGGTTCTCTTGACGCATTGCCACCTCGACCATTGCGGTCGTTTGCCTATGCTTCTGAATCAAGAATCGTTGGATGGGAGTGGTACACTTCCTTTTAATGGAAAGGTGTATGCGACGGAGTTGACCGCAAAAGGGGCACATATTTCTCTCTTGGACAGTGCGAAAATCTTCAAGGCAGAAGCTGATCTGAAAGAAAAGCGATACAAGAAGCAGACGGGTGACCTCGCAGTTGCTCGGCGTACCACGGCATGTTTTGAAGAAAAGGGTATAAAGCGTGCCTCGAATGGAGATCGGAATGAACGTCATGATCATCGTCCTGGAAGGAGGTCTTACGATGATGCGAAAAACCTTCTGGATGCTCACGGTATCAGCACTCATGCTGACATTTATGCGAGCATCGAAAAACCGCTTCCACCTCTCTTTACGGCGGATGATGTTGAGGAGATTATGTCGCAGGTTGTGACGGTTGGATATTCTGAAGGAGAAAAAGTGGTTTGGCAGGAAATCTGTCCAGAAGTATCTTTTTCTTTTTGGAATGCTGGGCATGTTACGGGCTCGTCCTCTGTTTTGATTCGTGTTGCATCCGCTGATGCTGATCCGAAGTGCTATTTTTTCTCTGGTGACCTCGGTCCCAGTGAAAATGGTGGTCCAATCGTTCATCCATTTGGAGCTGCGGAAGTCCCTGATTTCCCACTCGAGATGGTGGTTATGGAAACCACGTACGGCGACAAGGTCCGTAAGGATTTTGAAGTTGGATTGAGTGACTTCAAGCGAGATGTTGTAAAGGCATCGACAACACGGGAACGACTTATTGTCCCATGTTTTGCGTTGGATCGGGCACAGGAAGTCTTAGTGTTGCTCGTGAAGATGCTTCAAGCGGACGAATTCAAAGGAGAAATCCTTCTGGATTCCCCACTTGCTACCGAATATACCAAACTGTATCAACAGTATGGTTTTTCGGGAAACGGTATGGACCTCTTAAAACCAAGTCCGAAAACTTTTACCATTATCGATTCCGAATCTCGAGAGGAGGCACTTTCTACGAAAGGATTCAAGGTGGTGGTGACATCATCGGGCATGGCAACAGGCGGTCCAATCATGGACTATCTGGCAAAATATCTGGGAGGGAAACCAACTGAGGGCAAGCCAGATGTTCACTCGGAGGATTTGCCCGATACAACTTTTCTGTTCATGGGTTATATGTCGGAGGGGACTATCGGTCGGGAATTAACGGATGAATACAATCCAAAAAAAGTTGTCTACATCCAATGTCCCGATGAAAAAGACAAGTCAAAGATGGTGATGAAAGCGATTACCGTGAAGGCTCGGGTAAAGCGTCACAACTTTCTCTCAGGACACAAGGATCAGAAGGGTTTGTGGGAGTGGTACAAACGATTGCAACTTCTCCCCACAGCACGTGTGGTTTTGGTTCATGGAGAACGTGACTCATCGACACAGGAGTTTAAAAACTTTCTGCGTCGTCGTGTTTATGACACTCCTGCACATGTGGGGGTTTTCATCCCTGACACGGTAAATATCCTCGTACCTGATGTGAATGATTTGTATTCTGTTTTTAACTGAATTTTCCGAGATAAAGGTAAAATGTGTTGGTTTTAATTCCTTGCTTTTAGCATCAGTATCTGCTAAGATTGGGAATACTTAGTTTCTAATCTATCTTTGTATGATTTACACAAAAAAACACTTGTAACAAATG
>JAQTWO010000043.1 GCA_028689245.1 Candidatus Altimarinota bacterium | reverse complement strand
CTGGGATCTTGCCGGAAATGTCTGGGAGCATGTGAACAAGGCGAATACTATCGATGGAAGTGATTATGGGACAACTACAAACAAGACCTTTGTCGGGAAACTCACGACCGATGCCGATGCTGGTTGAGTTGAGCTCAACACTATTGTGACCGACTATTTCAAAGCGAATGTCCTCCCAAAAAATACTGCCCTTCTCAAAACAAATGGGATAGGAGGACTTTGGTTTTATGACGGAACAGTATTCCTGCGGGGTGGTAATGCACGTGATAGTACGGGTGATGGGGTATTTGCATTGTACTTGCTTTGATCTTCGGCGACTAGGGGTTGCGATATCGGCTTCCGCTGTGCTCGGTAGTATTCTCACGATGCTCATGCGGATTGTTTCCCTGATCTTGCCTCAGGATGAGTTCCGGATCGAGAAAACCATTACATCTGACAAAAACCGATACAAGAGATAAAATCAGCTCTCCTCACTAAAAATCCTCCGGAATTCCGGAGGATTTTTAGTCTCTTACACTCGTATTTTCTTGATCACCTCTCCATACTTCAAACACTTGCTCGTAATACATTTCCCGGTGATTCCGGCGAGGAGCGGAAATATCCCGAGGAATGCGAGCCAGAAACCGACATTGAACGGTTTTGATGGGGTTTTGGATTCGGAGATAGTTCCGTAATCGAGTGCACCGCTTTGTGTCATGGGAAGAGTATTTTGAGCTGCTGGTACTTTCATATCGATAAACCAATTTCCGATAATCATGAGAACGAGCCCGAAACAAATCTGGATAATGCGGACATATTTCCGTTTCGCGATACATATCCCTGTGAGTCCCATGAGAATCGGAACAAGGGCGAATATGAAGAGCCCGAGTTTCTTGGAGAGCTCATACGGCTTCACAAAATCGGGAAGATGGAGTATGGTGATATCGTTGAAATTGAGACCAATAAGAAGGGCAATAATGAGACCGAAAACGATCCGTCCGACCAGGATGGTGCGGTCTTTTGGACGCTTCCGCAGAAATTCGATGAATTTAAACATAATTGAAATGAGATAAGAGTAAAGTGACGGTATAGTATGGAAAATGCCCGAAAAGTAAAGACATGAATTGTCATTCCCTCAAAGGAGGAAATCTATCATATATATCCCGCAGGGAAACAATAGCAAAAGTCTCGTCTTGAAATTCTGAAATACAAGGAAGATTCCCACCCCCGCAGGAATGATAGGATGATATTTTCACGAGGGGATGACAATTATGGATTATAATCCCACAACGTCCTTCACTTCTCGCATCTTCGCTTCGATTCGTGCGTTCATAATCCGTGCTCCTTCCTGAAGCTTCGCTTCGATGAGTTCAGGACGTTTTTCGAGCATGGCACGGGCGTCATGGTAGGGTCTCAGGTACTCGGTGAGTATCTCCAAGAGCTCAAGTTTGGCATGTCCATAACCGTATCCGGGTGTGAGGTATTTTGCTCGTATGGACTCCCTTCTCTCCTGGAGAGCAAAGGTTCGGATGAGGGCGAACACATTGCATTCATCCGGGTTCTTGATATCGTCGACTCATTTGGAATCGGTCACGATGGACATGACTTTTTTCTTGAGGGTTTTCGGGTCGTCGAAGAGTCCGATGAAGTTTCCATACGACTTGCTCATCTTGCGTCCGTCGATTCCGGGAAGCGTCGCAACGCTTGGCTCTATATACTCGCTCGGGAGTTTGAATATGTCTGTCTTATAGGTCTTGTTAAAAGCCTTGGCAATATCGCGGGTCATCTCCAAGTGCTGTTTCTGGTCCTGTCCGACCGGAACCACGTCCGTGTCATAGGCGAGGATATCGGCAGCCATGAGAATGGGATAATTAAACGTACCCATGTTGATATCGATTTCTTTTGCCTCAGCATCCTTGAAACTATGTGCCCGGAGCATGAGCGAATATGGCGTCACGTTATTGAGAATCCAGTTGAGCTTGGGGATGAGGTGGATGTCGGACTGACGGAAAATATGAATGGGCGTATCGATGCCGAATATGGAGAAATACGTGAGTGCCATTTCGTGGGTATTCCGCTTCAGGTCTGCGGCGTTTTTGACCGATGTTAGGGCATGGAGATCTGCTATGAAAATTGCCGAATCATTCTTCTCGGCGAGGCGTTTGAAAGGAAGAACGGCTCCAAGGAGATTCCCGAGATGCATCTGGTCTCCGGTTGGTTTGACTCCGGTGAGGATTTTCTTCATTTTTGAATTCTTTAAGAGATGTTTTGTTGTATTTTCTTCATTTTTTGCCCACTTCTTCCGAAGATTATCACGTAATATTAAAGCCTGTTCTTCGATAAAATGAGCTGTTAATGCCTGCATCTCTTCAATCGTATATGTTTTCTCACTCATAGTCAAAAATTATAAACTGGTTGATGTCTCGATTATAATGATTTTTCCTTTTTCGCAAACTTTAATACCCGATTTCTTGCTCATTTTTGAGACTATCTTCCAGCATACTCCCGTATCCATCCAGCAAGTGCCGCTCAGGCTCTATCTCATATGGAAGTATTCGGACAAGTGCGCGGGAAAGTTATGAGAATCATGAATAGAAAGCAAAAATAAGATATATGATTTACCAAGACTCAATACTCAGAAAACTAACGACCTGTGTTCGCTACATCCGAAATGCACCGACATATTCTCGAAGGACCCTGATCGGAGTGTGTCATTTTCTCCGAATGTGCAAGAATCGTCATGAACTGGTCGCCAATTCATTGAGCACGGGCATGAGATTTTTAATATTATCGACAAATGAACCTCTTTGAGAATTATGGGTCATGACTTCTTGGAGCGAGAGCACATCCCTTCGTATCTTTCCATCTACCGTTTTTTTATGCAAATCCATCACTTCTGACCATGAAAACTCTCGTGGATTGATTTTCCCATCCCGTATCCGATTGATGGTAAAGTTCAGAATCGGCAAAAGTCCATGTTTCCAGAAAGTTCCGTCTCATTTGCTCCCCGTTCCCGTATGATTGGTGGACGATATGACATCGATATGCTTTTTGAATCGTTCGAACGTCGCTTCTGCTTCAGCAATAGCTTTTCTGACATTCTCAGGCAGTGTAACAGGAAGCTCGATTACCGATCCTTGAGGAATCGAAGTTTCTCATGATGATTTTTGAGCGGGTACGTTATTGCTCGGCGGAGGATTGGTCACAAGAGCGACGGCTTGTTGGAATTTTGCTCGAATTATTTGAATGTCTGGAGATGCCCCTGATAAGGCATCGATAGATTTCTGCATGTTTTCCATTTCTCATACACCCATCTTTCCTCTTCAAGATACGATATTATCCAGTCGTGCTTGTAATTTTCCTATAGTTATTTTGACTGTTTCTTGACCTCATGTTTCCGAGGTTGTGTACACGATTGAGCGATGGGATGGAGTGACAGGATTTGTGTCTTTCTGACGATTTCTATTTCTCTCCTCTCGTTTTATTTGTTGCTCTATTTCTGTTTGAAGTGATGTAATTCGTTCTGCCAACACCATACCTAATTGTATCTTCATGCGATTCCGACAATTCAAACAATCACAGCTCCCTTTGCTTGTCAGTCGCTCAAATTTCCTTCGTTTCTCTCGAATGGATAAAAAAGGATTGTCTGCCTCCGCCATAGCAAGGCTTACAAGTATACTGGGACTGGCAGTAGCACATTCTGCTCATCCCTTACCATGCCCGATAATATCATTTTCAATCTTGGTGATACGATCCAAAAAACCTGTTCGCACCGATTCGGTAGTAACATCCTCGAGACGAGTCCTTAGTCTTTCAATGGTCGTATTCTCTGGATTTTTTTTAAAAAGATTCTTGCGTATAAAAAGATCGAGCATGTTTGGCGTAGCGAAGTAAAGGAGTAATTCGCTCGACAATAATCATTAAACTTGTATTGTCAAATTTATTTTTCCTTGCATATTACTGGAACTTTCAAGTATAGAAGATTCCAGTTTTTAAAATCATTTGCTTCTCTTTGGGCATTTTGTATAATACGCAGTCATTTCTACTCTATAATGTCGCCCATATGTTACCGAACGATGATCTCATCCGAGCAAAAGAATCTATAGCGAAGCATCATATATCACCTCGCACGTGAGTCGGAGATATGCGTGTACCAGTAGGACAGAGGCAAGTAGACAAGATGGTACCCATGATAGCCATCGTGAGAGATCTCAAAGAAACTCCGCTGAGCGAATGGAAACTGGTTATCTCGGGAGAGGTGGAAAATCCTGTCACGCTCGATTTTTCCGATCTTGAAAAACTCGGGATTGAGGATTTCACCTTCGATATCCATTGTGTGACGAGTTGGTCGAGACTGGATCAAGATTTTCGTGGAGTCGATTTCACCAAGATACTTTCTCTTGTGAAACCGCTTCCAACTGCAAAGCATGTCATATTTGAGAGTGCCAACGATGGATATTCGACCAATTGCATACTGGAGGAACTCCGTGAGAATCCGACGCTCATCGCGACACATATCGATGGGAAACCGATTTCGCTCGCGTACGGTGGACCGATTCGTATGGTCATACCACACCTCTACTACTGGAAGAGCTCCAAGTACGTGACCCATATCCGGTTCGTCCGCGAAGACGAACCGGGTTTCTGGGAAGTTCGCGGATATCACAATCATGCAGATCCTTGGAAAGATGAGCGGTTTAGCGAGTAAAAAGAAGTACAAAAAATACCCCGAGATGGGGTATTTTTCTACATGACGTATTTTTAAACTATCTCGTTCGCCTCTACCAGAGTGGGTGCTCAAAAAGCTCGAATGACTATCAAGGTACTAGAGTCCACTGAAAAACGTTGTACATCGGATTCATAACCTCGATAGAATCTAATGGATGTCATACAGTCGGTACGATTATCAGAAATGTTAAAAAACGCTAAACGGCCGACCTCACAGAACTTCCCATCATTAGCATCACGATAGCCTAAACATCAAGCATTCATGGCTTTTATAAGTTCGCTATTGCTGTTGTTTGGTTGTGCGTATTCCCAAAGTCTATCCCATTCTTCAGTGTTTCATTCCCGTCTATTGCGATTTGTAAGCACCGCATTGCGGGCAAGCTTATTGTAGGCACAGTACGTATAAGGGAAAACTCATTGTTCTTTTGCTTCTGCTTCAGTAAAGGATTCATAGTAGGGAAATGCCTGCTTGAATACTTTGTAATCGCTTATAGTATTGAATCCATATTGTGGTACTGTTCCATCTGCTTCATCTCCATCTCGGAGTTCGATCAGATGAAATCTCTCAACCTCTGCCTGGGTCGGGGCACCGAGATTTTCTTCGTCCAAACGTATTCCAGCGACTTTTATGAACTTTATAGGAGTATTATTGGCAGTTTCGAGAGTAGTAGTGATGGCAGAGGAAGTAGTATCCTGGACTGGGAGCCTAGCCTTGGGTCAAGAAATAGGGTTTTTATCATCAGTAACTATATGTCCTTTTAGAGTATTCGTCATATTAAAGTAATAAGAGAAATAAAATTATTTCTCTTATTTATATTGAATAAATATATTTTGTCAAAAAGATTGATGATGAGCCATTATACAGCACATTCAAGCGCTCTCGCGAATCTCTTGAACTCTGTATCGATAAATGTCTCGTCCAGGTGCGGATTCAGACTTCCGATCATGCCGTGTTTTTCCCTGTCATTCGGATGAAAATGGCAATCGCTTCCGAATGTCAGGAGCAAATCGAATCGTTTTCGGGTTTCGAGAAGTATTTGTATCCATTCGGGAGACGTGGAAAGATGGATTTCAAGAGCGTTCACGCCTCGCTCCACGTAGCTCGGAACGAGAGCCTGGAACTCCTCAATATCTCGAAAAGTATGATTCGGATGTGCAATCGAGAGAACGGCACTATTTTCCCGTGCGAGCTCGCCGCAGAGCTCCACGGATGGCTCATAGGCAGGGAGATTATCAATAGAACCCAAGTGTGCAAAGTCTCCGGTTTTTGAGAGTGCGCGCTTTATAAACGTATTTTTGTCGAATGCACTTCCCATGAGGCCTTGTACGATTTCGTGATTGCGAGGATTCTGGAAGAGGTATTCTCTCAGGTGTCAATTATTGAGATTCGAGAGACTCGCACCGAATGCTTGCCAGTAGGCAAAGAACGCATCTTTTTCGATTTCGAAGCCAGACTCACGGAGCTTGTCCACCTGGAGCGATATCTTCGTGCACCTTGCCTGTTGGACTCCATCCAATATATCATGGATACGTCCCTGGAATTCTCGGGAATAACAGGTCAGATGTGCTGCTTTTGCATGGTTTCCATAGTCCGAAGAAGAAAGCTCGACTCACTGTACCGTTTGTATTCCCATTTGCCGAGCAAATCCTGGAACCTCCGTATTGACGAGGTCGTGATCGGTGCATGCTAGGAACTCAAGTCCGCGGTCTTTTGCAATCTGTACTGCTGCTTCTGGAGTCTGCCCTCCGTCGGAGAGAGTCGTATGGAAATGGAGATCGAATTTCATAAGAGTAAAGATAAAGAGATAAATAAGCTCAGGATTATCACATCACAATACTTTTCTTCCCTTCCTGCGGAACTCGCGTATTCTTGATGGCTCGGACAGTCCTCGGGGCGTTCAGAAATGTATTGTGATGTGATAGGAGTAAAAATTTTACTTCCTGATTCCCACTATATACATATCCGGGAAAATGGATCTTTATCGTGCAATATATGAAATAGAATCATGGCTCACATCATTTAAAGTTGCTTTCATAAAGTAATTTCGTATGATTTCAAATATGTATCTTTTCAGTACACTTTTTATGAATTATCAGAAAATCCTCCAAAAGATAGGACTCTCAGAGCGGGAAAGCACGCTCTATATCGATCTCTTGGAAAACGCCTCTTCGACCATCTCGGATATGGCAAAAAGAACGGGCCTCCATAGACCCGTCGTGTATCAAACGCTCCCGCTCCTCGAAGAATCCGGTCTCGTGACCCGCAATATACGGGGAAAGCGTGTATATTATGTCGCGGAATCCCCGAGCAAACTCCGCGCGATTATGGAGAATCTCGCAAAAGGATTCGAGGCAACCATCTCGGATCTCGAAGAGCTCCATACGAGCAAGGAAAAGAAACCAACCATCAAATCTATGAACGGCAAAAAAGGTATCCAGTTCGTGTTTTACGACGTACTCGATACCCTGCCTCAGTGAGGAACGTATTATCGTTACAGTGCCCGCAGCAATCTCGAAAAGACCCGATCCTACCTCCCCGATGATTATCGGAGCTTAGTTGCGGAAAAAGAGATACAGCGATGCGTCATCACATCGGAAACACTTGCCAAGACGAAGCGTCCGAGGCTCGAACGGGATCTGGTGACCATCCCCGAACAGTTCGATCTCTTCGACGACAATGTGAGCAAGATGATCTATGGGAACAAAGTCGCCGTCATCGACTATACGACGGAAATGGTGCTCATCATAGAAAACCCTATGTTTGCCCGATTCGAGGAAAAGATATTCCGGTTCCTCTTCCGGTTCCTGAAAGAGTATCATCGAGGGGAGTAGACGCACTCTCGATTATTTTATAGGCAATCTCAAATCAAAGTTTCTCATAGAAATTGTTAGATCTTCCTATTGGCATATAGGATAACCTTCTCATCATCTCTGACAACAAAATAACTTCATGAGTTTTATCGGAAATCTCTTTCTCTGTTTCGCTTCTAGTGATGAGGAGTGTACCCGAACAAATAATGTATTCAAAAATAGAATCTGAACCAGTAAAATTACTAAAAAAAACGCCATATTATACAAACAAATATGAATTTTTCATGAAGATTTGAAAGATAATTTCATTTTCTCTACTTTTCCTGGAAAAAGTCGTGTTTTTGGCTATTTTGAGCCAAATTGTTTTGACAAAAAAATGAATATTCATACACTCCAAAACACTTTCGAGAAACGCGATCTCGAAACGAATATTTTCTACAACTTTTTAGGAATTCCTATGATATATCAAAAATTCATAATGAGCTTGGTGGCGATGGGGTCGGTTTTGTTTGGTGGCTATTTTGCCACTCTCGAAAACAAACCCTCTCACACAGAGCAAAAAACTCCTGTTTCTGCAACCATCACAAAAACAGGAAGTGTTACCGAGAGTGGTACAGAATCTGATACTTTCAAGAGATTGAAAACCGTTTCAGAATCTGGAAGCTCCTGGGGTATGACTCCTTTTGGAAGTGGGAAACCACTGACAGAGGAAGATACTCAGACGAAAAAATCTACCGGTTCAAAACCGGATCTCGTATGGAAAACCAGAACCATTCCACTCAAGGATGGACGCTGGGTGACCTATGAATTCGGGAAAGGAAATCCGTCAGCGGTGGCACTTTCTGCGGAAGAATTGAAAGCGGCATACGAACATTGTAAAAGAATAGCAAATCTAAGTTCAGAAGACGTAAATGGTAATGCGCCATTTTGTGGCGAAGAAGATGGCTATATGTCCAAAGAGACAGAACAACATCTTCTTGCGGCTCTTTCTGATCCGAATTGGGATAGGCTTCTTAGTGAGTGTAGCGAAGAACTGAAATACACAGAGTCTAGGATATCCGGATCTGGTACTCTTGAACAGCTAGGGTATTTCTCTTATGCACAAGTATTAGACCCTAATTTCCGAAACATAAATGATTGGATAACTATTGATGAGAATACCGGAAGAATGAATCTGAATATGAAAAAGCTTTTATCTACTAAGCAATTTCTCTATCAAGCAACGTTGGGTTTTTGGAAAAGCTATAACGGTGGGAATTCCACACCTCCTTATGGCAATCCAACTTGTGTAGATGTCTATGGAAAGGAGATTCTTCGTCAACTGACACTTACAAGAGGATATTATATATCTTTGCTCGGAAATTCCTGATGACCTATGCCATCAGACTGGTTTGATTCCAAAGCTTTTCAACCGTAAATTACTATAAGGAGTTCCCTATGTCAGGATAAATATTACCACAATTTCTTTCTTCATTTCATCAATTTTTTAGGAGTTTCTCATGAATCGCAATTTTCTACTTGCTTGCTTTCTTTTTTTGTTCTCATGTCTCGGTATCGCGGCAACTGCCACGGTGCCAGCCAATCGACTCGATGTATTCGATACATTTTCGTCGAGTGATTGGACTCGGGCAACTGCTTCGTATGCTCCGAATTCCATCTATATCCTCAAGTCTACGGGGAATGTGACATTCGGACTGACATTGCAGATGTTCGAGCTTGGTGTGGTCGGGAGTACGAAGCGATTCGTCTTGGATGATCTGGCTTTTGCTGGCATTTCACAGGCACGAATTAGTGACAAGATGAATCCTAACAAAGGACAATGTGTAGATTTTGTGAAAACGATGATTGGAAGTGTATTGAGCACGAGTTCATGGCATGCTGGAACCAAACTGAGTACTATACCAAGTAATCAATTGGCAGACACAGTGCCAAGAGGCACGGTGATTGCTTATTTTGGTCCAAATGCAACAAGCTCAACTACTTATGACATCGCTGGCAAACATGTAGCAGTGGTCTTGAATTTCACGTTTGACAGTGCGACTATGCAACCAACTGGCATGACGGTCATGGATCAGAACTTTCTTTTGTTTGATCTGAAGATTGGTGGTCTCAACAAAGGTCAATCACCTCAAAGCATTTCTCGTCATTTTCTGAATTGGAATGGTGCAGATGTGAGTGGTGGTGGTAATTACCACATCGTGGATATCCGCTGAATTCATCAAAACACATACACGTAGTCAACTCTATTTCCCTACCTCGTAACCGAGTGTTGGAAAAAGAAAACCGAAAGCCCTGCCACTCATACTGGCAGGGCTTTTCTCATGTGTTTGTTGTGTGACACAGGGGTATGAAGATTCAAAAGATTTTTTAAAAAAGTCGAGAAATGGCTTTGGTGAGGGATTATTTTCTCTTGACTATTTTGTTTCTGTGTTTTTGAGAAGAAAAAAGCACCCATTATAAGAATGGGTGCTCAAGACACAAATTTGAGGTATTTTTTGTGGAGAAAATGCAAGGGAAAGTGTGTGAAGAAACAAGAAAGCCCCTATTCCACCCTCTCCCCATCCAAGATATTGTCCTTCCCGTCGGTGATAATCTTTTCTCCCACCTTCAATCCGAGAATGGCAGCCGAGGTGGTGTCGCGGCCAAGGACGGTCACGAGCTGGAAGTGTGCCTGTCAATCCTGAAGGACGTATACCCCCGGGGTTCCGTACTTGGTCACGAGAGCATTTTCCGGGATAATCATCTGTTTTTCAGTAGTAGCTTTTCAGAAGAGAATCATAACCCTATCGCCTATCTGGAGCGACTCATTGGCAAGTCGTATCTCGATCGCGTGCTTGCGGGTTGCCATATCCTGCAAGGCATCGAGGCGTGTAATGCTTCCCGTATGCGATGCTCCGCTTTTCTCATCCTTCATGGAAACGATATCGCCGAGTGTGAGCGGGGAACGGGTGGTGTCGATCGACGTTTTCAGGTATTTTCCTGTATTCGAAGATAGCTTCAGGATGGGCATTCCCGCACTAACAGTTGTTCCCACATCTGCATACTTTTCCAGAACCACTCCGTCGAAAGGAGCTTTGATGATCCCTGATTCCATACTCTCGGTGGCACTATCTGCTCACATCTGGGCTTCTGCTTGTTTGGAACCCGCCTCCCGAAGCTTGGAGCCGATTTCGGAGATCCGGGCATCGGTTTCGGCAAGTTTCGAGAGCTTCTCCTGCCTCGTGAGCTCGATGTTTTTGCTTGACTGGTCCTGGTTCAGGAGTGCCAATTTCAGAGCATCTTCTTTCATGGAAACCTGTGCCTTGAGATTCTCGATATTTTTGAAGATATCAGAGGAACTGATGCTCTTGCCTGTTTTCGCGAGATTCACGTTCTCCGTGGCGATCCGGAGAGCATCTTCGAGCTGCTTGGTCGTGAGCTCGGAACTTTTGGCAGTGGTATCTATCGCTTCCATGCTCCCCTTCACACCTCCGCCAGCAGGCGTCAGGATCGCGAGTTCGAGCGAGGAAAGCAGTGTGGAGATCTGATTTTTCATGGTCGCGATCGTATCTGCTGGAAAAATCGAAGAGTCGATGGAATTGTCGAGCACATCCTTGGTGTCGTGGAGATTCTGTCGCAGATTCTCCAGAGTCAGGAGAGATTGGGACAACATGTTCATGAGCGTCTCTTTCGGGATGCTGGTTTTCCCGACTATGGACGACTGATACAGAGAATAGGTTTGGTCGTAGGAAGTTTGAAATTTCCAAAACGAGCTCACGGCAAGCGAAACAGTTTCCGGTTTCTTGGCTCCGAGATAGGTTTCATATACGTCGTTCTTGCTCGCATTCGCGGATGTGATACCGAGGATGGTATCCACCGAATCTTTTGCATTTCTCGCGATGATATAGGCATTTGCGAGGGCATTTACGGCGTTTTTCTCGGTACTTTCCATGGTAAGATTGGAGAGTTTCTGGGTGTTCTCCAGATTGTTGCGTGCGAGCGTGAGGGTATTTTCCGCCTGAGCAATCTTTTGCTCGTCGGAGAGCGATGTTCCCGAGGAAATCTCGGAAACGCTTTTCAGGTTCACTCGGGCGAGCGAGAGATCTTTTTCGGCAAGCGAGACACCAACTTGCGATTTCTCGTATTCTCCTTCGAGCACCTGAATCTTCCCATCGTACAAACTGGAAAGCGCCGATCTGATCTTGGCAGTATCGTTTCCCATTGCCGATATGTCCACTCCCATTCTTTGAATCTCGGACAGGATGCCAAGCGTTCATTTTTGAGCGATTTTCGCCTCCTCGTTACCGAGAGTCGCGAGGATCTGTCATTTTTTCACTGTATCACCGGTTTTTATGGAAATAGAAGCGATTCTTCCGGATGTCTTAAAAGACATATCCGGCGAATCCATCCCCGTAACGGTCGCGAGTACGCTATCCTTGGATTGGACGAATCCCTCCGTAACGAGAG
>JAQTWO010000042.1 GCA_028689245.1 Candidatus Altimarinota bacterium | reverse complement strand
GGTCGAGTAGTATCATCCCACATAGAGGTTCCCATTCGCATCAGCTGCTACCCTTCCGTATAGACCATCGTCCCCTGTTCCACCGAATGTCTTGAACCAGGATTGTGAGCCGTCGGTTCAGGAGAGTTTCGCAACGAATCCGTCATTTGAGCCTAGATTCGAAACGGTATTGCCCGCAAAATCCTTGGCAATGGTCGGGTAGTATCATCCCGCATAGAGGTTCCCGTTCGTATCAACTGTTACACCTAATAAAAGGTCAGAACCCGTTCCACCGAATGTCTTGAACCAGGATTGTGAGCCGTCGGTTCAGGAGAGTTTCGCGACGAATCCGTCAGTTAAGCCTAGATTCGAAACGGTATTGCCCATGAAATTCTTGGCACCGGTCGAGTAGCTTCATCCCACATAGAGGTTCCCATTCGCATCGAGAGTAGTTGTTGTAATTTTTTCAGCTCCCGTACCGCCGAATTTTGCGATCCACTGTTGGGAACCATCCGAACCTGAGAGCTTCGCCACGAATCCATCCGATGAAGCAGTGACAGAAGCACCAGAAAGCGTATTCCCTATGAAATCCTTTACGTTATTGCCATTCGAAGAGTTATTGAAATACAATCATCCAACATACACATCCCCATTCGTATCGATCGCGATTCCTCGCCCGACATCATTTCCGCTTCACCCCATGATTCGAATCCACATCTGTTGCCCGAGACTATTGAGTTTTGCAACAAATATATCTGCGTTGGTATCAGTCAGTGCTGCGGGGCTTCCGAGGAGAGTATTGCCTGCGAAGTCCTTGGTTCCGTAAGTATTTGCAAGAGTGTTACTGTATCGTCCCATAACATAGGTATACCCGAAACGGTCAACGAAGAGACCACTCGGATAAGAACTTCCCGATCCCCCGAGTGTCTTCGTGAATGGGAAGCTTATATTAGGTACCAGAGTATTGACAAGTTGTACGAGTGCGAGTCCTGTACCGGAAACCCGATCCGTAGAAGTATCGGAAAATATGGCAGTATATCCGCTCCCGATAGTGGTGATATCAATAGACGATACGCTCAAGCGTTCTTGAATCGGTTGATTCTTGGTCGATCATGTCCCGTTATCCAAGAGTATACCGAGTCTGTCGCCAACGGTTCGCGGATATCGTTTGAGATAATCGGAGGTCGAATTTGCATACAAAGTAGGGAGAAATGCTTCCTGTTGTTGCTGAAGAGATTGTGTAAATGATGTTATGGAGCTCCTATCTTCCAAAAAAGTCATGAGTTGCATCTGGGACCTGTCAATATCGGTCAGATATGTCATGTACATAGTGGGATCAGAAGGATCTATCGTCCCTCCAGCCGACATTTTCGCGATATTGGCTACCGTGTCTTTTGCAAATCACTGGTATCCGATAGCGATTCCGGAAGCCATAAGGGTAACCGCATCTTCGGGCATAGGATAGTTCCCTGATTGTATTCGGAAACTGTCCAGTACCTGCTTGAGGTTGACGAGATTCGACAATCGGGCACTGTCTCTTGCTGGGGACGCAAAACCCCCGAATTGAGCCAATCCGACCGTTCCCAGGATAGTCAGGATAGCTATAACCACGAGGAGCTCTACCAGTGTGAATCCGTAAGGATGATATTTCTTTAAAAGTATTTTTTGTATATTCATAGAGAAAAGGGAAGAGAGTATATATGTGGAAATATAGCATATAGAAGAAAAAATGCAACTGAAAATATCACGCACTCCCCTCTGTCTCAGTCTGTATCTATTTTTAGATGAGAACGTTCCCGTATTGTGACTTGAATAATCCTCTCTTTTGCCTATACTGCTCGAAAATTATTCCTCATGCTCACATATGACTCCTCTTGAACAAGCCTGTTCTGACATTCTCTACAAAAATCTCGATTATACGAACGAGTCCATCTATTTCCTCTACGATCGGGAATCCCCCCTTGCCGTACTGCTTTCGGATGCGTATAAATCAGTCCTCCCAAAAGGGGCGGTTGCACGAGAGTTCAAGAATCCGCCTCAACCCCTCTATCGCTGAGGTTTCCTCAATCCAGAAAATCCGCATATCACTGAACAGACGCGGGTTATCACTTCCCACAATCTCGCAGAAAATATCCGTGTAGGTTTGAATCATCATGAAGTAATCGAAACCAAGCAAGCCGAAGATATGAATCCGCAGATAGAGTTCATAAAATCAGAACTTCTCAGTCTTCCGAAAGGCTCTATCGCGATCCTCGTACAATCTGCAAACTTCCGTCTCTCAACCTTCCGGATACGACTCGAACTCTTCAATATCGGCGTACATGTCATAGAGCACAACCATCTTGCCTATATCAAGGAATCTGAATTCGATACTTTCATCGATTGCATAGCGTACCGCACTCCTGAATATGTCCGCTCACTCGAAGTTTGTACACAACTCTTTGCCGAAGCGACAGAAACGAGGCTCATTTCGATCGACGGTTCCGAACTTGTTTTCGGAAAAACCGACCGAGTCCTCGGGAATACGGGCGACTACTCCAAAATGGAGCACAAATGAGGAACTCTTCCGGTAGGTGAAGTACTGACAGAAGCACTCGATCTCTCCCAAGTAAACGGAAAATGCCTCATAGATACCTATCCCGGGGACGATTTCGGGATCCGCATTTGTGAACCATTTGAACTCGTCTTCAAGGATGGAAGAGTTCTCCCCTCTGACCACTTCCCTGCTGAGTTTCGGAAACTCTATGACATGATCCGCTCAAACGAGAACGACGAAGTGCTCGTGCGTGAACTTGGCATGGGTCTGAATCCCGCACTCTCAACCGAGACTCCTCTCTCGGATATCAACTTCCATGAGCGCAAAGTGGGAGTCCATCTCTCCCTCGGAAAAAAACATGGACTCTATGGGAAAAAACTCCCGAAAACCGAGGTTCAGAGATTTCATATCGATATCTTCATCGCCCTCCAGAGTATGTATATCGGAGAGGTGAAAGTGTTTGAAAATGGCAGGTGGGTGTGGTAAAACAAACTTTGTCGGAGGATGTGAGTAACGCAACTCACAAAGGTCATCAAGTGACCTTTGTGAGTTTTTTGGATATTATTCGTAAATTTTCTCTTCGATTTCTTCCTTGAAGCGTATGTAAAGTTTCGGAGAGATTATCTCTTTCTGAAAAAGATCCTCAACGATAATCTCCTGTTGTTTTAAAAGTGATTTGTTTGCGAGATGGGAATCGAACTCGATAAGGAGTTCCTTATCCGCGATGAAGAGTTGTGTATGCTTCATCTTTGCCTTATCATAGAAGCCTACGTACAAATCTTTTATCTCCTTGAACTCTTTTCGTCCTGCAATAAAATCAATCCCCTCAAATACAATCAGTCCTTTGATAGCACTGTCGGTCATGACGAGTCGGGCACGCGTACGCATGAATCGGGCAAGAATAGGATTCACATCTCCATGGAGTCGGCTTGAAATCATCTCGGTGATATGCTCGAATATATTGGATTCTCTCCTCTCTCATTCCATTTTGATTTGTGACAATCCCCGCTCCACACGATATATCTGAGATTCATTCTTACGGAGAAGAACTTTAAATTCCCGTTCGGAAATCTCGTTGTACATATAGAGTCGTTTGAGTGAGAACTTTTCTATCCCGAGTGCATGAAGCGTAATCACACGTTTAATGAGCTCGGCAATCGCCTCTCATTTTTCCGCCATAAGGACATCCAATTCATGACGCACGACTTCTAGCTCTTTGGTGTATTTCGCAAGAAGCAGAGAATATTCCTCATCCACGATGAATCCTCGTTCCTTAAGACTTCCGATCTTTGCCAGTACTTCGAGGAGCATGATCATCTTCCCTTCCACATGCTCTACCTCCTCGATCTCATGGAGTTTATCGATATGAAAATGTTTCATGAGAGGGATAATGGTCGTCGCCTTTATAAAGGTGGTGAAGGTAATGCATCCAACAGTAAGAGCCAGTACGAAATCGCGAATGGAGAAAGCAAAATCCCAACCGGTTATGGTAAGCGCCTCGGGGATCAGAAGTACCATAATAATAGCAAGTGCTCCACGAAGACTTCCCCATGAAAGCATATGTTGCCATGAAAGTGGAATATATTCCTCTTTTCCTGTCCAGTTAAGCGGAATGATGATTCCATACACACTTATGGCACGAGCAAGGATAACTGCCACGATAGCGATCACAACGGGAAGAATCATCACTCTCCAATCTATCCCAAGGGATACTATCATGATACCCACAAGGATAAATACAAGTGAGTTGGAGATAAACGCGAAAAATCCCCAGAATCGCTCCATGGTTTCCCCAACTTTCGGACTAATCTTATAGCGTCCATAGTTCCCGACCACAAGTGCAGCAAGCGTGGTTGCTATAACTCAGGATACCGGAAAGAGAAAATGATTCAATACTTCCGAGAGGATGAATGTGGTATGTGCCAAGATAAGCGTGAGCGTGATTTCCAAAAATTCATTATTCTTGATTTTCTCTATGATCTTCGAAAATACTATCCCGATAAACGAACCGAAGAACATTCCAGCGAGAATCATAAGAAAAAACGAGATGATACCAGTTACGACCAGCCCTCCAGTATCAGTTCCGAAAATATGACTCGCAAACATATTATAGAAATTCTCATGCTCCGATCCATGAAACCCGGCGATTGACTGTATATATGCAAGGACTACGAGAAAAAGAGCAAATGCTGTTCCGTCATTGAAAAGCGATTCTCCTTCAAATATGAGTGTCAAGCGACGTGGTGCACCAAGTTCTTTAAAAAGCGCAAGGACTGCGACTGGATCCGTCGCTGAGATAAGAGTACCGAAAAGAAGTGCCACGAGAAATGGTATATGATAACCGAAGAAAAGCGCACCATAGTGGATGAATACTGCGATGAGAAACGCAGAAACGATGAGGGATACGACTGCTAAAAGAGAAATGGATTTCGCCGAACGGAGCACTTCTTTATATTTCATATTGTACGCAGATTCGAAGAGGAGGATGGGGAGGAACACATACAAGAGAATCTCGGGAGTAAGTTTAAAATCATCCAAAAACGAAAAAACAGGAAACTTCGAAAGAATGGCTATAAGAATACCAACCGCCACAAGCGATACCGTGTAGGGGACACGGAAACGTCTCGAAGCAAGGTATACTCCCGTCGAGATCATGAGAAGCGAAATAAATGAAAGAGTGCCAAAAAGGAAGATATTCATAGAAGTGTTTTATAGGAAGTAAGTGAGCATAGTATATTTTTTTAAAAAAAATCAAGTTTAAACAGTATCTCTCGGGCAACAATACTACCAAAGTAATTTATTTGACTTCAACGTATATTTATGTAATATCCATGCATCTATTTGTTTAACCATTGTCCCATGAAATACCTATTCTCATGTATCTGTTTCCTTTGTGTTGCAGTTTCTCAGGTTTCTGCCTGAGACTATTTCGAGGAAAATATTCTCGAATCCGAACCGGAGATGACTATGCTTCAGGATATCGCTCTCAATCCTGTAACTTTCAGTGATTACACCGAAACAAAGCGGTACAGGAATACTTCCGCATTTCTTTTTGCCATCAAAACCGAGGCAGGAAAACAATTTCACAACGGAAGTATTCCGCTCTATCGCCGATACGATATCATAACGAATCTCGATAGCTTTGTATATACGATGAATCAGTATTTTTTTTATCAGAAAAAATACGAACAAACCAAGAAATCCGTATTCAAAGACAGTGCCCGTTCCTATCTCCAAGATTCACGATGAACCTACGATCGTCTCAAAGCATCACTTAAAAACAGTACGTACTAAAAATACCCCCATGAATCATCGATGATTCATGGGGGTATTTTATTGAAAATGCCGTATTTCCCCTGAACAAAAACTCTCTAAAAACAAGGGAAATAGAGAGCTCGCCTCCCGGATTTTCGATATGATTTCGGTGCGCAATCGAGTATCTCCGATCAAATATACATATATGTCAAGATAATTATCTGGTTTTCCATAAAAACATATGATACACTATCGGAAATACTTTATAAAAACAAATATATGTGAGGGATACCAAATAGTACAGAGGGATGGTCAGATATGCCAGAAACCGGCATTACCACGCCCACCACAGAATGAGCTGTTGACGTTCCTATGCAAGGAATGAAAAAATCAGCTCTCGATGATGATACAAAGGACAAGACACTTTCTTTCGGTGAGTATTCTCTCAGTATCGATGAGGTATATCGAGACATCAAACGTTTGACGCTCTCAAGAAATCCTCTGGATCTGATATTCAAAGCAAATGAGATTCGTGAAAAGTTCGCATTTTTTATCAATTCTCTTGCGAGTTTCATCTCTCAGAGCTTCTCGTCTTTTGAGGATGACAGTTTCATCAATGAACTCTATCATGATTCAAAATACCATCACGTATGGATGGAGCTTGCATACCCTTGTCTCCGTGACATCCACTACTGCAACAACCGATTCGATACGATAAAATACATGAAGAAAAACGAAGACGGAACTACCACGGAACACGGCATAAACAAAAACGAACTTCTCAAGAGATTTGATAAAAATATGATGAACGACGATGATTTCTTGGCTGTAAAAACCCTCATTCAAATCATCATAGATATGTACCGTGAAAATAAGAATCATGAGCGACGATGGGAACGTCAGGACATTCTCTGTGGGAGAGATACCAGTTTCGAGAAACGTCAGCTCCATACCGCCTGTCGGAATCGCATACTCGATGCCAAAAAGGAATTGACGAATCTCATCCCTCATTTCCCCTATGAAAAAGAAAATTTTCGAGACACTATGGAGGCCATCTTCGAGGACTTCAATCTCTCTCCGCAGGACCGGGAAGAACTTCGCGTCTTTGCATTCAAGGAGATAACCGATCAGCATTATCCAGAAATCCTCTATATATTCTTCGATACCAGCCTTCCTTTCATAAAAGAAAAGAAAAGCCCCGCGGACAGGGATCAATTTTTGACAAAAAACAATTGGCTCCGCTTGAAGGGAATGCAAGAGTTGACAATAGATACTATCGGCGCAGAACAAGATGAACTGTCAAACAAAACCAAGAATCAAGAATACTTCAAACATATTCTCAACTGTAAAGAACTTATTCTTGATCTGGAAAACAGCATCCTCTCGCCTATCCTCCTCCCGGTCATCTTGAAACTTGTCGCAAGTGCCATGACTCTCGATAGAAAGGAATTCTATAAGTTCTCCTACATTCTTCTCTTTCTATTCGCTAATTCCTATGAGAATGAATATATACCGCTCAGTCGATTCCTTAATGAGCTTGAGGTGTATATCAATTTCAACAATAGAAACCGTTCACTGGAGAAACTCAAGATAGGATTCTCCCTCGTCATGCTCTTCGTACTCTTTGTCGTGACAGGATATTTTCTCCTTCCTCCACTCGTTTATATCCCAGGAGTAGTACTGGTAACCATCTATCTCAAAATGTACTTTCTGGACAACTACACTTTTTCTGCGGGGATTCAGTACAATCTCGGTATGCGGCTCTGGAGTACCGCCCTCCTTGCGATATTCGGATATCTCTGGATCACAAATATCGGAGCTTACACGCCCTATTATGCAAATCTGCAAAAGCAACTGGAAGGCTTCGGAAACAAGATCGTCGCCGAGATTCTCCCACCGGAAAAGATTGCCGAATGAGTAAAATACGGGGCCGCTTCTCTCTTGGAGTGGAAGAAAAAATAAGAATCCTCGGGTAACAAAAACCTCTTTTGATACATTCAATACAGAAAGAGGTTTTTCGTGTCTTTTATTTCTTTTGCATGGCGTCTTGCACTGCCTTGATCATCTCTGGAGTGATAACCGGAGCGACAGTCGGAGTTTTTGATTGATTTTTGCGCGGAGGAGTCGTGCTCGTGGTTCCAGTAGGAATCTGCATGTTACTCGTCAAACTCTGAACCATATTTCCGACCATGGGAGTTATGAACTCCATCATCTTTTCTTGAACGATGTCATTTACTTGTTTACGAAGGTCAGCATGAGCTGGGAGACTCAGATAATAAAATCCGTATATAATTCCTCCGAAAAACAACACCCTAATAAACCACCAAAATCTCCGACTCCTTTGTTCAGAACGGAGCATCTTGTAGATGCGATTTATCTTATCGGATTCAGAAAGATAATCATCAGAAAAAAGCATAGAATGAGAGATTATGAAATACCGAGGTATTATAGGGAATTTTGGAAAGAAGGCAAAAAAGAGTATATTTTAAATAGAACATTTCGAAAACTTGACTAAAAAGACACTATCGCTACACTCTCCCCCATTAATGCCTGATCTACAAAAAATGCTTTCCGAAATAATCTACCGAGTCCTCGCCGTGCATCCTGATTTCACCTATGAAGAGGTAGAAGAAGTGTGCGAACTGTTCCTGAGTTCCATCACCGAGAAGATGAAAGAAGAGACGAAACTCAAACGACTCGCGAAATACCTCGAGAAGGAGTTCGAGCTCGAAAGCCAGGAGATAAAAAAGATCTCGAACAAAGCCTATGGTCTGGAGCTTATTCCGGAGTACCTTTTCAACGGAAAAGCCGAGATCGCTTCAAGTCTCGTGACCATTACGAATCTCACGAAAAATATCGAGCAGACCGAGCTCTTCCTCGGCGCCGAGATGAAGATAAACCGTCGAGACAAGATCGCACTCATCGGGAAGAACGGAGCCGGGAAAACCACCCTTCTCAAGATGATTATCGGGAAAGAGGGTGATTTCGACGGACGGATCGAGAAAGCGAGCGGTCTCAAGATCGGATACCTTTCGCAGGACCTCTTCTGGCAAGATACCCGGAATACCCTCCGGACCGAGATGCTGATGGTATTTCCGGAGATTACCGAGAAGATGAACCGGCTTATGGAAATCGAGCACGATGAGACTCACTGGGAAGAAGCGGATACTCTCAAAAAATATATGCGGGAAAATGACGGATACGCCCGCTACGACCTGCAGCTCGAGATTCTCAAATACTTCGGATTCTCGGACGAGCAGATGGATTTCAACGTACTGCAACTCTCCGGAGGAGAACAGACCAAAGTACAGATTGCGAAGTTCCTCATAACCGAAGTGGATCTTCTGATCCTCGACGAGCCGACGAACCACTTGGACATCGAGGGAATCATATTCCTCGAACACTTCTGCAATATCTGGAAAAAAGCCATCCTTTCCATCTCCCACGACGTCCGATTCATCAACAATACTTCCGATAAAATCATGGAGATTTCCGACAAGAAACTCTGGAATTACCCGGGGAATTACGAGCGATATCTGACTCTCAAGCAAGCCAAATACGACCAACAACTGAAAGACTACGAAACCCAGCAGAAGGAACTCGAAAAACAGGAAGCGTACATCAACCGTTTCCGCTACCAGGCGAGCAAAGCGGCCGGAGTACAGAGCCGTATAAAACAGGTCGACAAGATCGAGCGAATCGAACGACCGGAGAACGAATCCACCGTGCGCAATATCATCGTAAAAACCGATAAACGACTCCCCGAGAAAGTTATGGAATTCTCGGAGCTTGCCGTCGGATACGGAAAGCCCATTATCACGACACCGGACGAGCTCATAGTCCGGAAAGACGACAAAATAGGAATCATCGGACGCAACGGTGCTGGGAAAACCACATTCCTGAAAACCGTCCTTGGAGAGCTTCCAGCTGTTTCCGGAAGTTTCAAGATAAACCCTGACCTCGTTATCGGTTCCTATTCGCAGGTACTCGCGGATCTGGACGGAGAGGAAAGTATACTGTCAGAACTCAGTAAAGGTCACGACAAGGAAAATGAGATTCGCTCGATGCTTGGGGGTCTCCTCATCTCGGGAGATAAGGTGGAACAAAAAATCAAGACTCTCTCGGGATGAGAACGTGCCAAAGTCGCCCTCACCAAGATGCTTCTGACGAAACCGCACGTCATCATCATGGACGAACCAACGAACCACCTCGACCTTCATTCCAAAAACGTCATCAAAAATATGCTCGAGCACTTCAATGGAACGAGCCTCATCGTCTCGCACGACCGAGACCTTTTGGAACACATTTCGAACAAAGTATGGCTCATCCAAGAAGGAACTCTCCGAACTTTCGACGAACCCGAGAAAGGATTCGCGGAAGTGTTTTAGAAAAAATCCTCTTTCTACTTCTCTTAAAATATGAAGAGAAAGTGAAGAAATTTCTTGCATTTCATTTATTTTTTTGTACAATTTGCACAGTATTTTGCTATAAAAAATAATTTACACTTCCATGAATGAACCATCAAGGAATATTTGTCAGAAGATTGAAAAATGAGTCATGGACATAAGAGATCCAAAATTGAGAGAATTATTCATAGAATATGCACGAGATGAGCAATTGGCGGTAAACCTTGGAGTTATGCCACCATGGAGGATGCATCAATTCGATAGCGTTTCTAGAGTTTTATGAGAAACAAAACACATTATAGAACAAATAATGTTCGATTATCAACCCCATCTGATTCCAGGTAGTGAAGAAAGACGAACCTATATCCTTGAAAAATTATGACTCCCCCGAGAGACTCAAGCCTCACCAGCAAGACCCACAAAATACACTACTGATTTCGTATCTTAGTTCCACAGAAGACAGAAAGACAGTGCCAATACCTAGAGTAACAAAAAGATAAACAAAACAGAAAACAGCTCTCGATTTCCGAGAGCTGTTTTCTCAAATCTGAATCATTTTCAATTTGCTTTTCTTCATCTTTTTCTTACAATTACCATTCTTACTTCGTAACCATAACCATCATGGATTCAGTAGAAACCAAAGACGCACACGGAAACATCCTCGCGGATGGGGATCAGGTTTTTCTCATCAAGGATCTTCCGGTAAAAGGATCAAAAACCACCCTCAAACAAGGAACTGTCTACAAAATTCGTCTCACCGACGATCAGGAATTCGTCGATGCTCCGGGCGGACTCGTTCTCAAGACGTGTTTTATCAAGAAAAAGAAGTAATACTTCACATGTCCGATGTTTTAAATTTACATGTTAACATATCTCTGTATGTCAAAAGCTATCAAAAATGAGGAGGAAACTCCGGCAATAGAAGTTTCAGAAGAAGCGAAAATAACAGAAGAAAAATCGAAGGCACTGCCTCCGAAACCACCAATTTCCCGCTCTGGACCTGCCTTTCCACCAGCTCACCAGTTTCATGGAACACGAGGGAACAATATGAACAACCGCCAACGTCCAGGACGTGCAGCGAATCGCGGACGATAATCTCCAAAACCATACTCACGTACTTTAAATAATAGAGATAAAGATATATTATTCACCCTCACCGAGGACTTTTCTCTTCTCTCAACCTGCAACAAGCGGAAGCGAGTTCTGAGAGGCAAGTGAGAGAATATATCTGAATATTGTTTGAGTAGACTGATATTGTTCTCACAAGCCACATCAGATTACAAGATGTGGCTTGTATTCTCTCTATCTTCTTTTTCTACCTCAAATATGACCAAACCATCCATCTGAACCGTAAAAGTTCCCGAATTTATCGAGAGGAGAGATGCGGGAGCTATCGTCATCGACCTCCGCACTCCCGAGGAAATACTCTCCGGAAAGATAGACGATGCCCGAGAGATGAACTGCTACGATGCTGATTTCGGGGGAAAAATCGCGAAACTCGATATCTCTTGAAGTTATCTCCTCTACTGTCGGTCAGGAAATCGATCCAAGCAAGTGCTCGATGCCATGGGATCATTCGGATTCCATGATGTCCATGACCTCGCAGGCGGTATAGGAGAATGGATGAGGCTCGGAAACAGAGTCAGATAGTGATAAACAACTCCGATGTTCGTTATCTGCCCGGGCGCTCTCGATGGACGTCCCAAGTCTGAACCAATCTCAAATAATAACCAAAAATGATTTCACTGGAACATATCTGTTCTTACAAAAGCCTCCATCCATAATCATGAACCGATTTCTTACGTATACCGTCATCCCATAAAACTTTTGCCTTTTACAATGTCCCGCATAC
>JAQTWO010000041.1 GCA_028689245.1 Candidatus Altimarinota bacterium | reverse complement strand
ATTCTCACACCCACCTCCTGAGATATCGATGTCGCTGGATTCCTAGTGTAATTATTGAAATTGGTTGTTTTTTCAAAAAACAGTACCTGTCTATATAATTTTTTTATTTTAATGAAATACTCCTCATTCATCAACATCCATTCATCCCCACTCAACAATAGTATATCAATTTCGATTTACCTTTTCTAGTTTTGGTATATTATTTATAATAAGTGAATTTGATCATTTGAAAACCATAAAAACTCTGATAAGAGTATCTGGTTTTGGTGAGATATTTAAAATAGCAGTATCAGTATATTGCACATCTATAAATTCAATAGAGTAATACTTATGTTTTTGCATAACAGGCACCCAATAAATGATGAAATCATTTATCTCTTTATCATTTAGTCACATAAGACTGAGTTCGGATTCAAAAAAAGTTTCAAGATCTTCTTTACGAACTCAATGAGAATTTTGTAGATTTATTTCAAATGGCTTCTTACGAGTGGCTTCCCAAAATATATATGAAAATTTACGATCAGATTGGCTATCGGCAATATCTCCATTTGGGAACGTAGTTATATCCCAAATTCCATTTGTAGATTTCGGGTACTCATAAAAAAGTTCTGCCCCTTTTAATTCCAAGCCGATTTTGATACGAGTCTTTTGTTCGGGATAACAGTAAATTACAGGCTTTCTGAGTGTAAATTTTGGTGAATCTCCTGCCATGTTCAGAATTTCCATTCATCATCCACTACAAAAAGATACTACTCATGGATCATGTGGACTTTTTGAAAAAATCAATGTACCGTTATCTTTTTCTGTTTTCCATTTAAGAACCCATCTTTGATCCTGGAGGTTATAATTTTCAGCTCGTAATTCGTCTATCTGATCATAGGAACAAAGCTCTTGTAGGGTTGAGAGTCCCCACTCTATGGATGTAAATGATTCATCCTGTAATTGAAAGTTATATCCACCTTCGCGTGTGCGTACTGATCGCATGGAACCACCGCCTCTCATCGCAGGTTGTGGCTCTGCTTTTGGCGGTCTGACCTGCAATTCTTGGAGGCTGGGGAAACCCATTTTATAGGTATTTGCTATGGAAAAAGCTCCTGAATGATATAATTTATAATTCAGTTCTACTAGTTTTTTCCTATTCTCTTCATTTCATAACAATTCATCAGGAGCACCTAACGCCTGTAACATAGGGTCCTCGTATGATTTGATACCCAATGGAACTGATCTGATTTCCCAACGATTTTTTAAAAATCGTTCTTTGGAAGGAGGGAATAGTGCCGATATACTTCGTTGAAATTCAGGATCATCATAGAGGTGAGGGAATCAATCTATTGCATAAAATCATTTTTCAGGGTCATTCTGATATTCTCAATATGTCTGAATAAATACCAATGCTTCTGAAGTGCTCCATGTTTTAGCCATTTCTTGAAAATTGAATCATTTTTTCATGAATTGCATCAGGATATTGGAATTGGATCGCATGAAAACAGGGAGTGCATGGAATAATTTCTCAAGTATCGGTGAATTCTTATAGTTTCACACTTTTACGTTATAATTTTTCTTGTGATCATCTTGAGTATATTGCAGGGCACATTTATCTTGCAATAGTAACATATCGTCAGTACTCATATTTTCCCATTCTTGTACTTCGGATATTGGATAATCACAGCAAAGCAGAAAAATAAATGATTTCTTACCAAGCTCATTTTTAAATGATTCACAGATGACATTTTTATCTTGTCTTGTTTCTATTGATTTAGCTATATTCGACAATATTTGCCCTCATACAAGTTCGATTCACCCAAGTTCTTGAAATACTTTTTTTAAAAATGAAATAGTTTCATTCGTAGTCCATTCAGCTGGAAAAATCAATGATTCACTCTTATCTAGAAGTTTAATATATGTTTTTGGTGAGACATGACCTCAATGAAGAATAAAGTCGAGATACTCATTTATATCAGAATCATTTCATAGTGTATTGCATATTTTTTTTACACTCTCTCATATTATGAGATTTGCCAGTCCATATTGTTCCCTCATTTTCGATTCTAGAGCTTTTTGAAATTCCAGAAATTGTTCCGATAATTTCTTGTCCCCGCTTCCATATCCATATTCTGTTGGAGTTCTTGAAAAAGCAAGAATGCAAGCCTTTGCAATTCTCTTATCAATCATAGAGTTGGGGAGGGGCTGATTATATGACAATCATAACATGCTCTTAATGGCTGTAAAATATGAGTCCATTCCATAGGAATCTACATAGGATTTCCATAAATCCTTAATATGCTGCTCAAAAGTCACAGTTTTTCATAACTCATTTGTCTCAGGCTGTTGTTGCTGGGGTGTCAAGACTTTTTCTATCCTTGCTTTTACATCCGGTGCTATAGTATCAGATGGTTTTCTTTCTAAGATAGCTTTCATTTCTTTTAACTTAAATTGACATACCACATCCTTTTTGTATCGATTATTGATATCTGGGGTAATTACTTGTACTCGAACATGTAATCCATCTTCACTATGTCATACGATTTTCGCAGTTATATACTCTTGTGCTTCTTTTGAAGAAGGTCAATATATATTCTCCAAAAAATGATAATTAAAAATTGTTCCAATTGGAAAATCTTTAGAGAGATTCTCATTATTAACTCCAAAAGTAAGCATAAATAGATACTATTAAACATATAGAATACCCATATAGTATATATTAAATTTCATTTAATACAAATTTTCGGTGATATCCTCCCGCTCGTATAATCTAAATCGAAGTGCAAAATTCAAAAGGAATGAAGGAGAAAAACTCAGTCACTTTTGTGATCTGGATTTTTTCTTCACTTTTTCTTTTTTTTTCTTTGAGGTATTGAGTATAGTACTGATACTATCTCGAGAATTCATGCAATATGTAAAACTTAATTAACCAGAACTATGTCTCCCATCATCCAAGTTACCAACCTTTCCAAAATTTTCCGAACGGAAGTGAAACAATCAGGATTCATGAACAGAATCCGTTCGCTTTTTCATCCGACCTATCGTGAATATGAAGCGGTTTCCGGTATCTCTTTCTCGGTCCAGAAATGAGAGAAAATCGCATTCCTTGGGCCCAATGGAGCAGGGAAGTCCACCACCATCAAGATGCTCGTCGGGATACTCACTCCCACCTCCTGAGATATCGATGTCGCAGGACTTCATCCGACACGAGACCGCAAGAAACTCGTGTACAAAATCGGGGCGGTATTTGGTCAGGTTTCGAGGCTTTGGTACCATCTCTCCTCGCTCGATACTTTCAAGCTCCTCGGGAAAATGTATGGAATCCCGAATGCAGAACTCCGCACGAAACTGGATTATCTCATGAGTGAATTTAGGATCGAGGACTTCGTCCGAAATCCTGTCCGCAAGCTCTCGCTCGGGCAACGTATGCGTTCGGAAGTTGTAGCCTCGCTCATCCATTCTCCCGAGATTATCTTCCTCGACGAACCGACGATCGGACTCGATATGATCGCGAAACAGAAGCTCCGCGAGGTTATCAACAAGGTCAATGAAACCGAAGGGACGACCATATTTCTGACCTCGCACGATATCGGGGATATCGAGCATATCTGTGATCGGGTGATCATCATCAATCATGGACGTATCGTGTACGACGGAGATATCCGCAAGCTTCGCTCGGATCATATCCAGACGAAGATCATCCGTGTCCGATTCGAGGACGCTGCGACCGTATTCCATCCGCTTCCATTCATGACCATGAACGCACAGAATGCCGATGGAATCGAGCTCGAAATCCCAAATACCCGCGAAAATCTCGCCGCGACATTTGAGCTCCTGAATACCGAGTATCGAGTCGAGGATATCAGTGTCGAAGATCCGGATCTAGAGGAGATTATACGGACGTTTTATTAGTTAATCATAAATATCTTGATACCAAGACTCACTTTTGAAACTCAATTAGAAAATGAAAAATATATTCTTCGTTGTCCAGCTCATGTAGACGCTCCAGCTTTTTATAGATTAGTTAACAAGGAGGTTGCTTATTTTATGTCGTTTGATTACATAAAAGATATTCAGGAATCGAAAATGGTTATAGAAAAAATGAGAAAAAATATCCATGAATGAGAAAAATGGGATTCTGTGATTGTACAAAAAAATACGCATGAGATTATTGGATGTATAAGTATTTGTAGATATTTTGATGACACAAATGCTATTGAATTTGGATATTGGCTTGGAAAAGAACATTGGGGAAAATGAATAATGACCGAAATTGTACGATTTTTTGCAAATTATGCTTTTTCTCAGATGAAAGTAAGAAAAATAATTATTTCGGCACAAGCAGAAAATATCGGTTCTCGGAAAATAGCTGAAAAAATTGGAGCAAAACTTGATGGACTTTTTCGAGAACACAAAAGTAGAAAATGAAAGCTTGTCGATATTGCCGTGTATTCAGTTTTTGAAAATGAAATTATTCAATAAATTTAAACACAGCTCTATGCAAAAATATCTCTCCATATTCCTCATCGCCTACAAGAATCACCACGTGTATCTGACGGATATCCTCGGGATGAATATCATCTTCGTACTCCGAGTTGTGGTTATTATTACCCTCTATCGTGCCATTTTTGAGATGTCGGGAGGGGCGAGCGTGGGTGGATATTCGCTCGAACAAATTTCTTGGGCACTCATCATCACTCAGGCGATCGTGACCTCGAAACCCCGAACGACCAATGATATCTCAACCGATATCAAGACCGGGAAGATTGTCGCATATCTCCTGAATCCCGTGTCGTACGTATGGTTCAAATTCTTTCAGGGATTTTCACAGTTTCTCGCAAATATTATCCCAGGACTTCTTATCGGAGCGATTGTCGGGACTGTATTTCTCGGGTTTCCCAACACCTCGATCACAGGGTTTTTTGCAAGTTTGGTGCTCATAATCGGTGGAATGTTCGTGACCTTTTTCGGATATATGCTCATCGGACTGTGTTCGTTCTTCATGGAGGATTCGGAGGCACTTCGCTGGATTTATTCTAAGCTGGATATGGTTTTCGGAGGAAATATGCTCCCACTCCCATTTTTCCCTATTTGGCTCCAGACATTTGCCTTCTTCTCACCATTTGCTGCCTCGGGTTATACTGCTGGGCTCATGTTCATAGGATTCGATGCACAGAAATTCGTCCTGTATCTCGGAATCCAGATGGTTTGGATTTGTGTTTATATCCTCGGTTGCCTCGGACTCTATGAGTTGGCGAGAAAGCGATTGGTGGTCAATGGAGGGTAAAAGTTCAGATCTTTATTTCTCCCCTCTCCTCCGAAGGAGAGGGGTTGGGGGTGAGGCGAAGAATGCGAGAAATCACAGAATATCATTCGAAAAATATTTGGCCCTAAAGGATTGCCTTCGGGAAAATCTACCGCTTATGAAAAACTTCAAGAAGATATCTTTCAAATAACCTGTTCTATATAAGGAAGATTCCGGACATTTTCCGAATAAAACATGATAGTTTCTGTCTGGGTATACTGCTCGGAAAATTCCGGAATGACAATATCTTTTTCTAATTACCATCCTCCCACTTATGAAAACCCTTCTTTCCTTCTACAAATACAATCTCCTCTCGGCGATGGAATACCGTGTGAGCTTTATCGTTCTGGTGGTATTCATGATACTGAATGATTGCTTCTTTTTCTCCATCTGGTACTTTTTCTTTCAGAAATTCCCGACGATCCGAGGCGTGACTTTTGAGCAATTTCTTCCACTCATCTGCGTATTCGTGCTCATATTTGCCATCATGCACATATTCTTCAATGGATACCGCAGGATATCGACCATGGTCAGTGAAGGGCAGCTCGATAATGAGCTTCTGCTCCCGGGAAATGTCCTCTTGCGGATACTTTCAAGTTCCCTCGATACTTCTGCTATCGGAGATATGATGTATGCCTTTCTCCTCCTCTTTCTCTTGCCTCATGTCACCATGATTTTCATTTTCAAAATGGTGCTTTTCGCGTTTCTCGGAGCAGTGGTTTTTCTGGGATTCATGATCGCGATCCATTCTCTCTCGTTCCGGCTTGGAAATATCGGAGAGCTGGCACGTGCGATGTTCGAGTGAATCCTCGGACCTTCCCACTATCCGCCGCAGATATTCGAAGGGACTTTCCTGAAGTTTCTCTTCATGACGATCCTGCCGGTTTATTTCGTAGGATTTCTTCCCTACCACCTCCTCCTGAACTTCGAATGGTCGGGATTCGCTGTGCTTGTTCTCGCAGCGACCGTTTCTATGTCCGTCGGAACATTTGCTTTCTATGACGGGCTCAAGAAGTATGAGAGTGGGAATATGATGGGAGTGAAGGGGTAGATTATTTTGCGATCGTCATAACTTGGAAAATATTTTCTTGCATTTTTTCATTTTTCCATACAATACCTTCATTCAAGGTAATAGTGCACACTCTCTTGAATACTCCCCGAAAAATGCTTTTTTTTGGGCGGTAGTGTGCCTATATGTCTACTCGATGTCTATGCGAAATCTACCGATAAACCGGTAGATTTTTTGTTTTCACTTATAATTTCTAACTTTTTTCCTTATGTCCAAGAAACTCGAACTCCTCTTCCCAGCGGGAAACCTCGAAAAACTCAAATACGCTATTGCCTATGGAGCGGATGCGGTCTACGCCGGAGTGCCTATGTTCTCGCTCCGTGCACGAGAAAACCAGTTCACCTGGGAAGACCTCGCCGAGGCGGTCGAGTACTGCCACTCTCGCGGAAAGAAGATATATTTCACGGCGAATATCTACGCACACAACATGAAGATCAAGCCATTTATGGCGTCTTTCGCCAAGATGCAGGCGATGAAGCCCGATGCTTACATCATGAGCGACCCGGGTCTCATCGACATCGTTCATACCGAGTACCCAGAAGCGGAGATTCATCTCTCCGTTCAGGCAAACAATACCAACTGGGCTCAGGTGAAGTTCTGGAAAAAGATGGGAATCACGCGAGTGATTCTTTCTCGGGAATTGTCGCTCAAAGAAGTTCAGGAAATTCACCGTGAGTGTCCCGATATCGAGCTCGAATTCTTCGTTCATGGAGCCATCTGTATGGCATACTCTGGACGATGTCTCCTTTCCAACTATTTCTCTCACCGAGATCCGAATCAAGGGACTTGCTCGCACTCCTGTCGATGGGAATACAAAGTCTTCAAGCGGGACGTATCCGATGCGGATCTCTACGACAGTACCGGACGACCAGAAGAATATATACCGCTCACAGGAGAATTCTATCTCGAAGAACGAGAACGACCGGGTGAGATCATGGCAATTGACGAGGATGAATACGGAACCTACATCATGAATTCACGCGATATTTGCCTACTCTCCTATATGAAAGAGCTTGCCGATGCGGGAATCGTGTCGTTCAAGGTAGAAGGACGAAGCAAGACTCTCAATTACCTCGCAGGAGTTGGACGAGCCTATCGCGGAGCTCTCGATGCGGTTGAAAAGTGAGAATCATATGATGCCGACGAGCTTGGGAAAGAGGTATTTGCCATATCGAACCGTGGATATACACCAGGATTCCTTGTCGGAAATCCCTGAGAAAAGGGAATCTGGTTCGAGAAAAATGGAGAAATTAAAGAAGAGGATTACCTTGGAATCATCCGAGAATACGATGCGGGTCGTAAAATGTGCCGTGTCGAGGTCAAGAACCGATACGATCTCCACGACCTCGTGAAGATTATAACGCCGAACAAGAGCTTCGAGTTCACGGTCGAGAAGATTCTCGATCCGAAGGGCGAGGAAAAAGAATCCGCACACGGCGGAAACTTCGATATCTGGATGAATTGTCCGGAGGATCCCGGAGAATGGGCATTGCTCAGGAAGAAAGCAACGGTCGTTTAGGAATCGTCTCTGTTGTACGTGTACGTATAATAAACCCCAACTGAATTTCAGTTGGGGTTTATTATCATGGTAAATATTTGTTTATTTAGAAACATCCACCCTAATAACTGATAAACCAAGAACCATTGCTACATGTAGCTGTAACTGTTGTACTGTAATAGTCTACGCAACCACCACCTCCCTGACCACCCGCAACACAACAAGACATAGAGAATTTCTGAGAGCCTCCGTTCGATTCCGCTGATGGGAAAAAAACACCAGAAGAAATCATATGATTTGGCCAACCACATGCATTACCAACACTTCTGATGGTTGATGCACATCCTCCAGTGGCGGCTGGTGGAACTGGCATACTTCCACATCCCACACTCGCTCCGTTGTAATCCACCGCACTTCCTCCACACGTTCCCGCACAGTCATTTGCTTTGGTTGACCCACAAGTGTTATCACATCATGTTTTTGCATAACAGGAACCAGGAGATCAGCATGGAGTCGATCAGGAACAAGCTACTGGAGCACAAGTAACATTTGCTCTACTACAACTTGCATTTGATCCTCCATTGGATCATAAGCATGACCATGTAAGTGTTGTATTACAAGCAGTTGATCCGTTTCAACCAGAAGGACTACCTGCATAACATCACCATTGTGCAGAGTTATTGCACATTCCATTTATAGGACAAGCAGCATTTGGTGCACCACAACTGACAGCTGGTCCACTTGTTGCATTACAAGTCCAACCTTGATTTCAACCACAACTTCCTGCAGAGTATCAAGATGGAGTTCCATTATTACAAGTATTTCCTGTGGTACCACAAATAGCATACGAAGGTATGGTAAATGTTTCATTCTGATACACTGTTCCTCATGGACCATTGAGAGTATATGTACAAGTATGTGTCCCAGGTGACCATCAATTTACATATAGCCATGTGTATGGATGAAAACTTGTACTATATCCAACGGGCATTGTCTGGGTTTGCCCGTTACTACAAGTCCAAGACCAGCTTGTAAGATTATAAGTATTTGCTGTTGTTGATTGTCATGAACTATCAAAAGATCTTGTTAAAGAAACTGATGGTAATATATTCGCTCCACAACTCACACTTCCACCGCCATACGAACCATTACATGTCCAGTTCCATTGACCGCTTACAGAAGCATTTCATGCACTACAAAGTCCAGTTGTAGGTGCTGTATAGTAACTTTGTCCATTGGACGAACCACACATACCATCCAATGGCATAATTGCACACACCGGAGCCCCATTACTTCCGAATCCCGTTACCCCTTGATTCGCTCCACAAGAAGTACTGAACATCGTATCAAAGAAGCTCTGATATGCTCCACCGGAACTCGTTCCAGATGGAAGAGCTGTCGGATACGCAATAGACGACGCACCAAGAGATGCAGGGGCAGGAGTAATCGTACTTGTTCTATCAGAAGCATTCACACATATCTTCTGTCCCTGCGAAGTGAATCCTTTGAGTACCCCGTTCCCCGAACAGTAGTTCAGGATATTATTGAAGTAGGTTCCGAACTTTCCTCCGGGCATTCCTCAAGCTACCGGTGCAGAGAAACTTCCTGTGGCAACATTTGCATTCCCCGTAGTCGGAGCATTATACGGAACACACACCGGTTTGTAATCTCCATCGAATCACTTTACAAAATGTTTCACGGGAGTCGTCGGACACGAAACCGAAGCTATATTTGCCAATCTCCCAGAGAACGTTCCTCCCGGAGGTTGAGTTGGAGGATTGGAAGGAAGAGAAGAAAAAAGCCCTGTCGCATACAGAACGCCCACCAATAAAACAGGAGTCATACCCAGAAGGACCAGTACTCTCAGAGGAGAGTATCCGACAAGATATCCTTTCCTATATCATTTCTTCTGTTGTTCTTTCGTATCCATACAGGGTATTATTAGATAATAATAGCCGAATTATAGTATGTATGGTGTGAAATGCAAGGGGAAAATGTGAGAATATTGTTATTTCGCAGAATCAAGTCTCCATGCAAAAAAGTTTTCACTCTCTCTTATGTGAGACTTTTGATCATTCCCGGCTGAATATATCACCTCAAAGAGTTCTTTGGGGTGAGCTCCATTCTATGCTATCAATGCCTCAAATTCCACCACCATCTTCTCTATTTCTTCCATGGCATCCCGGTAGAATTTCGGTGAGGTGATATCAAATCCGTGCTCAGCGAGCAAATCTTTCGGTCGCTTGGAGCCACCCGCCCGAAGGATATCTTTATAGGACTCGACAAAGCTCTGACCTTCTTTCCGATATCTGTTGTAGAGTGCAAATACGAGGATATTTCCAAAAGCATACGCGTAACAGTAGAATGGTGTCGCGAAAATATGAGGAATCATAGACCAGGTCGATTCGTCTTCTTCTGAGACATCATACAAAACCTTCTCTCATGCCATATGAATTTGTTCTTCTCTCCATATACGGTTGAAGTCATGATAGGTGAGTTCCTGTCCTGCGAATATTGCTTCGTGAACACGTCTTTCAAATGCCACGTAACTTATTTGCCGGAAAATAGTCGCGAATATATCGGAGAGCTTTTCATTCAGGAATTCTTGGTATTCCTCGGTTGAGAGTTCTTTTCGGATCTTCTCGGAGAGAAGCATCTCCGAGAAGATGGATGCGGTTTCTGCAAGCGATAATGGACTATCGTATACAGCTGGTTTTTGTCATTGGGAGAGGTGACCATGAATAGCGTGTCCAAGTTCGTGGGAGAGTGTGGAAACATCTCGAAGTTTATTGGTATGATTCAGGAGCACGAAGCTCGGTTCTCCGGCTCGATAGCTTGCAAAAGCACCACCACGTTTCCCGTACTTCGGAAACGCGTCAATGCGTCCAGACTCGAACATATCAAGCGAGTAGTCATAGAATTCCTTATCGAAATCCTTCATGGTATCGAGATGAAGCTTCATCCCATCCTCGAACGAGAATTCTTTTTCTATCGTGGAAAGTGGGGCAGTGGTATCGTAATTATAGAAAGTTTCGAGACCGAGGATTTTTCTTTTGGCTTCGATAAAACGAGCGAAGAGTGGATAGGCTTTCTGAACCTCTTCCATGAGCATGTCTACAACTTCGTTTTCGAGTTCTTCGGAGGTATTCCGCGGTTCCATAACCGTGTTATATCCTCGAAGTTTCATATCGGAAACCCAATCTTTGACGATCCCGGAATAGATATTTCCGAGAGTGATTTGTGCTTGTTTGCTAGTATAGACGCGACGGAGTGATTCATAGGATTTTCGTCGTATTTCACGGTTCGGACTCGTGCGGAGACTTCGTATCTCTTCATCTGTCATGATTTTTTTATCGCCATCTATTTCTATCTCAAAAGAATAGGAATTGGTGAGTTCTTCTCGGAGTCCCTCAACAACCCCAAGGGCTCGGGATTTTTCATTTAAAACAAATTCTTCTCGTTCTCCGAGGATATATTTGAGATTATCCGCCTTGGAAACAAGAGCGTTTTTGTAGTCCTTGAGGATTGGATTATCCGCAAAAGCCATTATTTTCTCGTATCCGAGTTCTTTCCATTCTTGAGAGATGAAGAGGAGCTTCGATGATGCTTCTATGAAGATACATTCCAGCTCTCCCATCTTTTTGATAACCGCATCGTTCTGAGTATCCAGTGACTGGAGATATGAAAGATAGATACTTCCCGTTCCCATCTCATGCGACATATTCTCATAATCTGCGTAGTATTTGAGAACTTGCTCGGGGGTGGTAAAATCTTTGATGATATTCTGATATTTTCCGGAAAAATTTTCCGCTAGAGGGAGAATAGCATCGATATTGGCCTGGAGACGCGAATCGTCGAGACCAGAAAAAAAATATTTTGTGAGATTCCAGTGAGTTTGAAGAGTCATAGAAGGGGGCGTGATTTTAGTAAAAAAAGAGCTGACAGAGAGTCGGGTATTTCCGAGAGTCCCAAAAAAGCCTGCAATGCATTGTATGCGGGACCTTGTAAAAGGCAAAAGTTTTATGGGATGACGGTATACGTAAGAAATCGGTTCATTATTATGGATGGAGGCTTTTGTAAGAACAGATATGTTCCAGTGAAATCATTTTTGGTTATTATTTGAGATTGGTTCAGACTTGGGACGCCCATCGAGAGCGCCCGGGCAGATAACGAACATTGGAGTTGTTTATCACTATCTGACTCTGTTTCCGAG
>JAQTWO010000040.1 GCA_028689245.1 Candidatus Altimarinota bacterium | reverse complement strand
ACGTGTGCTCTTCCGATCTTGCGGAAGGGCGATTCAAACTAGGAGATGAGCGATCGCACGGCTTCTGGACCCTCGGAAATATCCGTGACAAAGCGATCATCCAGAAAGATCTTCTCGGAGCGAGCATTCCGCTTCTGAAAAAATGAGGAGTCCTCGTCTACTCGACTTGTACCCTTGCTCCGGAGGAGAATGAGGGAGTGGTGAGCGATATACTCGCCACACACCCGGAACTCGTGCTCGAGACTATCGATAGTACGGATATCCCGTTTGCAAGAAAAGGAGTCAAGAGCTTCGAGGGAATATCTTATAATAACGAGATAGAAAAAACCATCCGAATACTCCCGTCGAACATGACGGAAGGTTTCTATGTGGCGAAGATACGGAAAATATAGGAATCCGTTTGATTCCTCACATTTTTTCAAGACGAGAGGGGTCAAGCTTTGGACAATGGACAATCATCGATGGGAATCCTGGAATTTTGACGAGAATCGATGGGATCTCATATTATTTATTTTCTTTTTTTTGAAAATTGATATACTCTTTTTGTAATTTTATCCCTTTCTTTCATCCTATGAATAAGATGTATGCATGACTCGCTCTGAGTTTGTTTTTGGTATCGTCATCAGTCCATGCAACTACGGAAGATACGGCTCCGACTCTCGATTACATTCGCATTACACAGGACGGGGTATATCATCTCTATGGGAAAAATATCCCCATGGATTGGAATCTGATGAATATTTATGGGGACGACAAGCGGATCGACAGGTCGGCGATAAGCTTGACGAAAGAATGAGCCGAAGTCAGAAACTATTATCGGAATGCCGGAAGTTTCGCTATAGAAAAACTCAAAGCCGAGTATGCCGAGGGGAGCACCGATCCAAGTTATGTAACCGATGTGCGAACGGATGCCATTAAGGTGGAAAAAAGTGACGTCATAGGATTTAACGGACAGATACTACGAGGAGTAAAGGCAAATTCCGATATCATAACGCTCCCCTTCATAAAATCCGTTTCTCCTGATTCGCCTTTTTCCCAGCTTGATCTGCAGACGGAAAGAAAACTTGTCATCAACTGACAAGAGAAAAACGTGATACCTTTCAACGGTGAATACAAAGACGATGAATATTATGTCAATAATCAGTGAATTACATTTGCAGAAAAAAATCTCACAGAACGCATCAACACGATCGTATTCAAAATAGACGGTCTCTCATCGAATTATATCACGGTAAAGAAGGAAGGAATCATCCTGGAAAAAACCTCGCAGGTCGGCATAGTGGATGAATGAGTAACAAAAAGTCTGGTATTTACATTTCCTCAACCAAAGAATTTTATAAACATCACGGGAAAAGAAGTGTACGTAAACGGCGAGATAATTCCGAACACTCAGGTCACCGTCTGACTCGGACAGGTTATTATTCGATATGATTTGGCGAAGCTTCCAAAAGATCAAGACATTGTCTCAATCGTCCTCAAAGATACAAATACGAACCAGTATTCTAACGAGCAGATGATCGACGTACAGAAATTCTCCCGCCTCAACATAACAGATATCGATACCGGAAAATGAGGTGCATGAAATTTTACTTTTGTCATACATGGAAATATCAATGCCCTATTGGGGGATGTCTATAATTTCAAAATAAACATCAATGGGGTAGACTATACTCGGGAGGGAACGAGAGAATTGAAACAGAATGCCGACGGAAGTACGGTACAAGATGCCAACTGAGACGATATGTACGAGATAAAAAATAAAATCGAGTTTCAAAAAACGGGTGCAGGATTGGAGTTTGATTTTTCCTATAATCAACTCCAAAACGGAGAAAATATTCTCTATCTCAAAAATGAGAATACGGGACGCGAATCCAACAAGGTATCTTTCATGAAATGAAACAATAGCTCAATAAACTATAATTATCTTACCTGAGCGACCGTAGAAGAGAGGAACAAAAAAGAGACCGTTGTCTTTCGTACCGGCAAAGATATCGACAAGAAACTGAATCCGATAACCATGGATGCTTCTGAGAAAAATATTTCTCTGGGAGAAATACAACTCTCGAATCTGAAGGATAACGAGTACTACAATCTCTCCTTCGCCCTCGATACCAATCTTGCTCTCAATCCATTTACAAATTTCATGCTCGATTCTATCGATATGCATGTAATACAAGTCACTGGTACTACGACTTTCTTTTTAGAAAAACAAGGATATTGAAAGGATTTCAAAACAGATATGAATCTCATGGGAACCATCAATGAATTATTCAGTCCTTCGGAAAAAACTGTTTTTTTTAACATAAAGGAAATAGCTCTGAGGAGATTCAGCAATGGTCAGTATGAACCACTTGCCAGCCTAAAAAACCCATTGCAATCCAATTTGTTTTATGAGTATATCGGCACAAAGTGTTTTGATGGAACAAAAGATTTTTGTTCTCTGGTATGAGAACAAGATCCCGTGCTCACGCTCCGATATCGTGCTTCATGAGTACTGAACAATACGAGCACCAGCACGCAGTGAACACGAAAGAATATAACGACCATATTGTCTCAGGAATTTACAAACAGCAAATTTACTCGGGTACAGGAAGTACTTATAAAAAAATACAATGAACTCAAAACAAAAGGCAGTGTCCACCTATCCACATTTCGGAATGCTACAAATACACTGCTCCTGGCACTCAAAAACTATGAGCTCAGGAATGACATGGAGGGAAGTATAATCCAAGTCAAGAGCTCACTCAAAACGCTCAATGAAGTATTGAGACAATCAAAAAAATAGTAATTAAAAATGCCCTATCACAGGGCATTTTTAAAAGTTTCAAGATTTAGTCGGTATAGATATATCCTCTGATGGCGGGATCGTTTTTTGATACGCGTCGTATCGTTACTTCGTTGAGTCTTCGATAGTTCATATCTTTGATGACGACATCGTCACCATCCACATCAACGACGAGTCCTACGTGACCATAGTACGGATTATATCCCGACCCCTGAAAGGAGATGATAGCTCCGGGTGCCGGAGCACTACCGGTTGGAACTCATGCCGCTGCGGCATTGCGTAACCAAGCATTGGCATTCCCATGCCAAGTAACGTTTTTGTGATTTGCGACGAAATACGTACAATTCCCCCATGCGAATTTACTTCCTTTTCCCGTATATCCCGTTGCGTAAGTTTTTCCGCTTACTTTCTTGGACGGAGTTTTTACGAATAATTTCTTTTTTGGATCGTCCTTCTTGACAAGATTCGCAGGTTTTGGAGGATTGATTTTCACGCCTCCTGGGATTATAATCTGTTGTCCTATAAGGAGCCCTTGCTGGAGAGAAAGTTTATTCTGGGAGGCAATCTTCGTTGCATCTACCTTGTACTTTTTGGCAAGATCCTGTATCGTATCACCAGCAATAACCGTGTATGTAAGACCTGTTACCGGAGGGATACTGATGGTATCATTGGGATGGAGGACTTTGTCCGCACCAAAATTATTTGCCCACATGATAGAATTGATGCTGACATTGAACTTGGCAGCGATACTTCCTAGAGAATCACCATGTTGGACCGTATAAACCAGCAGTCTACTTGAATCGCTGACATCACGCGTATCATCGAGCGTGCCATTGGATTTTATAAATCCCGATTCTTTCGAGAATATAGATGAATCCTCATTATCCCCTTCATAGGCAGTGATAATCGTAGTCTCATCATAATTACCTACTGCCGTTTCCTCATTGAGACCAAAAGCCCCAAATGAAGGATATACAGGAAGAATAATGACAATAAGGAATGAAAAAAACTTGAACTTTTTTAAGAAGGAAAATACACGCTTCTTATTGAAAGATGAGCTATTTCGTGCATGTCTCTTGAGACGAGCTTGAATGTTGATTTTGAGTTTCATTCAGGTTATTTAGGAATAAAAACCCTCTTTCCTCACATACGACAAAATGTCGCTATAAGAGAAAGAGAAATCCTCCTTAAACAATGGCTGTAACTTCGAGTTTTGTCTGTTCTGGTCGGAAGCCGAAAGTACGCGCATAGCGTTTCTTTGATTTCATCTTGAAAACACGGAGCTTTTCTCCTCGGAAGTCTTCAAGAACTTTGAGGGATACTTTAGCACCTTCAACAACGGGAGTTCCTACTTTTACGACAGCTCCATCTTCGCTCGATACAAGAAGCGGTTGTACATCAATAGTAGATCCTATCTCAGTGTTTTGGTTATCCACTTTGATAACGTCTCCTACCTTTACAGTAAACTGGTTTCCACCGATTTCTACGATCGCAAACATGAAATGAAAAATGAAGAAATAATTAATAGTTTTGTTGTAGTATATGGATTTTCAAAAAAAAGCAATTATCGATTTGTACTTATGGTTGGGGATGAGGGATTCGAACCCCCGAGTGGCGGAGTCAAAGTCCGCTGCCTTACCACTTGGCGAATCCCCAAAATTGGTTTTCTAAAGGGAATATAAGAGCATATTTTCGTAGTGTTCCACATTTTTAGCTCGCGTATTATATGTTTTATTTAAAAATGTCAAAAAAATGTAAAAGTATTTACCGATTTCCCCCGAACATCCTTCAAAGAATTTGCTTTTCGTATTCTTTCCGATATATTTCCCTTATGATTTTATATATGTCTTCCATTTATGCGTTTTTCTATAGAAACTGGTAAAAATAACGGGCTTCTTAGAGCCAAGAGTCCTGCTGTGCTGTCAAATGAAATAAAACAATACATACAACTCGCCGAAGATATGGTTCGGTATATCAAGAATCCGGATAACGGCGGAGTTGGGCTTGCCGCTCCACAAATAGGCGTAAACAAGCGCATTATCGCGGTAAGTCTGATGCGTGATGGCGATGACGAGAACTATAAAACCATTGCCATGATCAATCCGCAAATTATCGAACACAGCAATGAAATGGAATGCGATAATGAAGGGTGTCTGAGCATCCCCTGAGAAAATGGTGACGTGGAACGATGGAGACGTGTAAAAGTGTCATATACGGACACCTCTCTTCGCACGCAAACGATCCTCTTATCCGGACTCGCAGCACGTATCGTTCAACATGAGGTGGATCATCTGGATGGAGTGCTTTTTACAGATCGGATCAAGCAAATAGAACATAGGACACAATCAACTCCTCCGGTTTTTTAAGAGATAGTTCATCGATATCCTTGGGTGAGCATAGTGTCCGCATATCAAATACTTAAAACAATACTCTTTACTTCTGCAATCCACGATCCTCCGGCATATTTTCTCAATGCTCTTGTTCAGTCAATCGAGATTTAGCTATACAATCATTGTCTGAAAATCCAGGGGACATGATATGTTGATCTTGCAGTTTTTCCCTTAATAATACATTCTCCTCTGTAAGCTTTTGCAATTTTTCTTGAGCTTTTCGTAATAATTCTTTGTCCCGAGCATCCAATTTCTTTCTATTCCTGAGAGCAATAACTGTCTGTATGGCGGAATAGAAGGCGATAGCATACCCGGCACCAAGCAAGGGTGCTCAGGAAATAACGGAGGCAGCCATACCCAGTCCATTGGAAACCGTAAAGGCTCAGAAAGTGACGGGCGATGTTCCTGTTCCTTTTTTCGCTCCATTGATGGTTTTACGATATGCCCAAGGGAGGACGGTAAAGAAGTTGATGATAGCGATGAGCTCTATGAGCGATTTCCACCACTCTTTCGAACTCATTTTCTTATCGTTCAGATTTGTGTGTATACGTGTTATCTGTTCTTTTCATTGACGGAAGACTTCTTCCAGGAGGGTCTCTTCGGCAATGGGCACACCGCTTTCGTGAATAGCGGTCAGTATTTCCCGAGCCTGAGACATGCCTATTTCAAGGGATACTTGCTGTTCGGCAAGAGAAAGCACAGTGGTACCTACTAAGACCACGGATAATATCGATGCAGAAAGAGATCGGGACATGAGAGATAGTAAGTCATATATAAAAAATATGTTTAATTATTTCTTGAAACCAAGTATTGAACGTTTATTTTTCTCTAATATATAAGGTATTTCGTATAGTTGAAATGCATCGTTATGATAAAAATACGATCGACCGCGGTTCAAACCATATATTTCTAGCTGTTCATGCTGAGTTTTGTAGAGATAACATTGAAGAGCATGCCAAAAACCACCATTCCATAAATTGCATTGATCCCCATCGCAAGTCTCTGGAGTCAGGTTGCCGGACTCGCGTCTATACCAAGTCCCGTGATGGTGGTGAGTGAATTGAATAGGTAGCTCGAATAACTATGGAGATCCGAGATCATCCGGAGATTTGGCGGAGCAAAATAGTCCGCGAACCAATAAATGCTTCAAAATAACAAAATCGAAGAAAAACATGTGATAGCGAGACGACTAAAACTCGTTCCATAGAGAGATATCCCCTTGAAAACAGAAAAACCAGTATACAGAGCAAAGCGTCGATTAAAAAAATGTACACTTCGCTGTATATCCATCCTCACCACATAGAGTTCCATAACCCGATCCGACATACTGAGATCCTTATATATTCGTTCCAGGAAATGAATATAATACTCGCATACCTGAAGAAACGCCCGAATCTGATTGACTTTTATCTTGCTTGAGAGTATCTTGAGCCGATAATTGATATTTTTTTTGGCACCTGTAATGCCCTTCAAAGACAAGGCATTACCCAATGAACCCATATGCTCCTCATATGTAACATACAAGGTATTCTGTTTCATCTCCTGTAAAAATTCAGAGAAATATTTCCGTGTCTCTGGGGTCTCCATAGACGCCATTCGAATTTTGGTCACAAGAAGATAGAAAAGAATTTCGAGTCTTTTTTCTTTATCGTAATCCGCATTCTTTCTTTCATTTTTCAAAAATGACTCAAAAACCTGGAGAGTTCTCTTGGTTTCGATATCCACACTCCCGAGGAATCCTTTTATCTGACCGAGAGACAATTCTTGCATATCCATATTTCATGGGTTAAAAATATACCAAAAACAAATTGATTGACATTCGCACACAGTGCGAATGAGTCTAAAATAAAAGGTTGTCCGGAGAAAAAAACTGAAAACCGATTTTATTTGAGCATAGTACGCACGAGTATAGAGAGAAGACAAAAAAAATCAACAAAAACCCTATTCATACCTAACTCTATCAAAATATTTTTCCGAAAAAGTCTTTGACAATGAAAATAAAATCGATATAAAGATTCCACAGCGATTTGCTGGGTAAACAAAAGAAGGATTTTTATGGAACTGGCAGCTATTAAATCGGCAACACTTCAGGCAATTAAGGAAATGGATCAAGCCTACGATCCAAGCAAGCACAAACCAGTGTTTGACGAGGTATTGCTCATAACCATTGATAACGGGAAAATACGACTGCTCTGGCATTACGGTGCCAGAACTAAGGAGGATTTGATTGCAAGTTTCAAAAAAGACTTCGCGGAAATCCAGAGGGAGATAAGAGAAGTTTCCGTACCGGGAAATTTTCATTTTGATAACGAAGCCGAAGGAAGTGCTTTTGATGCCATCATCTGTGTTTCACTTGGAACGTACCTTGTTCTCAATAACATTGAGCTGTCCATGGAACAAGTAAAGGAGGGTGGAAATTGGCTGGCTGCACAAACTCACTTTGTGGATCTGGCGGGCAAATTCGATTCAACTGAATAACTTTTTCCATGGACTTTTTCCTATTCGGACTTGCCGGATGGTTTATAACGGGAATTGATGATCTGGTTATCTTCTCCCACATCTACCATTCAGCGAAAACAAGGCCACGAAAAGTGGAGGCAATTCAGGGACTCCTCTCTATGGTACTCATCATGCTTGTCATCGTGTGTACCATCGGATGGGGGCTTGGGTTTCTCCAGAAGTGGACCTGGATCGGCGGAGTCTTGCCATTGTTTCTGGCTATCAAAACCTGGTTCGGTGTTGGCGACAATACTGAGCCAAAATCGGGGACATTTTATTGGCAAGCCTTCACTGGTTTCGGACTCAATTGCCTCGATGATATCGCCTACAATACGGTGGTTATCACGGGCAAAGCACTGGAACATCAAGTGCTCTACCTTCTCGGAATCTTTACTGGGGCGGTTGTGATGATTTATATCTCACACTTCGCACTTGGAGGACTTCGAGATGTGCCACGACTTCGGGCAGTCATTATGCTATTGGTATCCGGATACATTCTGTATCCCGGTATCCAAATGCTTCTTTGATTGTTCGCACAAAAAACCGCCCTTTCAGGCGGTTTTTTCATGCAGATCATGTCATTTGGATTTACAGTTGATAATTATTCTCCAGATTCTTTATACGATCTCCAAGGTCAGGATGGGACATGAAGAGTGACATAAATCCTTTCTCGGAGTGAATCTTGAATGTTGCAAGCTTCCCATCATCCACGATTTCACGACTAGAGATGATATGTTCCAATCGTTTGAGAGCGAGGATCATCTTGTCTTTTCCGACCAATCGAGAACTTCCCTCATCAGCACGATATTCGCGATGCCGAGAAAATGCCATGAGCACAAGAGAGGCAAGTATCCCAAAAACTGCTTCAAGTACCATCACAGTGAGGAAATATCCCCAACCGTCCCCTTCCTCATTTTTGAATACTACATCGTCGATGATCTTCCCGATGATACGGGCGAAGAATATAACGAACGTATTGAGAACCCCCTGAAGAAGCGTCATAGTGACCATATCACCGTTCAGAATATGACTCATCTCATGAGCGATAACCCCCTCGATCTCGGCAGATGTCATACTCTGAAGAAGTCCGGTAGAAACCGCCACGAGTGAACTATTCTTGGTAGGACCCGTTGCGAAGGCATTGGGATCGTCGCTCACATATACCCCCACCTCCGGCATATCGATACCGTTCTGTCTCGCGATATTCGCCACGGTTGTGTACACGAGCTGAGTTTTTGGATCAAAATCCATGAGGCGACTCTCGGAAATGAGTTTGATATCGTACGCTCGTTTCGCCATCCATCGAGAGATTGCGAGCGAGAGGAACGATCCAGCGAAACCGAAAATGAGAGCAAATACAAAAAGACTCGCATACCCATTGCTCAGATTCGGACTGATGCGGATCCCGAGAAAGTGCTCCAGCACGAATATAATCGTGGTTATAACCAAAATAATAGCAATATTGGTCACGAGGAAAAGAAAAATACGTTTGAGAAAATTCATAGAGAAAAAGAAATGGGATAACACGAAGATTATAGGGAGAACTCCAAAAAAATCAATAGACTAAAGGAAGTGCTCCAATACTGCCACTTGCTCTTCTGGAACTTGTACGATATCGCACACATGCGGAACAAGAAAAACGGATGGGACTATATGGACGTTGATGTGTCTCAGAAAATTTCTCAACACATACACCTGAAGGTATTTGCAGTAGGTCGCGAGGTAGATGATGGGGTTGTTGGAACGCACCGCTCCCAAGAAGGCTCCGAGACTCGGGTTCTTGGGAATCATGTCCTCACTCTCAACTCGTGATGGAAATGGGGACAAGAGCCCAAGATCATGATAGGTAACGAGTGAAAAAATATCAGATTTCACCACCTCTCGAACTCCAAGAGGTCAAAGGAATCGGCTCACGCTATGAAGCCAAATTGTATCTGGCTGAAATTCCCGGATTTTCTTCCGAATTTTAAGTGCAGAGGTGATATTACAGAGAGAATACACGAGCCCCAGCAGCCGAAATACCTTCGAAAACCGCCCCTTCGGGATATCCCAGCCGAAAATCTCGACTTCGTATCCTTGTTTCCTGAGGGCTCGGACAATCGTCTGCACATGCGTCTCAATACCCCCAAGAATAGTGATATAATCGGTCGCGAGGAGGATTTTCTTTGTACCTTCCGGGAGCATATCCCGAATCTGTCGTATCCATCGACCTTCCGTGTACACATCCGCAATGCGTCTGGATTCGTGCGAGAGCGTATCCCAGCTCAGTCTGTCTCCTCACGTCGCCTCACCCCCTAGCCCCCTCTCCTTTTGAAGGAGAGGGGGGATAAACTTGTCCGAAACCTCCACGATGGTATTCGCCAGCGCTTCGGTATTTTCCGTATCGCTTGCCAAAAAAGGAACAGCAAGTTCTTTCGGGATGAACGGCATAAGTCCTCCTTTCTGGAAGCCGATGACCGGAACTCCTTCGGAGAGCGACTCAAGTGCTGAGAGTCCGAAAGTTTCGAGGAATCGGGACGGCATGAGAGCGAAATGCGACACCTGCAAAACACTCCGAATGGTCGTTTGTGATTGCCATCCGAAGAAGTATATTTTATTGCCCCCTTTATAAGGGGCGGCAGGAGGAGTTTCTTCACTCCAATCGGACTCCTCCGATGTTCCAAGCAATTCTATTTTGTCCGCAATTTCCGCGGGAGTAAATCCGGAACAATCCTCAAAGAAGGGAGTTTCGGCAAACTCCCGAAAGAGATTCTCTCTGAGTGCCCCTTCTCCGAATACAAAGACATTTCCCGGAAGTTCTCCGGTTTTCTTCATTACCCTGGAAAGACCCTCAACCACGAGGTCGAAGCCCTTTTCTCGAGCAAGTCGTCAGAAGAATATGAAGTTCATAGAGGGGGTTTGGAAATATAAATTTTCAGAAGCCACTAAACTATAACTGTACCGAGATGATTTCCGTATTTTTCATCAAATATCTCAATTTGATAGCCATCTCTGAGATTTCGAGCCCAAACAAGCTCAGTTGTGCGTATAAAATATCCGTACCATGTTCGTTCGCCGAGAATCTCGGGATTCAGCTTGTTTGTTTCAATGGCTCTGAGGATTTTTTGTTCGAGGTTCATATTAGTAAGGTTTTAGAGGGAAGCGGAATACGGAAGGCTTTGTATATAGTCTTCCATCCATTGCCAGTCAGTACGCTTAATGATCATATACAGTTGTAATAATCCATTCATAAGAGTCTGTGTCATTTTCTCATCGTCACATACGATTATCTCATTCAACCCATCTTACTACTTCCATAAGTGTATCAGAAAAGTCTCCGTTTTCAGACAGGATAGTAATTGTTAGTTTCTTCATAACCCTAAACGTTAGATGAATAACTTAGTTTGTTTCAATCAGATATAATAAGCACTAAATTAAAAAATTACTTTTAAAGTTTTCATAGCTTCCGACTCAAGAAAAATTTATTTCAAAATTTGTATCATCTATTTTATCAATTCTCACTGAATCAATACCTAAAATCTGTAATTTCTCATATGTCAGTAATTCACCTTCTTTTAATTGTAATACATCTCTCAATATCCACTTTCAAAGTTCTTTGTTTGATTGTGACATTAATGCCTTATCTCCATCTTGGCAGATTTTCGAACTCATTATCTTTCAATTAGGCAATTTTAAATTAAAAGATGTCTCTCTATTAGGAAAGAACCCTATAAAATTCTTGTGGATTTCTGCAGGAACTGGTATATAAACTTCGTTTAAATCTCTTTTCCTTCATTCTGCATTCCACTGATTAAGTCAGCTTTTTTCAAACACAAAGCGGTCACGTCCATATAATGGGAGAAAAATTGTTTCTTGAATTTTTGACTTAGTTTCAAAAACCAAATTGTTTCTTGAATATATTTTATGTAATTCTTCAAGAGGATTTTCCAGTATTTCAACAGAAAAATCAAATATAGTAGGTTTTGTTAAAAATCTTTTTGTTAGTGTACTTTTTGACATAAGAAATGAATATTCATTCAATCAATCATCAAAAGTAATAGATCCTTTATTGCTTTTTATATTCTTAATCTTTTCAAGATCAACTTGATGCATTGCCTCCTCATATATCAAAAATTTATTCGCTTCCCTTATTACACAATGATATATTGATTTTTCCAAGGCGTGGGCATTTTCCGTAAATTCAATTCTCTTATTTCTCAATTCTGATACTTTTCTTATCAATTTTTCTGACGATAATCATTCATAGAGTGATTTATCACTATTAAACTCAGCAACTTTTTGAAAGGTTTTATGATTCCCTGCCAAAAAAGTTTTTAATCCGATTCACAATATATCCTTTTTAGCTTCAACCGAAACATCACTTCTATATAAATTTTCCGCTTCAAAAGCTCGACAAAAAACATTCTCAGCAATACGATAATGGAGATATGGGATATTTGAATCAGAAAAAAGATTCGATAAACATCAAACTATTTCCAAAAAAGTTTGGTATT
>JAQTWO010000098.1 GCA_028689245.1 Candidatus Altimarinota bacterium | reverse complement strand
TACTCATCGTTCCGCAACTCACCCACTATTTTCTCGATGGGTATATATGGCGACGGGAATTTAAGAGTGACATATAACGTCTATCGGCATCGGTCATCACTTTTCCAACCATGAAATTTCACCGAGATTCCGACCCATCCCCCTTTCCTACCCCAGAAGTTCGAGGGGAGAAATTGTCCACTGATCACCAAGAATCCTATCAATCGATAGGAAAGGATATATAATGGGGGTGTTGTAATGGAAAATTTCATTTTTTTATAAGGTATCTCTTTCATCCATTTTATTTGCTTCTTCCGGTCTTTTCTGTTATAATGCTCTCATTATCTATGGATACCAATATTTTCCTATGCTCCTTCTTTCCACTTCCTCTCTTCGTTGATATGGTCTTCATAAAATATTTTCTCTCGCCCAGAGTGCGCGCTATGACGGCATAAATCTCGATCTCAATTCGCTCGAATTTGACACTGAAAATGCTTCTTATATCCAAGAGCTATCTGGATTATTTCAGATTCCAGTGGTAAGCATTACAGCGTACGAACGTCGTATTACTCCAAAAATCGTCAATGAGATATTGGAGATGGCAAAAATCCTAGGAACCAAGACTATCAATTTCTATCCACCACACAGACTCGATAAAGATGGAGAATGGTTTTCCGTGTATCTTCCACAGGTACAGAAACGCCATAAAGACCTGGATATAACCGTAATCAATGTAGAACCGAAAACATTTCTGTTCCTGATACCAGAATATCGCGATGCCACACTTCCTATCATAAAAAAGATAACGGGAAAAACATCATTATACGTATCCAATGTTGATCCTGAGAGCTGAACTGATCTGATTCGAACTTTTTCGCTCCTCGGAAACAGCATCCACAATGTCTATATATCGGATAAAACCGGCAACAAGGAGGAACTCCTTCCATGAAAGTGAGATATGCCGCTCGAAAGCCTCCTTATTAAACTCGCAGAATGAGGGTACAAAGGGAATTTTATCCTCAAAGTAGCACCACGGGAATTGTTTGCGGGGGATGATGTGAATGTACTCAAGCATATGACACTCGCTCGTGAATATATCTTGAAGCATTTTAAAAAATAAACACCAAACAAATACACCATAATCGTACGCTCATGGTGTATTTGTTTGATATGACTATTTCCCCACCTTTTTACTGATGATTTCTTGGATCTTGAGAGTGTCTTTGAGAAAAGAGATGTTTTTCTGAGAAAGGATGGAGAGAACGAGTTTATCGTCGTATTCGAGACGATGTATGAAATCTTCCTCAGACATGACCGCATATTTCACTTTCCTGCGGAAGAATGTCTTTTCGAGGAAATTATTAAACTCGATCTTATCAAGTTCTCCAATTATGAAAATATCGACGATATTATTTGACTTGAGATCAGTGATTTTTCTCAGACTATCAGCTATGGTTATGAGACTCAAATTCCTTTTTCATTTGAAAAAATCCCTCAGCGGATCAATGGGATTATATGTTTTGATGAAGATTTCAGAAAGCTCATTGTATATGGCACAAGATCGATTGATATTGTAGAACTTTTTCTTGTTCTCCTCGCGTGATTTCAGGATACCAAGCGCTTCCAAATTCATAAGCTCCCGTCTCACGCTGTTAATTTGTTCATCGATATCACGACAGAGCTCACGGATAAAAATACCCGCAGTATCTCCAGATACCGAGTGTTCTATGAAAAACTTCTCGAGAATCTTTGCACGGCAGTTCGATCCGAATAGTTTAGAGAGAATCATACAAAATGGTAAATATTAATGACAACCTCCAGCAGTGCTACAACTTCCGCATCCTCCCGTTCCACAACTGTCTCATGAAGATTCTTCTCCTCAGACGATAGAGACAAGAAGGGATTTGATTTCTGCTTTTTCTGGAATTATCCCCTGGAATATAACATCTCGGAACTCGATACTCTCTTCCTCGATGCAAAGTGCGGGGTTTTCAGTGATACCAAGCTCCATTTTGTAAGCAGCATCATCTGTCTCTCGAATCTTCACAACATCTGCGAGTCCAATATCTGCGAGTATCTCAGAGGTACGAGAAAAGAGTTCTTGGCTCATAGGAGCAGTTCCAACAATAACGATTTGCATAAAAAATTATAATTAAGGTATAGTGTGACCGAGTATATAGGAAAAATTCAAAAAATGAAGAGAATTATATTTTTTAGAAATATTTAGGACAAAGTAAAAGGAGAGTAATGCTCTCCTTTTCATAAAATGTGTGAGGGAAATTATTCAGATTTGGCTTCTTTTTCGGCTTTCTTCTCATCTTGAACACTTGGAACTTCCGCCGCAGCAACATCAGTTATCACATCTGATTCTGCAATACCCTTTGGAAGATGAATGGAGACAACAGACCCCTCAAGATCGGAAAGGATTTCGAATTTTGAAGTATCGATACCAAGACTCTTCACATGGAGAATATCTCCAAGATTCTCCAATTGGGAAAGATCTACTTCAAATGCGTCAATGAGATTTTTTGGGAGACATTTCACTTCGACGATATGCATATTCTGTTCTATGAGACCTCCAAGAACCTGAGCAGGAGATGTTCCGATAAGATGTACGGGGATCTGAACATGAATTTTTTCTGTTGCAGAAACAGCAAACAAATCAACATGAAGAAAATCACCGCTTACGGGTGCTCGCTGTACTTCATGGATAAGTACATCCTGTTTTTTTCCTTCAAGAGTAAGCTCTACGATATGAGTTTTCCCAGATTTTCGAAAAACCTTCAAAAGCTCGGAAGCTCCGACGGTGATAGGCTGAGAAGTAACATTGTGTCCGTAGATAACAGCTGGTACTTTCTTATCTGCTCGAATAGCTGAGAGCTTTGTTTCCGTGTCACGTGAAGCCGCAACAAGTGTGAGTTTTTCCATATAAAAAGACGGGTAATTTCTATAAAACTGGGAGATTATATAAAAAACAAAGAGAAAATCAAATTGTTTTGTAAATATTGATGAAAATA
>JAQTWO010000039.1 GCA_028689245.1 Candidatus Altimarinota bacterium | reverse complement strand
TCAGTATGATACCTATAAAGGGGTTGTGGTCTATACCAAGCTCTTCTCCGGAACTATCAAAAAAGGGGATAAACTCGAGTTCCTGAATACCGGAGCCAAGATCGAGGCGCTTGAGGTCGGGTGCTTTTCGCCGAAATACAACCCGGTCGGAATCATCAATGAAGGGGAGATTGGGTATGTGGTAACCGGGCTCAAATCCCTGACCGATGCACGAGTGGGTGATACCGTTTTTGCCGGAAATCAGGATAAGAAGACCCCGATCAAAGGATTCAAGCGAATCACGCCATATATCTTCGCGGGAATTTACCCGGTTGATACGGACGAATATCCGAAACTCAAGGACTCGATCGAGAAGCTCATGCTCAACGACTCTTCTCTCGTCATAGAAAATGAAGTATCCCCAGCGCTCGGACACGGATTCCGTTGCGGATTTCTTTGACTTCTCCATCTCGATATAGTCAAAGAGCGTCTCTGGCGAGACTTTCAGATGGACGTGATCATGACGAGCCCACAGGTAACCTACCGACTCCTCCTTCCCGGAGACAAAGTCCAAGAATACGGACGTCTCCATCCAGAGCTTATTGATTTCCAGGGGCAGACCTGTACCTATATCTCCGTGAGTAATCCAGAAGATCTCCCACGTCCAGGAACCTACAAGTTCATGGAGGAACCGATCGCCAAGGTCGAGATGATCACGCCGTCCGAATTTATCGGAAACTGCATGCAGCTCGCTCAGGAACGACGCGGAGTATTTATGGGACAACACTTCCTCGATGCGAACCGGGTTATTCTCTCGTATGAGATTCCTATGTCGGAGCTCATTGGGGATTTCTACGACGACCTCAAATCGCTTTCGTCCGGGTATGCATCTCTTTCCTACGAGTTCCTTCGATATCACGAAGACGACCTCCAACGACTCGATATCCTCGTGGCGGGGGAGCGGGTGGATGCATTTTCCATGATCGTCCACGCCGACCGAGCCCGTTATATCGGGGGGCGGATCTGTGCCAAGCTCAAGGAACATATCCCGAAAGCCCAGTTCGCCATTGCCATCCAGGCAGCACTCGGGGCGAACATCATCGCTCGAGAAGATATCTCCGCACTCCGCAAGGATGTGACTGCCAAGCTCTACGGAGGGGATATCACCCGTAAGCGCAAACTCCTTGAGAAACAGAAGGAGGGAAAGAAAAAGATGAAACAGTTTGGAAAAGTTTCCATCCCATCCGAAACGTTCGTGAATATATTGAAGAAATAACCCGAACAATATATTGTTATATATTCATATCTACTATGTCAAAAATATATACAGAAACATTTCTCGAATATGCAAAAAATCCCCCAAATAAGGGGATTTTAGAAAGTGCAACGATTCGACATTTTGAGGAAAATAGAAGTTGTGGTGATGCCTTGGAAGTATTTTTACGGATTGATGAGATGGGAGTGATTCAGGATTTTTCATTTGACGGACTTACGGCAATCGTTACAACTGCTTGCGTGAGCATATTTGGCGAGGCAATAATCGGCATGAATATCCAAGATGTGCTGGATATGACCGAGATGACAGTTCGAGAAATGATAGGTTTTGAGGTGTCACCGCGACGAAGGCAGGCAAGTGTCCTTGGACTCTTGGCTACACGCAATGCCATTCATGAATATCTGAAAGATACTATAACAGACGATTTTAGCGACGTGCTTATTGGATAGCTACTTCTCCGTAGCTCGATAGACTCCTTGCCACCCCTCGGGAAGTCCATTCTCGATGAGTTTTCCGCATCGATTGAGGAATGTGAACGATGGGGCATCATGTTGTTCTTCGTAGAGTTTTTGGAAGATCTCCTTTCATTCCATGATATTCCCTGCAACATAGAATGCCAGCCCTTTCTCGAATTCTTCGATGAGGGCAAGTTTCTCTCTAGGCACTTTCCCTTTTTCTCCGATGAGCTCGTAGATGTGTACCGGCTTTTCTTTTCCTTTTACTTGGATAGCATCGAGCTTGCGGAATACGAATTCGGATTTTGCTTCTTCCATGACACTCTCGCCGACGCAGATAAGCGTTCCATAGAGCTTGTTGATTCCCTCAAATCGCGAAGCTGTATTGACGGAATCGCCGAGAGCGGTGTATTCGATCTTCTTCCCGACGCTTCCGATATTTCCGACAACCGCTACGCCTTTATTGATTCCCATGCGGACGCTTATTTCGAATCCATGGTTCTTCAGAAATGCCTGATTGAGCTCCTGGATCTTTTCCTGCTGTCTGAGAGCAGCACGACAGGCAAGAATAGCCTGTTCTTTTTCATCTCATCAAAATGCTCCCCAGAGAGCCATGACGGCATCTCATTCATACTTATTGATGAATCCCTTATCGTGCATGATGATATCGGATACCTCTTTGAGATAGATAGAGAGAAATCGCACCAGCTCTTCCGGCTCCATGTTTTCCGAGATGCTTGTAAATCCGGCGATATCTGAAAAGAAACTGGTTATATTCATGCGTTTTCCATCGAGTTTCACTTCCTCGAACTTGTCGAGGATGTTGACGACGAGTTCTTCTGACAGATATTGTGAAAGAGCTCATTTGAGGGCACGCTTTCATTTTTCTTCGTGGAAATATTTATAGAGCGTAGTTCCGATAGTGATTCCAAGAATGATGATGAAAAGTTCCATAGGGAAATTGAAAAGCTTTCCAAACCAGAGAAAACAAATTCCCTCAAACGCCGTCATGATAAGCGTGAGGACAACAACGATGATTATTTGATAGAGTTTATTGCTTACTTTGAGGATGAAAATGACGAGTAGGAGCGTGAGTACTATGAGGAAAAATATCTCATGAAGTATACTTACTTTGGTTATGAAATTCTTATTCAGTATGGTATTTATCATATTGGCATGAAGAAATACCCCCTGCATGGTTCCATCGGGCGTATAAAATTCATCGTGGAGACCAAGAGCGGTAGATCCTATGAGAACAATCTTTCCTTTTACCCAGCCCTTTTGCTTGTTGTAGTCGCCATTGTCATGATATACATCCGTAAATGAAATTTTCTGAAAGTTTGCCGACTGAGTATAGTTGATGAAAATACCTTCGTTGACATTGTCCGAGACGAAAGGGATATAGAGCTTGTTTCCGGTATCGTCTTTGTTCGTTATGAGATAATATCCAGGGATTTTAGTGACGTTTTTATCGAGAGGAGTTATCTTTCCATTGTTTTTCAAATCGAAATACTTTCTGGAAATAGCAAACGAGAATCCTTCTTTTGCGGGTTTTATTATACTATCTACCGGCTGAAAACCATATACGAATTTATTTGCATAAATAATGAGCGGATCGAAATATCCGAGTTCTGAGCTGGCTTTTTTGAGAGATTCTATCGGATATATGCTCGCATTCTCTTTGTTTCCGAGAGAAAAACCAAGCACGACATTCCCCGCATTTTCTATAGACTTTGCAAGGATATCGTCGTCTTTTCCACCCGCTTCTTGTGATTTCTCAGAAAAGAGTATGTCAGTTCCGATAACAAGTGCCCCGTCACGCCTCAGATGATTGATAACCGTCGCATAATAGGAACGTTTGAAATCCTGCCAACGACCCAGCCCAACCGTATCCGAGAGAGTTTTATCGTCAATGGTAACCACGGTGATATCTCTGCTCGCAAGCTTATTGGTCCCATATTGGCTGATGAGCGTATTTTGAATCCCGAGATTAGCAGCCTTCATATAGGGCTGGAAAAATGGATTCATCTCAAATACCGCTAGGATTACGAGAATCGCTATAACAGCAATTATCAAAGCCTTCTTAAAGAGTTCTCTATCTTTATTCAGTACTGACATGCTGGTTATTTATTGAAATAAACTTTTGAACCACTCTATGAATCCATTGCGGGCAGTGGCTGCTACATCATTCGCTTTTTCTATATTTTTCATGTTGATCTGCTTGGTCACGGTATCTGTGAAATTTTCTTTTCCGAGAGTTTCGATCGTATTCATCTTGATTTGCTGGAGAGTATTGTTGAAATTGATGATATCTTCTCGGGTAGAAGCATTTCTGAGTGTATCTATCAGATTTTTATCTGCCCCTTGTTTGATATAGTCCTGGAGTTTATTTTGCAATCCTTCAATCGCTCCAGTTCCGAGTTGCACCGCATTCCATGAGTCGTAGAGAGTGGAGCGGGCAAAATCCGTAAGAAATCCCGGTTTATCCTTGCTGGATGCGGTTTCTATGATGAGATCGCGAAGTTTCATCTTGGTATTCAGTATCGTTTCAGTATTTTGAAGACCGTATACTTGTTGATAGAGATTCAAGAGTTCTCCGGTATTTCCAGATTTTATAGCTTCTTGTTCAAGTTGTATCCAATCATTCTCATTGCCGTTCAGGAGGATTTCCAGAGGGGACTTCGCACTCCTGAATCCGAGTTTTTCAAGGAGGATTTCCAGATAACCTTTCTGTCCAGCAACATTGATAATCGCTTGTTTGAGAGCTTCCATTCGGCTGTTCAGATAGACGATATCCGCATTTGCGTTGACAGTGTTCCAGGTTGCGTCCAATTTATCCTGTATGAGCTTGGCGCGTGTATTTGTATCGAGAATGCCACCTGCTACCACAAATACACTTCCTGAGTGACTTCCGATATCTTCTACGGATATAGCATGATCTATGGCATGGATGTATGTATGATCGAGGTTGATTTCAAATACGGTTCATCGTGCCGCCGCTATAGAAGTATCGTTATTGAAGCGTTCTTTAAAATAGGAATCACCAATATAATATCGTATGACATTTGACCAACTCTTTCATTTGTTGAGACTGAAATCCACTTGTATATCCTCAGTGCTTGTTTTTGCTTGGACTGTATGTATGGTTATCGAAGACTGTTCTGCGAGGCGAGTGATGCTTCCGTCTGGCCAATAGACCGTAGCGGTTGAATCCAAAGTTTTCACGTTATCTCCAGCAGTGATACTTCCCGTGCTGTTTTCTGCGATTGTGAGGAGCTGTTTTTCGTGAAAAATAAGCGTTCTTCCTTTGGTTGAAAGGACATACGGCTCTATCTTTTCGGACATGGCTATAGGACTTTTTGAGAAATCTGAAAAGAGCAGCGCTCAGATGATCATAAGCAATCCCCACATAATGAGAGCTATGAAGTTCTTGTCAAAAAAATCCCTCAGAGTCGTTCGGAAATTTTGCATAAAAATTATGAAAAAAAATATTTTTGGATATTGTATTCATAAAACGAGGAAAATACAATTACTTTATGAAAAAACACTATGAAAAAACGGTACCAATACATATTATTCTGTCTTTTGATCCTCATAATCTATGAGATGTACCTTATCGTATTGTATAAGTACAAGGATTTTCAAATCAACTCCTATCTTTCGTATATCACGAATGACAATACAAAAATAGGGGAGTCCATAGAGCAAAAAAAAGAGCGTCTTGCCTATGTGAAAACCAATGCTTTTCTCGATCAAATAGCCAAAACTTCTCAAAATAAGAAAAATCCTGGAGAGGAAGCGGTGGTTTTTGTCACCAATCAAGAAGTCGAAGAATACAAGAAGATAGATACCAACAAACAGATGATCGGAGGTACGAAACAAGAAGTATCACCTACACTTGGTATGACCAACGGAGAAAAATGGATATACTACGTATTTCACACCGACATGAGAAATAATTAGTGCTCAATTCATTTAATTGAAAATCCCCATCCCGAGAAATCGGGATGGGGATTTTGTATGGACTAAAATGGAATATCTTCGATGTTGATCTCTTCTTCTGCCTTCGGAGTAGCTTTCCGAGTCTTTACTGGACTGACTTCCTCTGGGGTTTCTTGTACGAAGGAATCGCTTCCTTCCTCTCTCTTTCCAGAAAGCATGATGAGATTATCACCAACTACTTCTGTTTTGTATTTCTTCACTCCCGTTGGATCGTCCCAGCTACGAGTCTGAAGTCGTCCTTCGAGGTATACTTTTTGTCCTTTCGTGAGATATTGTTCGGCGATACCTGCGAGAGATCCCCAGATGACGATGTTATGAAATTCCACTTGTTCCTGTTTCATTCCTGAAGCATCTTTCCATACACGATTGGTTGCGATGGAAAAATTTGCAACTTTTTGTCCATTCGGTGTTTCCTTTACTTCTGGAGTAGCAGTAAGATTTCCTATGAGTTGTACCTTGTTGAGAGAATTCATAAAAAGAATTGGTAAAAAGATAAAAGTACGTAGGCAATGATAGTGGAAAAGAAAATATACGCAAATCTTTTTAGAAAAAATCCCTGCATTCGGTACGATGCATTTTGTGGATTATTTGATCCCCTTGCGAATGGAGGCTGTTTTTATCGTCGGAATATATTCGTAAAATATGAAGAATATATGAAGATTTGAAAAAACCTTCTTGCCTTCAATATTTTCTCGAAAAGATGTTTTTCAGAGACTGTACTATCCTGTATTTTTCTCGGGAAATAAACAATGTTTTTCTGTAAGCAAGAATGCCCTTTAGTCTTGAATACTTGCCTGATGGGATGTGTATGCATCTGAAATAGCCCGTCTTATTTTTTCTGATAAATAAGAAAATTCTTCCTCGAACGTACCAAGTGCGAGTGATAAATGCATCCTTTCAACAAGTGTTGTGCTGTTCGTGAGATTATAAGGATAACTTCTTGAACAAGGCAATACCTCCTGAACAACAAGCAGGTTTAATGTTTTTGCAAGACTCTCCCGAAAACAATCATTATCGTATCGAGGAGCGTATGGATTTGCAATGACTGCAAGTATTTTTTCAACATTCTCATCTACCCTCTGAAGAGCGCCTGCTTTCGTATGATCTGAGTCTGGTATCTCAATAACTCCTTCCTGTCTTTCAACAGTTGGCATATATGAAAAAATAAAAAAATAAAAATTTGGCTTCAGTGATGACAATATTTCTGGAATTATATTTTCTAGCGACTTCTATTCTTTTCTTGAGTATCAACCTTTGCTCTTAGTATACATTTTCCCCCCACTTGTCAAGACAAAATAAAAAACTGTAGTGTAATATAGAATAGTAGGGAAGTGGGACAAAATAATAACCTCGAATATTCGAGGTTATTATTTGATATTTTTTTAATCTAGATACATGCCTCTTCAGACAGAAACTGAAGTTCTGCATTTTGTTTTGCAAACACATCGGGTTCGTATCAGAGCACTTCCGAAACTTTCTTTCCATAGAACTTTGCATGCCTATTGCTCTGAGCTTCCAGGATCACATCTACACATTTTTTGTAGTATGCAAAAGTACGTTCGGTATCGAAGTGTATATATTCATCAATCGTATCCGCGATATATACCTCCGTTGGGATTTCGGGGTCGGTTTTACCACCATTCTCGTAGTACTTTAGTTTTGTAAAATAATCCTCTCTATAGAGATTACCATAGTGAACATGAAGTCATGGTATCCTTTTCGACAGATATATAATAGCCTCGGCGTAGTTTATTGATTTGAATTTCATTATGAAATCTATGACATCGCCATGGTCTCCACACCCGAAACATTTGTACGATTGCCAGTGGGGACGAAGGGCAAAAGAAGGTGTATTTTCACTATGAAACGGACAAAGAGCAAGGAAATAATTTCATTTTTTCTTTAACGGGAGACATTCTTTTATTATATCTATAAGGTTGATGCGCGCTAAGATTTCTTGTTTCAAAAAATCGGAGAGGATAATGCCCCTCCGAAGATAGTGCTTTTCTTTTGTAACCTCAGGAAGTGTTTGCATCACTGCATTCATAAACTTGGGGTTCAAAAGAAATAAATGGGTTGGATGAGCCGATACTGTGTAACTTTTTCAGAGTTGTCCTTTTGTTGCGTAGCGTTAGAAACGCTCAAGCTCATCCATTTGCTCTAGAGGACAACTCACTAGGTAGAGGCTACGACTTTCTTGGTGAAAGCACAGCGTACCCTAGTAGTTAAATGAACTATATTTATATTTATTATCTTGTCAAATATTTTAAAATTTCATATTTTAAAATATCACACAAAAAAACCTCCCAAACTTGGGAGGTGGAGATGCCTTGATTACATATCATCGAGCATCTTGAGGATATTGTCCGTATTTTGATCATCTTTGTCAGCTGCTTCTGCCTGTTTCACTTTATCTCGGTTCTCTTTGGACTGGAATTCTTGCCACTCGATGAGGTGCCGCTCGTTGAGAGTCTTGATCTCTTCCTGATACTTGATCTCCAGTTCCTCCAACTTCTTGCGTTCTGTTTCGAGGATATCGAAGAGTCGGTCCACTTGCTCATCGGTCATGGAAGGGAGTATATCGAACCAGTATTGCTTCTCGGTATTATCCATCGATTCTGTCGCGAGTACGAGTTTGACGAGCTCTCCGTACTGAGCCTGGATCTCGTCCAGTATAGTAAAAACATATCCATCCTTTGTAATCTGTGACATATGTGACGGTATTTAAAAGTATAATTTTGTTTATTATAGAGGTTTTTAAAATTTATCAAATTTTTCTTTTAAAAGAGATATCCCTGGGCAGGAGAGAGATGTGAGATGATGCAACTTTTTTCGAGTCTTTTTGAAAATTTTTTGCAAGTTTTCAATTCCTCTGTATAGTGTGGTCGTTTTTGGATATATTTCAGATACCTCTATCCTTGTTATTTGCTTGCAAATATTGGATAATGTCTATTCCTTATGCGTTATTATGCAGAAAATCATACTTGGTTTGCTTTCACTACTTACCAAACGGATTATCAAAAAACACCGCCCGTTCATTATTGGAATCACTGGAACGGTTGGAAAAACTACTGCAACGAATTTTATATACGACTTTCTCCGGACTCTTCATGGTGATCGTGTCTATATGTCCCCATACAATTACAACGGGGAATACGGCATACCCATGACTATTCTTCAGTCAAAATCTCCAAATAGGAATCCTCTCCTTTGGATGTGGGTTTTCATTAAGGGTATCGGTATCCTTTTGAGGAAGTCATACCCAAGATATCTTGTTTTGGAGTATGGAATAGATCATAAATGAGAGATGGATTTTCTTGTGGATATTGCCCCTCCAGATGTTGCGATCATTCTCAATATCTCAAAAAACCACGTAATTTCCTTCCCGGTTTTTCGTGATTATGTGGATGAAAAAATGAAGCTTGCGAAGGCAGCCAGACGTGTTATTTACAATAAAGACGACAAATACATAGAGAGCATACTGGAGAAAATGAAAAACAAAGAAGTGGTGAGTTATGGTATAAAGAATCCAGATGCCGACATATCCACTATCAATATACAAGCCCGACTTGAGGATCTTTCCTTTTCTCTCATAAAAAATGCTCAATCATATGAGATGCACTATCCGCTCATCGGAGAATTTCAGGTGTATAATATACTTCCCGTATTTGCTCTTGGAGTAAGCCTCGGTATGGATATACAAGATATACGCGAGCGATTGAAGGATATTCATCCACAAAAATGACGTGGTTCTGTTCTCAAATGAGTGCGGGAATCGCTCATTATAGACGGAAGTTACAATGGTGGACACAATTCCATCTCCTGAGGTATCGGTTATCTCAATGGTTTGGGAAACGAATACAACAAGATACTTTTCCTCGGGGATATGCGAGAGCTCGGGGACGAGTCCAAAGAACTCCATACCGATATAGCCGAGAAGATTATTGCTTCTTCCGTGCAATCGGTCGTATTGGTTGGCGAAGAGATGAAACGCTTTGTATATCCACTCTTACTTGAGGCTTGGAAGGACCCGGAAACAGGAGAGAGCGACCGTGTATTTTCTTTCCTTCACTCGCGTTTGGCAGGAAAGAAAGTGCGAGATCTCATCATGACGGCCCCCGATGACAAAAAAACGGTCATATTTGCCAAGGGAAGTCAGAATACCATCTACCTTGAAGAAGGAATCAAAGAGTTTCTCTACGACTTGCGGGATGTCGATAAGCTCTGTCGTCAATCCAATTCGTGGATGGATACCAAGAATCATTTTTTTGAGAGCGTCATAGCGGAGATATAATTTTCGAGAGTTGAACAGTCTATAAAGTCAAACCACTTGTTATTCCGACTGAAAAGGGATTCTTCGATTACACTCGGAATGACAATATCTTGAATTCTTAATTCTTCATTCTTAACTACGTATGCTTTGGCTTGGTTTTGGGATTTATACCATATTCATCATCCTGATTTTTTGATTTTTCATCATAGCGAAACTTCATATCTACAAGTTTCGCCATTATAGCGTTCATATAGAGCCTGTGACAAAAACTCTTGTTACGATTCTCATGATCCTAGCGCTTACAGGATACTATTTACTTTTTTCAAGCAGTACGATCGGTACTGATACTCGTACGGTAGAACAGACGATAAGCACGGAGATATACTAAAATAATTTTTATTTTTTCGATACTTCTATATAATACTTCCGAAAATTTATCTTATAGAACCCGTACGATATGCAAGCACAAATACTTTCCATCTCTCGAAACTTCTTTACGCTCATGGGAATTTCTCTTGAGGATATTGTCGTAGCATGTCAGGACAAAAAGAAGGGAATATACCTCATACAGGTCAAAACGCCTGATTCCAAGATACTTATCGGTATCCATGGACAAACTCTCGATATGACGAAACATCTCCTGACTCGTATCCTCGAAAAAACTTTGAACGAATCTCTTCTCGTGCATCTGGAAGTCAATGATTATCTTCAGGCGAAAGATGAGAAATTCTTTCGATATCTCGAAAGTCGGATATCTTATGCGATGCGTTCCGGAGAGGAAATCATACTTCCGAATCTCTCCTCGTATGATCGTAAGAAGGCACACGGATACATATCTGACAAAAAAATCGAGGACCTGAAAACATTCAGTATCGGAGAAGGAAAAGATCGTGCGCTTCACCTCGTGTATACCGGATCGAAAATAGAATCTCGTCCCACGACATCTGCCCCAAGAAAAATCGATATGATAGATGATGACGGTATAGGAATTTAGGGAATTTTTCAGTGTGCAATTCTCGTGAAGAGGGGGCCTGAAGAATTGCCTTCGGGAAAATCTTCTCAGTTTTTGAAATATCGATAAACGTATCATAAAAAGTATTTTGTTATTATATTTTTCCTCAGATGAATGTGTTGGATATTCCCTCATTCAAGGGGATGACATTTTTTGATAATTATTAAATAGTAATTATGTTTTCCAAGCTTTTCATATTTCTCCTTGTGCTCATCTCGATTGGAGTTTTTGTGTACGATTCATGAGTCAACTATGTGCAACATGTAGACATAAGGAGGTCTTTTGTGAACCACCCGGAATTTATTCCGACATCAGAAATAGCGAATCTGTCTTCCTGAGGTTTTCAGAATATTATCGCAGATTCTTATTGGTTATCTACCATACAATATATTGGTTCGAATGCCCTCGGATCCGAATATAAAGGCTATTTGTATAGCATGATCAATCTCATAACCGATATGAATCCTCATTTTGTATTTCCTTATGAGATTGGAGAACTCCTTCTCCCTTCCTATAATGAACGATATGAGCAGCTTTCTAAAGATGAGATACAAAAGAATACGGATCAGGCCATCAAACTCGGTATGAAAGGCATCGTCAAAAACTGTGATCCTCAAAAGGTTGAAAAAGCCAAGAATGAATTCAATCTCTCCAAACTTTGGACCGATGAGAGTTATAAAAATGCCTGTAAAGATCCGATGATTCCGTACTATCTTGCCTACATTTACTATTGGAATCTTCATGATGGGGCGAAATCTTCCGAATACTATCGTTTGGCATCTACCAATACGGATGCTCCGACGGGTGCACGCACCATGGCGGCGATTATGCAGGGAAAGTCGGGAGATCGAGAAAAAGCCATCATCATGCTCCTTTCTCTTGCAGAGAGTATCGAAGGGAATAAGAATACTCTTTGCAAGCAATTCTCGTCCGAACTCGGGACAACACTTCTCAATACTTTCAATGCCAAGGCAACGCTTACCGGAAAATGATTGGCAGAGATAGATAGTATCCGTCAGAGCATTATAAAGAAGCTGGAAGAAGAATGAGTCAATCCAACGAATGGACAAAATGTCGATAATTTTTGTTCAACTTATCTAAACAAGGCAGTTCGTGAGATAAATCTTTCCTACTTGGAGCAGGCGGATGCTCGCTATCTTCATGATAAAAAGGAACACGCAATACTTCCCTCCATATTGCTCAAGAGCGGGTATATTGATTATAATCCGATCGATTTTCAACAAGATATCAAGAACAAACAGGGGATAGAGTACTTTTATAGTACGGAAACAAATAATTGGGACTATCGAATGGCAGGGGAGAAACGCTAAATAATCTCCTCCGCTTTGTAAAGTGGAGGAGATTTTTAACCGCCAAGCACCTGGAGAACTTCTTCCAGACTGACTTCCCCAAGTACGACTTTTATAAGTGCATCATCCTTGATAGTCACCATTCCATCCCCGATTGCTTGAATCTCCATTTGAGTTTTGGAAGCATGCGAGAGTATCATCTTTTCGATTCATTCCGACATTTCCAGGATTTCGAAGAATCCGGTTCGTCCTTTGTATCATTTGTGTCGACATTTCTCGCACCCTCCTTCCTGTGCTCGATAGAACATGAGTTTATCCGGCTCGGTAATGTACTTTCCGATACGTGAGAGTACTTTTTTGATAATCGTATCATCGGGTCTGTAGGCTAACTTACAGTGTGGGCAAAGTTTGCGAGCGAGTCTTTGCGATATGATGAGTTGGAGACTGGAGGTTATGAGGAGGGGATCGATACCGAGATTTGTGAGACGCTGGAGAGTATTGACAGTAGAGTTTGCATGAATGGTAGAAAAAACCAGATGACCGGTGATGGATGCTTCAACAGCGAGTCGTGCTGTTTCGGAATCTCGAATCTCTCCCACCATGATAACATCGGGATCTTGACGTAGGAGA
>JAQTWO010000038.1 GCA_028689245.1 Candidatus Altimarinota bacterium | reverse complement strand
TCTCCATATCCCAATATCCCACCAGACTACCATCCAAACTCTTTAGACTCATATTCTTCTTTGCCAGACAACCAGTAGAAGAAGCAAACGTATTCGTACTCACATTATCCAGAACGAAGCACACATCCGGAGCGAATATCCCTCCGGAAGCAGTATTGTAACTTCCGGATAATACAAAGAGAGATGGAAGAGAAGGATCAAACCTATAGTTTCCTCAGAGCTTGGAGTATCTGAGAGAAGAATCAGCTGCATACACCGTATCTATTCCTGGTATGCTGGTATGATAGGAGAGAGGATTCTCAAAATCTATCCCGAGTTGATAATAGAGCCCATTTCCAAATACTGAGTAGTTATATGGAGACCGAGTCAATGGGTCAGAGAAATCTCCATTCATACGAGGAACTGTTGTACTCGTAACTGTTCCCATCTGAAGAGTCACTGAACCTCCCGTATATGAAACAGCACTCGTGGGAATAGGAGCACTTCACTGTTGTATGATAGCCAGATCAATAGCCTTCCCTATATTCGCCATATCCGATACTCTTCTCCCATCTCTGGCACTGCTCTGAAAACCTCCGAGATTCAAAAATGCTATGGTTCAGAGGATGACGAGGATCGTTATGACGACGATGAGTTCGATGAGGGTGAAACCATGAGAGTTGGTATCTGTCCAGATGTTTTTCATAGAATTGAAGTGAGAAAGTAAATCCAAAAAATAGAGCGAATGGGGAGGTGTATGATTTTCCCCCCTTCTCTGACGATTATCCATTATTTCCCTTCCCGTTTCCCCGAACGACTCAGACGTATATCATGGGTGATAGCATCTTTGGTCTCTTCTTTGGTTTCTTGAAAGAGGTGAGATGCCAGTGCTATTTTGGTGATAAATCCATCGAAATCCTTCAGGAGATCAACAAGTATATAGAAGATTGGGACCCCTATAAGGAGTCCGATAAACCCAAACATATGCTCAGAGATGAGCAAGATGATAAAGGTCAGAAACACCGGGAGCTCCATGTATGAAGAAACGATTTTTGGATTGAGATAGTACGCCTCTACCGCATGGATGAAGGTTACCATACCGAGAATTGCTATGATAACGCTTGTTCCGCCATAATTGTATCCAATAATGAGAATAGGGAGTCAGGAAAGAAAAGTTCCCAGTATCGGAACGAAACCGAAGATAAAAACTATAACTCCAAGCGTTATGATATAAGGAAAGGTATCAACTCCATGAAAGAAGCTGATAATATACAATCCCACGATGGTTAAAAGCGCATTTACAAAAGCAATGATTGCCTGTGCTTTAAAAATGAGTCCGAATCCTTTCGTGATCTTGCCGAAGATCACATGATATTCTTCGTAGAGAAAAGAGAAATTTCCTCCTTTCATAGCCTGAAGATAATCGGAAATCCTCTGCTTATCGATAAGAAATACATAGCTCAAGATGAGAGCGATGAGAAACTTGGTGAGAAATATCCCGATATTTTTGATATTTTCAAACGTTCCTTTCACGATTTCTTGAATCGACGCAGGATTGAAAATATTATTGAGCGCTTTATTGATCCCCAGATCCATATTGACACTATTTTCCAATCGCGATATCGCATCCTGAATTTGATTCGTGATAACCGGAGTATCATGAATCAGTCATTTTCCCTCTTCCAGAAGATGTGGTATAAGAGTATAGAACAGGGAAATAACCACCACTATGAAAGTGATGTAAACAAAGGTAATGACAATAGGAAGGGCTGAACTGGTACGAAAAAACTTGCGTACGATACGGTGTGACATATGATCGCTCAGTTTCACCATCTTGGCACTGATTACCTTTGCCACATCCAAGAAGAGATAGGAGAAAAGAAATGCGATAAGAAAAATTGCAAGGAAAGATTCGAGGAAATATATCCCTGCCAGAAGCAATATTATCGCGAAAAGTTTCTGGAAAAAGTATCGGTTAAATATGAGCTTCAAGATAAATGGGGGACGCATAGGAGAGGTGAAAGTTAGGAACTATGGAGAATTGTCATTTCGAGTGAAGTCGAGGAATCCCTTTTGACTGCCACATTTGAAACAAGTATTTCCAGATGGAAAACAATATGCTTTGTAGTTTCTGCATAATACAGTGTCATAGTGCTGATTTAAAGAGACTACGTGCTCTTAGGGTATCCATCGACTCCGTTTCACTCTGCTCGGGATGACACATGGAAACAATGAATTATTAGAATATATTCGCTACCTCTTCTATCAATGATGGTGTTTTTTGTGAATGTTTCTGAGATATTCATCCTCATCATTTGCGGATATCGATCCTGTATCCTATTCCGAAAAGCGTATCCAACATCTCTTGAAGAAACGTACGCACATCAGCAGAATCGAGTTTTTTGAAATTGAAATCATTATCCGGATGAATGATGATACAATTTCCATCCTGACTATAGGTCGATACCCTGAGTCCGAGTCCCACAAAAGACCGCTTCGGTACAGTGCGGATATGTTCGATAAATCGACTGAAGTCGAAAGCGTTAGCCGGTGAGCTTTCCGGAGTATTATTATTCTCTTTGTAAAGGGGGGTAGGGGAAATTTTATCATTTAATCCGCTTACTCACTCTCTTTCTCGGAGAGACCCTACAGGACCGTCTTCAGGAGGCATCGTGTGAGGTGAAGTTTTGGTTTCTTTTTTCTGGGTATCTCACCCTCATCCCCCGAACCCTTCTCCCAAAGGGCGAAGGGGAGCTAGAGACTCTCCTCACCCTTGAGAGAGACCCCCGGAGTCAGTCCTATCAGGAGTTGGGGTGAGGACTTTGGATTTCGTTGCAATACACCGAAATGTACTCGTCTCGAGAAGAAGAAATGGATCCGGAGAGAATTTCAATCGTCCATACACTCCTTCGAATATCTCAAAAAGTTCCGCATACGCTCCGAATCGAGGTTGCTTCAGAGATTCCCTCATGCAATCTCGGAGAAAAAAGAGAAGTTGTTCGAGAAATAATCGGACATCGAGGGTCTTATTCTGTAAAAATACTAAATTCTCAAGAGTTTTTTCAGCATCTTTTCACATCAAAGATTCTATGAAATCCATAAGAAAATCCTCTCCGATAAGTTCCAAATTCTCTTCGATGTATTTTCGTTTCAAAACACCTCAGACAGAGTATTGTTCAAAAAGAGTCACTGCATCTCGCATTCATCATTTTGCAAGACGTGCAATGAGCTCGAGAGCAGATTCTTCTACTTCTATTTTTTCATTGTGAGCAATAAAATGAAGGTATTCTATGATATCCTCATTCTTGATTCGTTTGAAATCAAATCGCTGTGCACGGGAGATGATCGTGTCGGGGATTTTGTGAATCTCGGTTGTCGCAAGGATGAATTTCACATGTTTCGGCGGTTCTTCCAGTGTCTTCAGGAGTGCGTTGAATGCTCCTTTCGAAAGCATGTGCACCTCGTCGATGATGTACACTTTGTATGGTGCTTGTGTTGGTTGAAACTGGGCACGTTCGATCATATCGCGGATATTATCAACCCCTGTATTGGAAGCGGCATCGATCTCGATGATATCGAGCAAACTCCCATTTTCTGCATCGCGACAGTTCTGACATTCTCCGCAAGGATTTCCATCAGTCGTAAGCGAGAGACAATTGACTCAACGAGCAAGAATTCTGGCTACGGTTGTCTTTCCCGTCCCCCGAGATCCATGAAAAAGATAGGCTCACACCGTACGATTCTGCAAAAGAGCGTTCTGTAAAACTTCCCGAACGAATGTCTGTCCGAAAAGCGAGTGAAAATCTTTGGGTCGATACGTTTGATAGAGTGCCATTACAGAGGAGGAAAGATATATATTCCTGATATATTTTAGTTTCTAGGTTTCTTGAATTCTCCAACGTCTGCGATACGGGGATTCGAACACGAGCTCGAAACTTCCGAAATACAAAAAATCTAGAAACCGATTTTTGTTGGGTATATATCCCAAGTATACGAATGTTGCGGAAAAAGCAAGATTTAACGATGGGGATTTTTATCACTCGATAAAAGTACACTTGCCGGATAATAAAAATCTCCACGGTGTGTGGAGATGTTTTCAGAATGAGAGGGAATTATTCTTCGATGACTTTCAAGTTTACACGTGCATCCATCTTGGAACCATATACACGAAGTACCGTACGAATGGCATTGATGGTTTTACCTTCCTTTCCTATGATGGTACCCATGTCTTGAGGATTTACTTGAAGGGTCAGGAGTGTTCCAAGCTCATCTTCTCGTTGTTCTATTTTTATATCCTCTTTATGAGAAACAAGAGAATCTATGATAAAAGAAAGGAAATCCTTCGGATTCATATAGTACAAACGTAAGAGAATAAGGAATAGAGCTTCCTGAAATTTTACGACTATTTCTTTGCTTTTGCAAGAACCTTTACAAGAGTATCTGAGTATTGTGCTCCATTTGCGATATACTGAGCTGCATCTTTCTCATCGAACTTCAGTTCCTTGGTAATTGGATTGTAGAACCCAAGAACTTTAATATATCCGTGCTTAGCGGATTGTTTATGTTCAGTAAGAACGATATGAAAAAACGGAACGTGTTTTCGTCCTGATCGAGAAAGTCGGATCTTAAGCATAGTATGAGTTGTTAGTTATTAGTTGTTAGTTATGAGCCTTGGGAGATATATTTGATTCCCATCCAGATAACCAATTGGTTAAATACTTCTATTGGTGCCCCGGATGGGAATTGAACCCATACTCCCATGAGGAACAGGATTTTAAGTCCTGCGTGTCTACCATTCCACCACCAGGGCAAAGCGGTGAAAAGAGGATAGAATATACCATCCTCTTATACCTTTATAAGATACCTTTCTTTTTAAGTGTTTTGATGGCAGTAGCAGAAAGTCTTACACGGAAAGTGACTCCTGTGGTAGGATCTTGTACATTTCTCCAAAAAAGATTTGGGTAGAATTTTCTTTTTGTTCTTCTCACAGAGTGAGAGACATTATTTCCAACAGCGGTTCTTTTACCGGTGAGCTGACAAACGCGAGACATAGCGGAGAGGGATTATTACAATAACAGATAAATTACGATACTTTGATTTCTACTCCTACTCCAGAAGGAATATTGATAGATTGGAGAAGTTCAAGGGTCTTCGCAGTCGGCTCATTGATATCGATCAATCTCTTGTGACGACGAATCTCGAACTGTTCACGAGCATCGGAGTTAACGAACGTTGAACGGTGAAGTGTTACCTTCTCGATCTTTGTTGGAAGTGGAACCGGACCTACAACAGTTGCACCGGAATCTTGTGCAGTCATAACGATTTTCTTCACTGCCTCATCAACGAGTTTGTGTTCGAACGCTCGTACGATAATACGAATATTTGCTGTTGCTTTTTTCTTGGAAACCATAGAGAATGAAAGATAATAGAGAAGTATATGCTCATCATTTGGCATCACATGAACTGTGATGCCAAACAGATGAAGATACAGTATTTTTGAAGTATTTTAGAAAAGAATGAGGTGAGTTCGAGGAAAATCGAATCCCGAAGCGAACCGTACATAAGTACGGAGAGCGAGGAATGGAGATTTGACGAAGAAATCATCCATTATTTTCTAAAAATTAAGCCATAACCTTAGCTACAACTCCAGAACCAACTGTTCGTCCTCCTTCACGGATCGCGAATCGGAGTCCTTGTTCCATTGCAATTGGAGAACCAAGTTCGATAGTCATCTGGATGTTATCACCAGGCATAACCATCTCTACTCCAGCAGGAAGCTCGATAGCTCCAGTTACGTCAGTAGTTCGGAAGTAGAACTGTGGTTTGTACCCCTTGAAGAATGGAGTGTGTCGCCCTCCTTCGTCTTTTGTGAGTACGTATACCTCTGCAGTAAACTTCGTGTGTGGCTTGATAGATCCTGGTTTTGCAAGAACTTGTCCTCGCTCAACATCGTCTCGTTCAATACCTCGGAGAAGAAGACCAGCGTTATCTCCAGCTTGACCTTGATCAAGGAGTTTGTGGAACATCTCGATACCAGTTACGGTTGTAGTCTGAGTATCTCGAACTCCGACGATTTCGATAGTATCACCGAGCTTGATAACTCCTTGTTCGATCTTACCGGTAACTACCGTACCTCGACCCTTGATGGAGAATACATCCTCAACTGGCATGATGAATGGCTTGTCGAGAGCTCGCTCAGGAACTGGAACGTATGCTTCGATCGCTTCGAAGAGTTCGATGATAGTCTTCGCTCCCCATGCTTTGTCGTAATCAGTAGGATTTTCAAGAGCAACGAGACCAGAACCTCGAATTACTGGGAGAGTATCTCCAGGGAATTCGTACTTAGAAAGAAGTTCTCGGATTTCCATTTCAACAAGGTCGAGCATCTCTGCATCATCAACCATGTCACACTTATTCATGAATACTACGATATAAGGAACACCTACTTGACGAGCAAGGAGGATGTGCTCACGAGTCTGAGCCATAGGTCCGTCAGTTGCAGCAACGATGAGAATCGCAGCATCCATCTGTGCGGCACCGGTAATCATGTTCTTAACATAATCGGCATGTCCTGGACAGTCAACGTGTGCATAGTGACGAGCAGCTGTTGAGTACTCGATGTGGGCAGTGTTGATAGTAATACCACGTGCCTTTTCCTCTGGAGCGGAATCGATCTTGTCAAAGTCAGTGATTTCTCCACCGAACTTCAATCCAAGAACCTTGGAGATAGCTGCAGTAGTAGTAGTTTTACCATGATCTACGTGTCCGATAGTACCAATATTTACATGTGGTTTGGAACGATCAAATGTTGCCATAATAGAAAAAATTAAAATAAATAAAAAGCCTATGAATAATATGGAAAAAAGAAAAAAAGCAAATGATTATTTGTTCACTTTTCTCATCTTTCGCGTAATGCGATCTACTGCTCGTTTGAGCTTCTTGTGTGCATGGGTTGTGAGACGTGCCATAATGAAGAAAAAAGTTTAAAGTATAAAGCAGAAAGTCCTCAAATGGAGAATTAGATTTTATTGATGTTTACAGAATACTTCTTGAACTTTCGGAGAACGATCTCCACAGCATTGAGAAGCCATGTAGTATGTCCTTCAAAAGCAATTCGTTCCTGGAGTTTCTTGTAGTGCTTGATAGTATTCTCTACCTTCTTTCCAGATTTTGCTCCTTTGACATTAACAGAGTAATTGAGTTGTCGAGGTCTTTTGTTACTAACTCCCATAAGAGAAAAAAATAGATAGATAAGATAGAAATTCTAAAAAGAATCCAATGGATTCTCTTGAACACTTATAATGGTGGAGTCTAAGGGAATCGAACCCTTGACCTCCTGCGTGCAAAACAGGCGCTCTAGCCAACTGAGCTAAGACCCCATAAAAAATGATTTTCTATAAAAATGGCGGAACTGACGAGACTCGAACTCGCGACCTTCCGCGTGACAGGCGGACGCTCTAACCAATTGAGCTACAGCTCCATTTAATAATTTAATACAGACTCATATTTAACAGAAGCGGGGAGGAGTATATGAGAATAATATAAAAATGCAAATTTATTTTGAAAATTTAACATTCCTCTCTTTGTTATCAAGTTATCCCCTGAATTTGCATTATTTTACTTTTACACTCTTCATATATCCTCTCGTCAAGGCTTTCCAATTCTGAAAATATCTCCGAAACGGCTCCATCGAGCAGAAGTCCGGTCCCTTCGTCACGATTGAAACCACGACTTCGAAGGTAGAAAAGCTCCTCATCCGAGATACGATCGATGGCAAGTGCATGACTCGCTTCGATATCGTCGGAATGGACGATGAGCGCTGGAATCCCGCGGATTTTCCCGCCCTCCCCGAGGAAAATATGCCGCTCCTTGAGTCTTCCAATGATTTGTTTCGTTCATTCTTTAATATCTATCGCGCTATCAAGAAGCACTTCCCCGCTCGAATCCGCGAGCGAGAGGATATGAATCTCACTCGTCGCATTGTTTGCTTCGAACGAACTCTTGATAATCGCTTCTATCTTTCCATTTTTCTGTGCATGGAATCCGCACTGTATGCGGGAAATACTATCAGCTCCTTGGTGAATAATACGGAGTCTGAGTTTCCCGCTCGTCCGGGCACTATAGAAATCGAGCTCTGCTCATTCCGACAAAATAATGACTTGCTCGATATCGTTATTTTCGGAGTCGAGAAGAATCCAGGATTCATTTGGTGGAATCTGGATAGTTTGTGGAAATAAGTGGAGGTGTTGGATTTGCATATTTATGAATAATGAAAATATTTTTGTCATTGCGAATTTGTCCGAGCAGCTACCCTCTCTTTTCCATCTCCATCGCGATAAGCACATTCATCTCGGCGGCATATTCGAGCGGGAGTTCGCGGACAACCGGTGAGAGAAACCCATTCACGATCATGGTTTTCGCCGCATCTTCGTCGATTCCACGGCTCCGCATATAGAAGAGTGCTTCTTCGGAAATCTTGCCGGCACTCGCCTCGTGAGCGACGGTCGAGGAACTGTTGCCGACCCGGATATCGGGAAATGTATCGCTCGCGGAGAGAGCATCGAGTATGAGTCCGTCACACTCGATTTTTGCAACCGCCCCAGTAGCTCATGGCTTGATATCGAGAAGTCATCGGTACGTCGCCCGACCTCAGCCTTTGGAGAGCGATTTCGAGAGTACGGTCGAGGTGGTTCCTTTTCCGATATGGATGACTTTCGCTCCAGTATCAGTGTCCTGTCCTGCTGCCGCAAGAGCGACTCCGATGTGCGTTGCGGAACTCCTATCCCCTTTCAGAACCGAGCACGGATAGAGCATGGTGACTCCGGAACCCATATTTCCCCCGACCCATTCCATAAATCCTTCTTCTTCGACGATGGCGCGTTTGGTGTTGAGGTTGTAAGTATCGATGGACCAATTCTCCACACTCGAATATCGCATCTTTGCCCGTGCACCGACGTATATCTCGACACCTCCGGCATGCAGGCTCGCAGTTCCGTATTTCGGCGCCGAACATCCTTCTATGTAGTGTGCCTGCGCCTCATCCTCCAGGATAATGATGGTATGTTCGAACTGCCCTCCAGCACGGACATTCATACGGAAATATGCCTGAAGCGGATCGTCGATGACGACTCACCGTGGAATATAGAGAAATGTTCCTCCGCTCCAGACTGCCGCATGAAGCGACGCAAACTTGTGATCATGAATAGGAATCGCTTTCATGAAATGGCTTCGTACGAGTTCTTCGTGTTCATGGATCGCTACGGACATGTCCTCGAAAATCACTCCGAGATCCATGAGCTCCTGACGGAGATTATGGTACACGACTTCACTGTCGTACTGTGCCCCGACTCCCGCAAGCATCGCCTTTTCCGCTTCGGGAATCCCGAGTCGGTCGAATGTCCGCTTGATTTCGTCTGGGACGTCTTCCCAGCTTTTCCTATCTCCTTCCACCTCCACTTTTGCGAAATATCGGATGGAATCCAGATCCAGTCAGTTTAAATCCGGACCCCAAGCAGGAAGCGGCTTGCTCCGGAAAATCTCCAGTGCCTTCAGTCGGAGTTCGAGCATCCATTCAGGATCATTATTGGACTCGGAAATCTGTCGAATAACCTCCTCCGAGAGTCCCGCATCGGAAATATCGCGATAGACGATTTCATCGCTCGTGTCGAGGTGAGATTGAAGAGAATTATTTTTCATTTGACTTTTCATAGGTATTTATTATATATACGAGGTATTATTTTTTACTTTTTTCAATATGGGTATGTCAGGATCTGGGTGAGATAATAATTTACGTAATGCATTCAAGCGATTACAATGAGATACAACTCCCGGAGAAAAACACTTAGAGAGTACAAGCTGATGACAAGGGAAGATGGAGTCATATGCGGTGCGTATGGGAACGCAGAATAAAACTAGACAAGTTATAGAAACGATTGAGCCTCTTACTGGACAACCAAGAATTTACTCTCCCAAATTTCGAAATTTTATATCAGAAGTAGCCTGTAGGATGCCAGTTGGTGAAGTGTGATATGCTACTCGTCGTAAACCGAACTAGTTCCCTAAAGATATGCCCTCTTGGCATGTCTTTTTTTTCCATAAATTCATCCATATAGCAGATGGCTTTTTTATTCCCCGAATCCTTCCACTCCAATTTTCTCCACCAACTCTCCTCTCCCTCGCTCAACTATCTCACCACTCTTCAATATGATAACCTCATCCGGCTTGACGAACTCAGTCATACGGAAATTATGCGTGATAATAATGAGGGTATTTTCAGGACTCTTGACCCGAGCGAGAAGCTCCGCGACCGTCCGGAACGCGTCGATATCGAGTCCGCTCTCAATCTCGTCGAGGATGATGTACTTCGGATGAAGGAGCTTCATCTGGAGGATTTCTATCTTGCGTTTTTCACCACCCGAAAACCCGACATTGAGGTCGCGATCCAGAAAAGCTTCCGGGATACCAAGCTCTTTCACAAGAGTCGTGAGATATCTGCGACAAAGAAACGGGGAAAGTGGTTTTTCTCCTGCGGAAAGATGCTTGTTGTGAATAGTACGAAGGTATTCTCCAAGTCGTACACCACGAACTTCCGGGATATTCTGAAGCGAGAGAAAAAGTCCGCGATGACTCCGTTCATCCGGGGTCATCGCTCCGAGATCGTCTCCGTCGAGAGTCATCATGCCCTTTCATACCTGATATTTCGGGTGTCCCATCATGGTCAATGCAAGCGAAGATTTTCCACTTCCATTCTGTCCGAGCAGATAATAGGTTTTTCCTAACTCGAAAGAAATATCGATGTTTCGGAGAATCTCTTTTCCTTCAACGGAAACATGGAGATTGTGTATTTGGATCATGGTATGGTGCATTGTGTAAGTAATCTTCATTTCAAAATATTTTTTCGACCTCACCGAGGATGGCTTGAGTGCGTGTATCTCATATATTCACAACCAGTGGAAGTGAGTCACTCAAGAAAGAGGAAAATATATTTTGAAATCATGAGAGCAATAGAATCTCTCTATTTATATATGACTAAATTGGTCATATATTATGAAAAAATCGAGGAAATGCAAATGGAAATGCCATTTTCAATAGAATCGGGTTAAAGATGACATCGATATGGTATACAACCGCATTTACAGAGGGAGTGTCATATTTTTTTTATCTGGATCGTTTTTCCCGAGAATCGCTTCATAGTCAGCAAACATAGAATCATGTGCGACGATGTTCTCCACGTATACGGTATTCAGAAAATCCCGTTTTCTTTCACGATAGTAGAATACTCCTCCGAGGATGATAAACATGGATCCCATGCATTGGAATACGATACCGTCTCCAATGGTGATGTTTTGATAAAAGAGCATGAAACCTCTGATGGTATTGAAGACCGTGAACGTGAGGAGGAGCAAGGTTATACCTGAAGCTATTATGATCGTGTGATCAGAAAAGGTAAAGTTCGCCTTGGTTTTCAGTTTTTCTTTTCCATGGGAGGAAAGGAGCAAAAAACAAAGAATGCTATTTATTATGATGATAATATATCCGATATATCCGACATTGATACTGAAGGCATGACCGTGCACTCCGTTATCCGCGATGGAAAACCAATTCAAAAAAAGAGAGCAGACCGAGAGGAATATACCAATGCTTATAATCCGCAAACTTCCCGATAAATGAACGAAATTGAAGCTCAAACGAGCAAGAAGAGTATGTATTTTATTTTTTAGTTTTCGATTTTTCAGATTTGCTGTATAATCCATATGACAAAGATAAGAAGTATTTCTCAGGGGCAATTATAGAGAAATATGACTTTTGTAAAGAAAAAGATACACAATAATATTTTACATCCTCCACTTCCATATCCAATGAGTAAAAAACAACTCAGAGAAAATACCTTTTTCATCATTCTCATCCTCATTAAGGAATTCATATCATCCTTGATAGAAAGCGTCATCCTCTTTACCAAAAACATTTTCGGATACAAACCCGATATACTCCGGGACAATAAATTCCTCGATGTCATGAATTTCTTTTTTCATATCGGCCCCCGCTCATTTTGGAAAGCGCCATCCGGCATAAAGATAGGTCGAAGCATTGGAACATTTCTGCACTATATTTTCAAAAAAGAGAAGGTCTTTACAGAAAAGAAGAAATAATTTTTAGTTTTTAGTCTTTGGAAAATATGAAGCACGCTATTGAGAATAAGTTAATATATATATCCCCTTCTCCTTCTAGGAGAAGGGTTAGGGATGAGGTGAAATGATTTACTCTCATAGAGATGATAGTATCGATCGCGATTTTTTCTATCATTATCATCGCAGCATTCGATTCCATGGGTAATATCGGTATTTTCCGAACTCGCCTTTCGAGTCGTCTGGATCTCAATAACGAACTCTACAGTGCCACAGAGAAATTCGTCGATCTCATAAAAACCGGAGGAGATATCGATTACGAAGAGTACTGGAACCGAAAAGCGGTAGGGACTGCCACGATGTCGGGACATTATACTGTTTTCTCGGGATACGGAAACTATGGAAGCGGGAGCGGGTACGGAGATGGGCTCTACTATTGTCGAAGCGGAAGCGGGGTACACATGGGAACAGGAGGATGTCTCACGAGCTTCAATACCTATGGAGTTCTATCGAATGGATCGTCACCTTCTCTTTCCGGATTAACTCAGCGGTACGGCGAGTATCGCCAACAATTCATCGACTACAATACCAACGCAAATTACGACTCATGAGGACTCCTCGGAGATGAGGATGGCAATGGAAATATCCGTGGCGATGATGACGATGAGGACCTCGGAATGGGTCCAACTGCTTTTACCGGAGGAGTTGGGATGACAGAACTCTATCTTCTGAAAAAATGACCACAATCCGAACGTACGTATTTCCGTTGGATACTTAAAGACGATCCGAACAAACCGACGGGTGCAACCTGTAACTTTTCGAATGGAACCGGAACCGGATGTCTCGGAAATATCCAGATTCTCCGTCTCGTCGGAAGAGACCTCGG
>JAQTWO010000037.1 GCA_028689245.1 Candidatus Altimarinota bacterium | reverse complement strand
TATCAAGTCTAAAGTCAATGTTCACAGATGAGCTACAAAAGATAAAAGACTCAAGATACTCTCGAGCCTTCTATCACACTAACCCTGACACTGGGTAGCAACACGTTTTGACTATTAAGCCTATTTTTTCAAAGATTTTAAAAAATCCTCTGCATTCATATTTACTTCAAAATCCACCCATCAATCCCCATCAAGACCCGCTGGTTCTTCTTTAGAGGTATTCTCCTTAAAGAGATATTCATATTTTACTATGGTATAGGGTTTGAATTTTCTGGCTATTTTATCGGGCACTTCCACGCTTATTACTGCCATATTCTCTTGAATTAAAAACTAAACTTCTCTGATTATATCCACACTCACCGAAACTCCAAAAAGATTTTCCTCACTTGAGACTGGTCTCAAATCAAAGCAAAACAGTCCCCCTTCTCCTTCTAGGAGAGGGTCGGGGTGAGGTGAGAAAAGGCGAGTTCTCAAGCAAATCCCCGCTCTTGAAAAATTTTTTGTTTGATTTTTCGGAGAAAGAGATATACTAAAAAAGTATTACTAATTTTCAGTTTATGAGCAAGCTTTACACCCTCGATGAGGCACATGAACATTGGAATGGTACCATAGCACACTGCAAAAAAGAATTACAATCATCCATACAGAAGCATTATCTTTATTATGTTACAACATAACCCAATAACACATATTTATATGTCCACGGTAACTATCGATATCCCAGAAGCAAAGAAGTCTCAGTATGAGACTCTTTTTCGTGCGCTTGTTCGGGAATACACTCTTGAAGATATCGAAGATATCATGCTCGGACTTCATATGAGTCATAATAACACCAGTTCTTCTCCTATAGCAACTCTCCGAAACAAATATGCAGGTAAAGTATCATAAACAATTTGAGAAAGACCTCGAGAAGTACGCTTCTCCCGAACTTATTCGGGAGATTTTTACATTTGTGGAAGTATTGGAATGAATATCCTCATTGCATGATGTCTGAAACATCAAGAAACTGGCAGGATTCAAGGAATTCTACCGGTACCGAATCGGAGAGTATCGCCTTGGATTCAGATTGCTTGGTTCCACTATCCAACTGGATAGATTCTTGCACAGAAAAGATATCTATAAAAAATATCCGTAAAATAACAAATCCCCCACACTCTCACAAGTGTTGGGGATTTTCGTAGGTTTCTTGGGGATATCTGAGGTGAAATGGAGGTAAATGTGTCGTGTCTTATTTCCAACTATTTTGATATCTGAAAATAGAGAGAATTATGATAGTATCATCGATGATCTCGTAAATGATACGGAATCAATATCTAGGTTCTACAAGTTCTCGCAACCCATCATCTATCTCTTTTCCAATTCTTGGGAATGCTATCAGGAAATGACACTGTGATCTATTTTATCAAGCACCTCATTTGCATAGAAGAGATTATCTCTCGCTATGTATTGACCGATAGAGAGGTATTCGGATTTTGCTTGAGCAGAAAAGATTATCTTATACATGTGCTTTTGCATGAGAAAATAACTCCTTTCGGGCATATGACATGACATCTTGGTGCGAGAAAATCTTCCCCTGAGCGACATCCTTTCGTCATTGTTGAATGCTCTTTATTTCTTCAAAACTGAACCCTGCTTTTTTGAGATTGTCTGATGGCATAGTTTGAATAGTTAAATAATATAATGCCATTATATCCACACTCACCGAAACTCCAAAAAGATTTTCCGTACTTGAGACTGGTCTCATCCTTTCATCAGCTCACCAGAGAAACCGGGAACTCTAGTCAGGGTGCAGAGCTGTTGACTTCTAGATAATAGTCACCTTTCTCACCTCATCCCCTAACCCCTTCTCCATACAATGGAGAAGGGGAAATATTACTCCCTCTCCACGAGTGGAGAGGGTCGGGGTGAGGTGATAAAAGGCGAGTTCTCAAACAATTCCCCCATACTTTCACGAGTATGGGGGATTTTCGTAGGTTTCTTGGGGTGTTCTGCTCTAATTCCCTTCCTTTTTCAAAATATCAGCCACACCCTTTAATGCTGTTTCCAATTTAGTAAGTTCGGATGATTCTATTCGTCATTTAAGGTCTTCATTTAATTTTTTCGCAAGATCCTCATTTGTCGTAAATCTTCATTTATACATCTGTGTAAAGCTATCCAATGCTTGTTTGAATTCAATGAATTTTTTATCTTTATCAAGATTCACAAGTGCAGTATCGTTGTTTGCGAATGTTAAATTCAACTCATGCTGTATAATACCATTGTTTACTGCCTTTGATTGTATCTTTCATCCTGTCTCATCTTTTCATCATGTAGTTGATGATTTCTTTGAAACTTGCGACTGGAGGTACCCATCATCAATTTGACTACCTTGTCTATCATGGAATAATCATCCACTACTTGGATACTTATGTTCTATTCATTCCTCAATGCTTTTTATGAGACCAGTCATATCTTTTGACTCAAAATCTTTTGCTCCAACTTTGCCTGCCATCTTTTTTAGGATATCCAAAGCACCAGCATCATTTTTCATTTCATTATAAGATGAATACGTGTTTTTAAGATCATGAAATCATTTCTTCATAGAATCTAAATTATCTTGTGCGATAGCCGTGTTAAGATCGGTCTTTGCTTGATTTCTTTTTGCAGCATCGGCAAATCCGAATTTACTCGTTATTTCAGAAGCTTTACTAGAGGCTACTTGCTCGATTCATCATTTTATACCAGAAACTCATTGTGTCATCGACTTCATACTCTGCCCACCAGTTCCCGGAATCGGTACGTACTGCGGTGCGTGTTTCATGAGCTCTCCGACGCTGTTTCCCATTTCGGAAATCGGCTTGACGGCTGCCTTGGTAATGTCATTTGCTTCCAGGGCTGCCATGACTGCCATCCAGAGGATGACGAGGGCGAGCACGTTCATGATAATCGTCCCTATGATACCCTTTCCTGTGTCGAGCACACCGGAAACTCCATTTTTTGCCTCTTGGTCGATAAGTCCGATGGTTTTGAGTGTTATACCATCACCCATACCGAATTGAAAACTAGTCGTATCCCCTTTAGTGGTAACCAATACATTTTCTGATTCAAGCTTATTATCTCATTTCGTGGTATCCCCTCCACCAGTCGCACCCATAACGAGTCCGAGGAACATGAGCCCGAAGGCAAGTGCTGCAGATACGAATACGGGTACCAGTGCGAGGGAGATAAAGTGGGAGATATCGAACTTTCCAACACTCTCCGCGAACTTTCATTTCCCTCCGGCGAGCACGTGGTTGAGTGCGAAGAGTGGGGAGAATATGGCGAACATCCAGAGCATGACGGCTCGTGTGAAGAGTGCATACACGATGGCGATGACGAGGATCCCGAAGATGATGAAGAAAAGCGTTCAAAACACGAGCTTCTTGGCGATCTCTGCCATCTGAGTAATCTTCTGTCCGCTGGTTATGCTCTTGTAGTCCTGGATCTTGAAGATACCGTAGGCGTAGACAGAGAGCAGATTATATGCCCCACCCCCACCGCCTGCAAGAAATTGTCGGATTGAGAGACAATTTTTGTCACTACTCATACTACAATCGGTCGATGAGAAGTTGCCATTATTTTTCATGATTTGTTCATCATTCAGCATAGTACTTCCTGTCCCTGCATTAACATTTTTATTATATACAATCTCTTTCGGTATAATAGGCGTCTCCAGGAAGGATCCGTCTTTTGTTCCTGCTTGCTTGATAGTGCTCGTCGGGAGCTGGATAACGGAGGCGGTGAGTACGTTGGATATGGAAAGTACGGCACTGACGATGAACCAGGTAAATGGAACGATGAGCATCCCGACGACGAGTTTCGGGAGATAGGTTTTCATCTCGTACGCTTTGGAGTGCTCTCCTCCGAATATATTGGCAAATGCGACGAACACGAGCAAGAATCCAAATATGACATACACGATATTGGAGATGAATATCCAGAGCTGATGGAGTATGGGACGCAGTCCAAATATCTCTCCGAATGTCCAATCCGGCGACAGGAGCCACCCCGCGAGCATGATGAGCGGAGTGATGATGAAGGTGAGGGATTCCACCAGGAGGTTCATGAGACTGATGATGGTACTGAGGGTGTCGTCCATCTTGGTGGCTGTGGCAGATGGGGGATTTGCAGCCGCATTTGCCAATCTTTTATCTTCAAGAGTTTGAAAGGATGTATCCGCCGCTATCGCACTCTGTACTCCTCCATTCTCTATTTGCACAGTATTGTCTTGTATGTTCACTTCTCCGCTTGCGAGAAAGAGTCCCATAGAGAATACGGACAAGAGGGCGAGTCGGGAGATTTTGGAAACTATTGCGGATGAAAACATAACGGATAGGTATTTTTATATAAACGTGCTTCTTATTTCTCCTGCCATTACATCACATATTTCCGTTTTTTGCAAAAGTTCCGTATTGACTTTTGAGGTTTTTATTGGAATTTCCATAATTCACTGATCGCTTTAAATTATAGAATATATTCTGATGGTGATTTTTTTGATTTTTTTCGTATAATGGGGTATAATCGGGGAAGTTTATAACTTTAATCACAATCGTTGTATGTCAGATACTCTCAATGCCAATAATCCTGACGAAGGAATAGATACACCTTCTGATAACAATAAACCTGACCCTACCCTCAAAGAAAGATTGGTACGAAAGTTCTTGGATAGTCAGTTTGCGAAATGAGCAGATTGAGTGACCTTTTATAATGAGACCATAAACGACAATGGGAGCAAAGCAACCCAGTCTTTTAAGGACTTCCATGCAACTAATCCCAAGAAAAATGAGAAAACCATAATAGAGAGTGTTGATGAGGCATACATGTATCGAGAAATCGTTCGTGCAGGTATTCTACTAGAATCCAAAAGACAAACACTCAGTCACTTACTCCGTACGGAGTTTGATATTTCCGATGACCAATCCAAGATTCTGGAGAAAGAGATGTCTTTTCTCCCTCTTGATAAGCTCTCAAGTTATCTCGGTTCCAGAAAGAGCCGAAATGTGCTTATGGAAAGCATGTTCGAGGCGAATAGTATTCATCCAAACGATGCACTGGTACATTTTACCAAGATGCTCAGTAGTAAAAACCTCACAGATGAACAAAGAGACATGACTATATCTCTACTGATGGTAGAATCCGTTACGGAAAAAGATGTAGACAAGCTTCTGCAGTTCTTCCCAAACACAGAAGACAAACAATCCATTATTCATTATTTCCTACCAACTGTCACGCTTGGTGAGATTTCGAGACTCTTGGGGTGGTCAGAAGAACGTATCCGTAAGGCAGTAGAAAGTGTTGTCCGACAAAACGAAAAAAATGCGATATATTCGGCGAAAATGTGAGACCCCCTTACTCCTGAGCAGTCTGCCATAATCTACTACGAGATAAATCCAAATGAGATTATAGTCCCGCCAAATACGGACTGCTTCAAGGAAAATGACATAGAGCGATTGTTAAAAACCGAAGGGAGACAGGCTATCGCCAAGGTTATGGAGACACATGCCCAAGAAGTCATGCAGCAATTTGCGACAGGAAATAACCAACTTGGACTTAAACCAGACAAAGAAGGGAGGCTTCTCCCTGATTTTATCCAAAAACTCAGAGAAATTGGCATCGAACATCCGGAGAACTTCGCACCAGGTGGTTTCATACGTGGAGCAAAAGATGGACGTCCATTCTGTTTTCAGATTGTGAGCATAGAGGATGATCCCGAAAAGAATCGAGAAACCAAAGGAGTATGAGAGTGTATTAAAGTACGTAATATTCTCACATATGACGGGAATATCGATGCAAATTGGAAGACAAAGGGCAATATGCTTTCTACTTCCGATCTCTCGTATGGAGACATGTATTCCACTATCAAAACGATAAATAGCACCGCAACTCAGGACTCGGACAAGCGTATTAAACTTCTGAGTGCAGAAGATCTCGATAAAATCATATCGGACTGAAGTCTGAAAGAAACTACCATTCGAGATGACATACATACGTTGGACAATCTCAATACTGCTCTTTCCGAGACAGATCCGAAGGGACCAAAATTGGAAAAGTGATCCAATTTTCAAGTAGGAAAACCAGACGATAAGGATTTTATGATATATGAGATAAAAAATATAGGGGATGGTTATATTGATATCTCCGCGGGATGATCAGGAGAGAAAGAAACTCTTTCATTTGCAGAATTCGCAGGTGCATTTCGAGCACATGAGGCGAAGCGACTTCCTGTGATCAAAGGACCAGAGGATTTTCTTGCTCTTCTTAAAAGTTCTCCAGAAACAGAGAAGAATTTTCAGTCCATAGAGGTGGATCATGGAAATCTCGTTTTCGGGGGGAAAAACCATGGATGAGAACACGGAAAAGCTCCATTACTTACTCGATTCGACGGCCATAAAAACACGATCTGTATGTTCGATGGACTAGATCCTGCATGAAAATGATGGCACAAAGGAGAATGGGATGACAAGCCAGATAAAGACGGAAAGATAGGCTACAAGGATAGAAAAGCTGACCTCTTTCATGGAGGGTGGGGAGGACTTTTGATGCATTTTCTCCAAGAAAAAGTGACACCCGTGAAGCCTCCCGAGGAGGATCATCACGGAGGCGATCATAGTCATGAGGGTGGGCACCATGGATGAACAGGAATCGGAACCTGGGCACAACATTATTTCATGCATAACTGGAGTATGTACGACATCGGGCATGCGATCAAAGCACAGTTCACCTACTGGAAAGATCTCCTCCATCATGGATCGGAGCACCGTGCTCTCGATATAGAGCTCAAAATGGGGAAACTCCTTGGCTATGGACCAGAGAGGATGATGGAGCTTCGTGGACGTATAACTGCCAAGAAGCGAGAAGGGATAGATAAGTATGTAAAAGCACTTATGGATTTATCAGGAGGACAACGTGAAGCGGCGATTATCGATATCGTCAAACATCCGAGTCATGCAGATAGGGACAAAGTACAGGGAGTCATTCTGGCTCTCATCAAAAAGAACGGAACGCTCTATCCGGGAAGTCTCGCACAATATCGTGGAAAAAACCAATATATCGCTGCCTTTATGGGGATAGATCCTTCTGAAGTGGATAATCACTGGAAGATTAAAGAAATTCGAGAAACTATAGCCAAGAATGGATATGAGGAGACTGAGATATTGCTTATACAAGAGTATACAAGATGGCTTGGATGAGAGGGTGGTGGTTTCGGGTGTGATGCAGGACTCTGGTGACAGATTGCACGGGAATGGACCACAACAATAGCGTCGGAAGAAGAAAATGGAGAAAAGCAATGAGATGCTCCAACTTATAAAGGACGACGAAGTGTAGCTGAACAGAAGGCACAAGGCGGAGAGTATTCCCAACTCATCGGGGTTATGAAAACGATGTGGTGAAAAGGAGGAAGTGGAGTAGAAATGCAACTCCCGATCATGTGGCTCATACTTTCCGATGCACCAGGATCACTTCATAAGAGTCAAATGAACAAACTGTATAATTTTTATGGATCAGACCATTATCCATTTCCGGCACTTCTTTTCTTGAAAGATATGGGGAAAGTAGATCTGTTTCGCAATATACTCTGAAAGCTTTGTGAATGAAGTGCCTCCATGAAGCAGGCTTATAACAAGATAGAAACAGCCCGCAAGAATGTAACAGAAAAAGATGGGCGAAAAACTCTCATAAATAATATCACTCAGTTCTGGGAAGAATACGGAGATACACTTCATAAGCAATTGGTTATGTCTGAGGATCCAACCATTCTATATAAAGCGAAGCACGAGAACGATGTTGACTACAAAACTTATGTGAGCACCATGGAGGCATTTACTGATCATCAAGAATTTAACCCGAAAACTTTCAGTGAGGGATTTTATAAATACAAAGGTGGTGGGGCATCGTCTGGGGTATGGAATGCTCAAACATTCCTCACACGAGGAAATGCAAAGATTGATAATACTACTGGGGATCTACGCAAGGAGGAAGATCCTGGAACAAAGATTGCATGGGAGGCTTTTCGAGATGCTGTTGCTGATGTGCGAAATCTCCCAGTTCCAACGGACGATCCTGTGAAAAAGAAGGCATTTCAATTTGAGATCTATCAAAAATACCACAAAGCCTACTGGAAATTCCTAGAAGACATCCCTCTTGAGAAAATCAAGGATAAGTCCTATATGAAAGAAATCAGTAAAGCTGGACGATTTAGCATACTACCATCGACGAAAGAGGACTTGGAATGACCTGCTTACAAGAGTATTGTACAAGCTGACTTTGAGAGATATATCAATAAAAGTAACTCTTTCTCTTTCGGGCAGGAAGGACCGAGTGCTGTTACCAATCCATCGGAGGTATTTTGAAAAGTGCGTGCAAACACGGCTGATATATTAGCTGCCAATGACGCACAGATACGGAAGCGAGCATAAGTATCCGATACCGAATCACACCCGAAAGACTCGGATCTTTTAACCCCATCATATCAAGTTACAGGTGGATGATCAGCACATTGTAGTCATGATGCGACCAGGCTTTGAAAAACAAGCTCACAGAAAAATCTTTTGCAAAAAATCTGTTTTTCCATATAAATATCCACGCTTTATATGGAGAGGTCGCATAGTGGCCTAGTGCGCACCCTTGGAAAGGGTGTGTGGGGCAACCCACCGGGAGTTCGAATCTCCCTCTCTCCGCCATTTGATCAAAACATCTCACGCTCTTTGTGTGAGATTTTTTATCGAATATGGGGATGGGAGATTCGAAACCGTAGTGATACGGATGAATGAAATGAATCCGGGAAAAAGCCAACGATTTGGCTTTTCATCACAAGGCGTTTTCTCGAAGAGAAACGAGTCTCCTCTCTCCGCCATTTGAAGCCAAAAAGTACAAAAAAGAGGTCAGACTTATCTGACCTCTTTTTTGTTTCCCGACACATGATGAGAAAACGACTCCATGAGTCAAATTGTTTTTTTACTCCAATAATTTCACGGCACTCATTCCCACCACTCCGATGACAAAACAGGCGATAGTCAGATATTTGTATCGGGATTGACTGTGGACGACCGGGAGGAGATCCGAAGCCGAAACATAGAGGAGAGATCCTCCTGCGAATGCGATGGTGAGTGCGGTCATAACTTCACTGGTGTGAGCGAGGAGGAGATCGGAGATATAGAACCCAATCGGAGCCGCAAGTGCAAAAAGGAAAAGAGCTCCAATCTGCGTTTTTTTCCGGAAATTCGATTCTTGAAATATAGCCGCAAGCGAGAGTGAGACCGGGATTTGGTGGATTGCTACTCAGAAAAGGATACTGTACCCGACAGTATTGGATATCCCGAACCCGGCACGGATTCCGAGTCCATCGAAAAGCGTATGGATGAAGATCGCAACCCCCGTTACCATTGCGACATGATTGTAATGCTCATGCGGATCTTCATGGGTATGATCCCCATGTCTATGATCATGTTGATGATGTGTCAAGAGTTCTTCGACGAGATAGACGACGATAAAGCCTCCCATGAAAGCATAAATAGCAAGTTCACTGGATTCCAGAGATTCCGCGAGGATATGCACAAGCGAAACTGCAAGCATAGAACCAGCCCCGAGAGCAATGAGGAGATTCAATACTGTCTGATTGATTTTCTGGAAAACATAGAGAATCATCCCTGTTGCGGAGATGAAAAAAAGTATGACAAGGGGAACGAAGAGACTCATAAAATCCGAAAATAGTGAAATAAACAGAGGAAATATAGGAATATTAAAGTAAAAGTCAATATTTCCAAAGAGTCCTTGTAAAGATACATACAATAAACGAAAAAAGGAAGGGGTAGCAACTACTATGTTCTCTCATGGTAGAAAAGCCATGTATTTTTATCCTTCCTTCTCGATCGGGGCGATTCCGAGGTGCATCTTCTTGATGCCTTTCCCTGCTCCGAAGGCAATTTCTGCGATGGGACCGGAGATGCTCACGATGGTTCCCGTTCCGAACTCCACATGCCGAATCCGCTCTCCGAGAGAAAACGAGTTCGGATCATTGGAAGTTACGGATCGTTTTTTCTCCACCGGTTTTTCGGGAACTCCATGCGACGGAGTATCGAAAGTTGAGTATGAGATGTTACTTCCAAAGCCTCCGAAGAAGTTCTTGACTTCGATTTCTTTCCGTTCTATAAAATCTTCTGGAATTTCCTTCAAGAATCGAGACGGAGGATTGGCGCTGTAATTCCCGAACGTGTAGCGTTCTCGTGCACGCGTGATCGTGAGCGTCCGCTTCGCGCGGGTCATCGCCACGTACATGAGCCGTCGCTCTTCCTCGATCTCCCGAGGTTCCATAAGCGTCCGTGAATGTGGGAACAGTCCCTCTTCCGCTCCTGCGATGATGACATTCTCAAATTCCAGTCCCTTGGAGGAGTGAATGGTCATCATAGAGACGTAATTATTCTGTTCCGGATCATCCCGGTCCGTATCGGTAATGAGAGCGATATCTTCCAGAAACATCATGAGAGCTTCCTGCGGCTCGATACCGTCGTATCGCGAAGCCATATTGGCAAATTCCTTCAAGTTCTCTTCCTTGGTTTCCCCTTCTTGTTCACCGTACTCGTATCGGAGGTATTCGATATATCCTGTTTTTTTGATGACTTCTTGCATCGTCTCTTTGAGAGAGTGTTCCCGAAGGTACGCTGTCAATTCGGTATACAAGACGCCGAATCCCGCAATCCCGCGACGTGCCTGTGGGGTCAATTCATCTATTTCATCGATTCCTTCGGTCACTTCAGAGAACGAAGCCCGAAGATTATGAACATATTCCAAAAATGTCTCCACGCTCTTTTCCCCGATCTTCCGGCTCGGTACATTGATGATGCGACGAAGGCTCATGGTATCCATGGAATTGAAGAGGAGTCGCATGTACGCGAGGATATCTTTGACCTCTTTTCGTTCGTAGAAGCGAAGTCCCCCATAGATCTTGTACGGAATCCCCGCCCGGATCATCGCCTCCTCTATGAGGCGGGATTGGCTGTTCGTACGGTAGAGAATTGCCCATTTGGAAAAATCACACCTCACCCCCGACCCCTCTCCTAGAAGGCGAGGGGAGATTTTATCATTTTCTATTCCCTCTCCTTTTAGGAGAGGGTTAGGGTGAGGTGATAGAATCTCCTTCACAATCAGATCCGCCTCCTGTTTCTCACTGATCGCTTCGATAAGCTGAATTTTATTCCCCTCTTCATTATCCGTCCAGAGGGTCTTGTCGAGGGCTTCCTTGTTGCACTTGATGACCGCATTCGCTCCGGCGATTATCGTCTTGGTGGATCGGTAATTCTGTTCGAGCTTCACGACCACCGCTCCGGGAAAATCCTTCTGGAACGAGAGGATATTCTTGATGTTTGCCCCACGCCATCCGTAAATCCCTTGCCAGTCGTCCCCAACCACAGAGAGATTGCGGTACTTGCTCGCGAGGAGTCGTATCGCCTGATACTGGATATCGTTCGTATCCTGATACTCGTCGACGAAAATATACCGATAGCGTTCCTGGAGTTTCTCGAGCACTTCCGGAACCTGCAGGAGCTCATGCACCCGAAGGAGTATGTCGTCGAAATCGAGGGCATTGTTCTCGATGAGTGCCTTCTCGTACGCCAGATAGATATCCCGCACGATGGACTGGAAATAATTATCCACGACCGTCGAATACTTCGTAGCGGTCATACCCTGATTTTTCGCTTGACTGATCGCTCCTATGACCGCTCTCGGAGCGATTTCTTTCTCGTCCAGATCGCGTGCCTTTATGAGTGATTTGACGAGTCGAATCTTGTCGTCTTCGTCGTAGATGACGAAGTTCTTGTCATACCCGAGGTGCTCGATAAAAGACCGGAGAAAAAATATCCCCACCGAGTGGAATGTCCCCACAAGCGGGAATCCGGACATACGATACGGGTTCATGGTCGCGGTGTCCCGCCCGAGTTTTTTCCCGAGTCGCTCTCGCATCTCCTTAGCAGCCTTATTGGTAAAGGTCATGGCGAGGATACCCCCGGGAGCGATTCCGCGATCGGCAATCATAGTCGCGATACGTTCCGTCAAGGTGTGAGTCTTTCCTGCCCCGGCTCCAGCCAGTATCAGGAGTGGTCCGTCCAGATGGTCGACGGCTTGTTGTTGAGATGGATTGAGCATGAAGGGAAAGATGAGTTGTTACAAAAAAATCAAGAGCTATCACTCCTGAGTAAAAGATATTTTTATTATAAAAACTTCCCATTAAAATCAAAAAGATTTTAGGTATACATTGGAAACTATCACAAAATAACCGAATCGTACGGTATTTCAATCATCATGCAAGCCCCATCAACTTCGAGACAGGTCTCCTGCTTATTTTGTAGCATTATACAGTGTTTTGATTTCGGAATCGGAAAGAGCTCGATTGTAGATGCGGACTTCGTCGATAAGTCAGTCAAATACTCTATCTTTCATGGCAAAAGCCGATCCTATAGAAAGATCATCTGTATTGTTTAATAAAAGATAATTGGTGGTTTTATTGCTATCAAGTATTCAATTTATATAGTATGCATTCGAAGTATTATTTTTTACAAATACAATATTTGTTGAGAGTAAGTTGTGTGTAGTAGCCGATATGTGACCATATCATCAATTATTCATATTTATTTCCGTTAGAAATTTGCTGTCACGATAATTTGCCATGAGCCAAAAACCTGAGTTATGAGCTCATCCTTTCCATAAGATGGAATCTATGCAAGGATCGCCATCGAAAAATACGGTACATATTTTATTGAGCTGAATTTTTGCAACCAGTGTTATCGATCAGGAAAATGATATTTTTGGATCGTTTTTTACCTTTATCCAATCATCCACCCCGTCAAAGCTCATCGCTTTCCCACTCTTGCCCTTTCCATCAACTATCTGTGGTCATCCGCTTCCTCCGTCACACGTTACGGGAGTTCCGCCGTTATAACATACTCCATTATTCCCATATCCGCTCCAATCTTTGAGCAACATCTGACTTCCACTCAATGTCGTAGTCTCCATATCCCAGTATCCGACCAGACTCGGATCAAGACTTGCCAGAGTCTTGATCTTC
>JAQTWO010000036.1 GCA_028689245.1 Candidatus Altimarinota bacterium | reverse complement strand
AAACAACAGGCGAGAATAGCAGGATTCTAAATATCAAAACTTTTAGTATTATCTCTTTCACTTTCTCCCCCCATGAAACAGACAAACGATCCTACAATCTGTACAGATGTTGCAATGCAATACATCTATCACAAACAAAGGAAGAACTTCCTCGGTTTCACCCTCATCGAACTCATCGTTGTCATAACCATCCTCGTCATACTGGGAACTATAGCATTTTTGAATCTCGGAGGTTTTCAGAGTTCGGCAAGAGACAGTTCTCGTATAGAGAATCTTGCAAATCTCAAGAAGTGATTGGATATATTCCGTATACAGTCTGGAACCTATCCTATGCCGGAAGGTCCGGTTACCATTACAGCATCGGGAACTTCCGTTGTCTCGTATCAATGATTTGCAAAAGACGGAGTAGGAGGTATGGCAAAACTTTCTCCCGGAGCTACCCAAGATCCTCTGGATACCAGTATATATACTACCTACTCCATCAATGCAGACAGAACCAAGATGGAGCTTATGAACTTTCTCGAAGACACGAGTACGCTTACTCTGAATGCATTCGTTCCGAATGCTTCTGCAGATATCTGATCCGATTACTCCAAGAGATACCCGACCGTACAGGGAGATACACTCGGTATACTTCTTGCTTCCGGAACTCTTCAACCCATACAGGAGACAGGAACAGGAGTGGATGTGGTGAATACGAACAGTGGGTATGTGGCAGTGTTTGGGAAAGGGGACAGTATGAGTGGAAGTGGAAGAGCTTTATTCATCGCTCTGGCAGCAAGACAGAAAGAATTGAATGTGCTCGATCCAAACCTCGTCGGGTATTGGGATATGGAAACACTTACCCCTGATGGGAAATTAAAAGATCTCTCTGCAACACATAATGACGGAGTATGTTATACGAGTGGAACGGTCGTAAAATCGTGTGGAACTTCTGGACAATGACCGCAATTTGTCAATGGAGACAAAAGAACATGACGTGCCATGAGCTTCGATGGTGTGAATACCTACATTAAAAATCTACTTTCGCCTTATGACTTTGCAGATCAATCGTTTACGGTAGATTTTATAGTTAAGTCAGATATCAACAATTATTGATTTGTATTTGCTGAGTGAGCAGTTTGAGCAGGATGGGGTATTCAAACTTCCACAGGCACGTCTCTATATGTAAATTCTTTTATAAAACATGCGTCCAATCAGCAGTCTATATATGCATCTACCTGATCCAATAACTGATGAGATATAAATACTTGGAATCATTTTTCCATGATCGTAACAACGAGTACTGTAGATCCTTTGTATATTCGAACTTCACAGAGTATATACCTGAATGGAGTCCTGATCTCAGGATGGCCAGCCAATGAGGGGGTCGTATATACTCCATCGAATATGTTATTTACGATCGGGGCAAGAATGGAAGGGGCAACGGGTCACTTCAAATGACTCATCGACGAAGTCCGCATCTATAATCGTGCTCTTTCCGACACCGAGATACGGGCTTTATATACTTCCAGTAAGTAAAAGCAAGATTTTTTACCGTGTACCCTCTATCTTTCCTTCCAACAAGTCTTCCTCAAACTGGCGAATCCCTGTGATATCCTTGGAGTACTTGGAAGTGTCGGGGAAATCCAAAGAGGTAATCTTGGACATGACTGCCCGGATGAGTGCTTTTGTGCGTTCTATTTCGCCTTGTTGGACATAATCAGTCACAACTATAAATTGTCCAGTCTTGCGATCTTGCTCGATGAATACAAGCGAAAACTCTTTATTTTGAAACCGTGCCCACTGCGGAGAGAGTTCGAAAAGCACGGCATAAAAACAGAACTGGAGCTTGTATTTCCATTTCTTGATTTTTTCGTACGCAGAACCGGTATCGGAAAACGACTCGAAACCTCCTCAGGTCTTGTAGTCGGTAATGATGAGTTTCTGGTTGTCGATGACTTCGATGCGGTCAATCTTCCCGGTGAGCTGGATCCCCGCCTCACCCCCAGCCCCTCTCCTTTCGGAGGAGAGGGGAGGCAAGAACACTCACCCAAACGCTGTTCGGAAATCGTACTCCAGATGGAGGTCTCCATAGGATTTTCCGGTAATTTCGGAGTACAGCGCTTCGAGATTCTCGCGTCCCCTATCCAGATAATCGCGTTCGGTATTTTCCGTGAAACGCTCCTGTTTGAAAGCGGTTTCGAACGCATCCAAAAGCGTCGAGCGGGAGTAGAGTCCGGTCTTTTTATAGTCGGTGAAAAACACTTCGAGTGCCTTGTGCATGGCAGAACCATAGCACGCGGATTCGCTTTTCGCCTGTGGAAACCGGAGGATATTGTTCGCGACGAAGTGCTCGGGACCACCGTCCGCGACATTGAGGAAATTCTGGAGTGCGGTCACGGACATAGTAAACTGCTTGGCGATACGGTCGGCGAGGAAATCCCGTTCTGGACCGTGATACGGGAGCGAGAAGAGGTCCTTCCGTTCCTTTTTCAGAAAGTCCACGAGCGACTCCGTTCCGACGGAACCGCTTGCCCAAGCGGGACTGAGATCAGTCAAACATCCGAGCGGATCCTCTTTCTTCTCGTTCAGGTTCATGCGAGCGTAGGAGAGGATGAGGTCTTTCTTGGCACGGGTAAATACCGTGTAGACGAGACGCCGGATATCTTCATCATCGTCTTTCTCGGGCGCCAATGGGAGGTTCTTCGGGAGCGGAGAACCGGAAACTTTCCCGAGCTTGTACTGCTTCTCGGTAAGTCCGATGGCGTAGACCCGGCCGTACTCGAGCCCCTTCGCCTTGTGGACGGTTATGAGGTTCACAGCAGAGCCTTCGTGCCCGACCAGGTGCGATGCGGCGATCTGCACGTCGTACTTCTTCACGAGGGAGATGAATTCGCCGTAGTCGAGGATGGAGAGAAATCCGGATCATTTCTTGAATGAACGAACCGATTCGACCAGCTTGCGAATATTGGAGAGATGGCGGGCGTAGAGTGTTGCCGAGCCCCCCCTATTCACATTCGCTCATTGCCCCCCGATTTTTTCTCCCCCCTGCCCCCCTCCATGAGGGGGATTTATAATATTACCACCCTCATGGAGGGGGGAGTGATTATGGAGATACGGGGTTGATACCTCTATTGGTACAGGCGACCAAGTGGAGTTCAGATTCCCAAAATAATACCCATAAATCGGGGAAACGTATTCTTTCTTCCCTCCGCCGAACATATCGATCTGGAGCGTGTTCTTGGTCGGATCCTCGTCGTACTCGTCGGGAATCGCGAGCGCGTTCGCACCCGTTATGTAATCCATAAGGTCTTCGAGCCGTGCATGGTGCGAGAGGATGGAGAGTTCTATGAGGAAATTCGCGAGCCCGGAAAGCGCCGGATCGGTGTGAGTTCGGAGGGTTTCGAGCCAGTTTTTTCGGTCTTCCCGACGAGCGGAGGAAATGGTTCGGGAAAGTTCCCAGATAGTCAGACGGTGAATCCCCCAGCACGGATGCGCGAGAATGGAGAGCAGGATCTCGTCGCGAGGCTGACCGCTCCCGCGGAGCGATACGAGGTACTCGAGAATCTCGTCCACGAGACGCACTTCTTCGGAATCGAAGATATTCTCGTCCTTACTGAGTGCGACGGGAATATGTTTGGAAAGGAGGACTTTCGCGAGGTTTTCGAGGGTCTTGTTCTTTTTCGTGATAACCGCTATTTCCTCGGCCGGAAATCCGTCCGCAATAGCTCGCTCGATATCCTCCGCCACCCAAGTCAGTTCGTCCGCTTCGGTCTCGAAGATATTCTGCATCACACTTCCGCCCTGTCCATGGTGCGAATCGAAGGATTTGACTGCTCCGGGGAAAATATCCCCGATGGAGTGCAGAGCGGAGTTCATAAGCGCTCTCGACGTGTCGATAATCTCACGATTCGATCGGTAATTCGTTTCGAGAATGATGAGCTCGGTATCCGCCCAGCGGTCGCGGAATGCCTTGATATTCTTGGTATTGGCACCCTGAAATTTGTAGATGGACTGGTCGTCGTCCCCGACAGCGAACACGTTCGGCGTGTCGGTCACGGACAATATGTCGGTAATGAGCCGGAGCTGCGCGTCGTTCGTATCCTGGTATTCGTCGATGAGCACGAACTGGTATTGCTCCGCGAGATTGGCTCGGATATCGCCGTACTGTTCGACCAAACGAATCGCACCCAGGATCATATCGGAGAAATCAATGTACCCGAGGGCTTTCATCCGTTCTTCGTAGCGGGTGTAGATGTGTGCGAGCGATTCGTATTTATCCAATCTTGAAGCATCCTTCAGAATCCACTTCCCTTCGTAATCTTTTTCGAGCCATTCGTCACGCCACTTGGTCACTATCTTGGCATCGGTCTCGGATTCCTGGAGTTCCCAGATAGCATCGAGCGAATCCGTAAGCGTTTTCGCGAAAGTGTCCTGCGAGTGCATGCGTTCCGGAAATCCAGAAAAAGCCGTCAGAACTGCATCGTGAAAAATACGGAACAGTTCGAGTTTCCGAATCTTGTCCTCTTTCTTCTGCCCGAGGGACAGGAGTTTGTCCATATGAGCTCGGATGAGAGGGGACAGAACCACCATGGTTGTGCGGTTGGTCTCGATAATCTCAGTATATTCCGCCGGAGTGATACCCGCGTCTTTCACGAGCTTGATCGCATTCCGGAGCTCACGGATCTTCTCGTTGGCGTTTTGTCCCGGCTTGTACGGATCGTTCCAAGGAAGCGCGGTCAGAATCTCATCAAACAGCCGAGAAGCCTCTATGTCGTCGATAGGTGTCGCCTCGGCGTAGTCGGAAATCCGTGAACGATAGCGGTTCAGAATCTCATTCCCGAAACTATGAAACGTATGGATAGCCACCTTGTATGCATCGGTACCGATAATACGCGAGAGTCGCTCGCGCATATTCTTCGCGGCATTGTCCGTGAATGTCAGACAGAGAATGTTCGATGGATTCACATCGGTTTCTATGAGGATATTCGCGATACGCGCCGACAGAATCTGTGTCTTCCCACTCCCCGGCCCCGCGATGACGAGCACGGGTCAGTAAATAGTATCCACCGCCTGCTTCTGGCGTGGATTGAGGGTAGAATAAGTGGAGAGAAATGGGGTGGACATAAAATTTTAAATATAAACTTATGTGGAAATAATTTTATTAATCATGTAGGGTTGCCAACGAAATTCTCATTCTTTAGGATTAGGATTAAATCAATATTTAATTCAGGGCATCCTATAAGAAATTCATGTTGCTATCAAAAATTCTGTAAGAAAGAATAAAAAATCTGCTGTTTCAGTCAAATATTGATTTACAATATACCTCTTTGATTTGTATATAAAAATAGCAGGAATAACATCCCCTTCGGTATTAATTACAAGCCAGTTCTTTACTATTTCTCATTTTGGATGCTCAAATTCTCAACGTAACGCAAGTAAATAATCGAAAGTTGTTTGATTTTGCTTCAATAAATCTACTTCATCAGAAGAAAGTCAGAATTTATCTTCATACATTTTTATAATATCAGCATATTGGCACTTATTTACTCATAGTAGTATTTGCATCACTTTTGCTATCCTTCTTGAGAGGATTCATGCTTCTTGTAAAGATTCTTGAAATAATTTTTCACAATCATTTCTCGATGGCATTTTAATAGCCATTCATCAATCATTTTTTTCTAATTCGTCTTTTAATCTGCGGATTGCTTGAGATTCTTTTTTATTGTAAATGATACTTTTATTATATAAATGGGCAATATTTTTTATAATTTCAACAATTTCACCAAAGATTACATAATCTTTACCAAAGATTGCCTTGGGGGTCATATCAAATTCAAATAATAGTCCCGCAACGTGCGGGCAATTCTTGCAATCGACGATAGATTCTATCGTAAAATCTTTCCCTTGCATTAAAGTATTTTTTATTACAAATAAATCCCTAATCTCTCTCGATTATACCCATTCCCCTCTTCCCTCCAAACCATTTTCCAAAAATCCCCTTCGAATCAGGTTCGGAGGGGATTTTATCTGTACGAGAAACTAGAGAGAATTTTTCTTCTTCCCGAGGGAATAAGCTCGATTAAAGAGTGCCTTGGTGATAAAATTATCAAAGAATACTTTTTCTTGTTTCTGGATGCTTCCGCGAAGTCCTTTTTCGATAAGGGCTAGTTTTTTTTGAGTCATAGCAGTTTGTTTATTATGAGGTAATACAGCCTAAGAATAGGTCTTATTGTATTGAGTAAGTATCTGAAATCTTCTATTGATTTCCTGATATTATCTTGATTATAGAAGGTGTCATTTGTAATAGTATATGCAACATTGAACTTTTTGCAAAAGGTTTGAATATCTTTTATCTGTTTCGTATCGTAAATCGTATATTTCTTATTTCCAAGTACTCCATTTCCAATCGTTTTATCACAGATATAGAGATTCACGTTATTGTGCCCATTTTTTGCCAAGAATATATTTCGAATCGAATTATAGAAACATTCCACAAAACCGTCAACAGGGATATTCCGGGTTTGTTGAATCTCCCGAAGATAGGTGTAATAGTAGGAAATGAGCGGTGGCTGAAAAAGAAAATATATATCAACCGTTCTTCCGTGTGCGTTGCAGGTTTCTATGTTTTTGAGAGAATGTTTTTTACTCTTAAATGTTCCGTCCAGTATAAAACGAATATCGTTTTGAAGACAGTAATTCAAGACCTTATCCACCACTCTCGACATGGCTTCTTGATATCTTCAGGCATTACTCCCGCAATATCATTCGAATAATTCACGATAACTATCAATGTCTATGAAAAAGAAATTATTCATAAACGAAAGTGCCGATTGAATGAACTCAGTTTTACCACTTCCTGGTGCTCCAGCAAGAAAAACCGCAGTAGTATTATTTTTATCTTTCTCTTCATAAACATATTTGCTCTTTTTAGCTTCTATTTGGGAGATAATAAAATCTCCAGCGAGTGATATTCATTCATCCGTGAGTGGATAGAGCGGTCTTGTATTCATATTTTGAAAGTTTTTTGGTTACTCTGTTTCCGATTATACCCATTACCTCTTCCCTCCAAACTACCTTTTTTCGAGTATCGTTCGAACGTACAATCCCTGTACCTGCAGACGTGCCCATTCCGTTTTTCGGAGGAATTTCAGGCTCGATTCCTTGCTCGGATGACTCTTGAAGCAATTGATGCGGATCATCTTGCTGAGTTCTTCGAATCCGTATTCTTGGACGAGGAAATCCAGGATCATGGCGAGCGTTACCCCGTGCAGTATATCGTCGGTTCGGTTATTTTGTTGCATATTGTATGGTGAGGAAAATATTCAAGTTTTTTCAATTCCTATCTTTGACCGATTATATCTATTCCTTCCTCCCCACCAAACCATTTTTCGAAAAATCTCCTACCACTTCCATCGATAGTGCCCGATAATCTTGGTCGGCCAATCAAGTGGGGTCATAAGAATATTCGTGCCGGAGCCGTGATTATCGATCATATATGGAACTCCGTCTTCACGACGCTCACGGGCGACTATACCGATGTGCCAGAGATGGCTCGTCGGGAGCTCGTCGAATATAACGATGTCGCCGGTCTGCCAATCCGAGTAGCTCGCACGATCCTCGGGAATAATTCCGTTCGAAAGCACGATCGCATTACGATCAAGAAATATTTTCAAATTTTTGACGCGACGATAGTCGATATTGGAGTCCCCAGCATTCGGATAGAGTGACGGATTTTTCATAATATCCGAGTGTACGAGCGAGCGAAAATCCGTTCCGGCTCAGGAAAACGCTCGGGAAATCACGTCGGTACATACGCCGGTGTACTGAGGTGGTTCACCACCCGCATAGTACCCATTGGAACGATCGTACTCGGTCGTGACCCCGATTTGTGCACGGGCCGATTCGTAGAGTGCGAGACCTCCGGTCGACGCGGGGATGTTCCAGACTTTTTGGCTCACGATAGGGGTGACCAGAGGTGGTGTAATGACAGCAGTATTGCCCGACGATCGAAGTGCAAGTCCAATAGCGGCAAGTGAGATTCCGAAGAGGATGATGAGAAGGGATTTGAGTATAGACATAATCGACGGAGAGATAATATGCTGATTATATCTATTCCTTCCTCCCCACCAAACCATTTTTCAGGAATCTTTATTCACACGAGAAAAACAGAGACAAAAAAATCTTCTCCATGGAGAAGATTTTCATTCACATTACCCATTACACCCTGAAACTCAGACAACTCAGTCTTCGTTCATAGGACTTGACTGGTGGTAAGCCAGACAGCCTTCGAGCAATTTGATTTTCCCTATTGACTGTTGCTTGAGCCATTATGGTTGCATCAATCTTTTCTCTGCTGATTTCAGCAGGAAAAGTTGAGTGGAGATGATTTACATCAACATTCATAAATGAACTCAGGAGAATAGGGATTTCCGGGAATGTCCCCCGAACATGTACATATATCCCTTCACTGTCTTCACGAGGAAGTATGACAATGTCCGGCAATCTCCATGCACTGTGTCGCAATGCCCACATACAGTCGTCTTTGCTTTTTGTAAAGCATACAGAACACCTCTGGCTATCGAGAAACCTTCTCAAAAGCCCCCGCATCATATCCATTTCCCCAACAAATACTAAAGCCAATAAGTCATTGTTCATCACTCTCTCCATTAGGAATAAATATGAAATGTGAATAGAAAAAGCTTCGTATGGTATCGAATCCAAAAACACGGATCGATACATATCTCGCTCTCGCCGAGATTGGATTATGCAACCAAATGTGAATTTTATATGAATATTTGAAAGATTTTTAAAAAATCTTTTTTGCTGCTTGTGTCGATGGCATTTCCTCGTTATTTTTTGTGCTTGAATTTTTCTTTTTTTCCATATACTCTTGGAACTATCTTTTCACATTTTGTTTATGGCAACGCCTTCAAAGAATTACGCCGAAGAAAGTCTCGCATTTCACCTGAAACACCACGGAAAGCTGGAAACCGTTTCCAAATCTCCGATAACGACTCGTGAGGATCTGAGTCTCGCCTATACTCCCGGAGTCGCGGCTCCGTGCCTCGCCATCGAGAAGAATTCGGAAGACGCCTATCTCTATACTCTCAAGGCCAGTACGGTTGCGGTTATCTCCGACGGATCCGCGGTGCTCGGACTCGGGAATATCGGTCCTCTGGCAGGACTTCCTGTCATGGAAGGGAAGTGTGTGCTCTTCAAAGAATTTGCAGGAGTCAATGCGTTCCCTATCATCCTCGCGACTCAGGATACCGAGGAGATTATCCGAACGATCAAAAATATTGCTCCGACATTCGGGGGAATCAATCTGGAGGACTTCTCGGCACCGCGATGTTTCGAGATCGAAGAACGACTCAAGGCCGAGCTCGATATCCCGGTCATGCACGACGATCAGCACGGAACCGCCATCGTGGCACTTGCTGGACTCATCAATAGTCTGAGAATTACCGGAAAAAAGAGAGAAGAAGTTCGAGTGGTCATCAACGGACCAGGGGCTGCTGGGACCGCTATCATGAAACTCTTCCGACTCTGGGGGATACAGGATATCGTCATGTGCGACAGCAAGGGGATTCTCTCCGCTTCACGTACGGATTTGAACAAAGAAAAAGCTTCGCTCGTGCAGATCACGAACCCGAGAAATATTTCCGGGATGCTCCAAGATGCGATTCGCGGAGCGGATGTGTTCGTGGGGGTAAGCGCACCGAACGTGCTTACGAGTGATGACATACGTACGATGAATACTGACTCCATCATATTCGCGATGGCAAATCCTACTCCCGAGATCATGCCCGATGAGGCACGAGCCGGCGGAGCCCGCATCATCGCGACGGGGCGATCCGATTTCCCGAATCAGCTCAACAACGTGCTCGTGTTCCCAGGGATATTCAAAGGAGTTCTCAAATACCGAATGCGGATGATCACGGACGAGATGAAGCTCGCTGCTGCCGAGGCTCTCGCCGCGTACGTGACGAATCCGACCGAAGAGATGATAATCCCGAATCCGCTCGACAAAAACGTCGTGGATGTTGTGGCGGAGAGTGTGGGGAGGTTTCGATAGGAAGAGTGGCACTTGCAAATTCTCAAAAATACGTATTATCTTCTGGTAATACGTATTTTAAAACAATATTTGAATTATGCGAATCGGAATAGACTGCCGTATCTACGGTGCGGCGAACGGATATATGGGGAGCTCTATGGAACAATTCGTTTCATATCTTGTCCAAACGGAGGACGAGCATGAATACGTGCTCTTTTTCCACGATCGAGACGTGTCTGATCGTGTCCTGAAATCTCCTCGATTCCGTATCGTCAAAACTGCTGCGAAAATAGGATCTCTCGCGGAGCAAACTGTCCTGCCGTATGAGCTCTACCGAGAGAAACTCGATACTGTGTTGGGTTTCGCACCATACATTCCTCTGCTCTATAGGAAGAAAACCGTGGCGATTCTGCCGGATCTCGTTTCGTACTTTTATCCGTCCAAACATATGAAGGGGACATGGAGGCGGAATTGGTCGAATCTCGTTCTGCGAACATGTCTCCGAAAGGCGAGCGGTACAATAGTCCTGAGCGAGACACTCAAGCGTGATGTGATCGAGATCTTTGACATACCGGAAGAAAAAATACGTGTGATTCCACCGATGATATTGGAACACAAGGATGTGAAACAAAATCTTGGTGAGATGCAGCAATTTCTCGTGACGGAGAATATATCAGAGAGATACCTGCTTATCGCTTGAGAGCTCCGCGAACATAAAAATATCCCGCGATTCCTTCAGGCATATAGCGAACTTCTGAGAGAAGGAACCATAGATGCTGATATCGTACTCATCGGAAAAGAGGATCCGACCTATCACGAGATACGTTCGACGCTCATCGAGCTTGGTCTCCAAAAAAAAGTGCATATATATAACGTACTGGATGAGAACAAGATGGCATTTTTCCAAAAACATGCCACACTCTTCGTACTTCCATCCCTTTATGAAGGGTCGGAACAGGCGATCCTTGCCCCGCTTTTCTATGGAACGCCGATTCTGTCCTCGAATCTCCCGAGTATCACCGCGGTACTTTCCAAGGAAGAAGCGATATTTTTCCGTCCAATGAGTCTTTTGGATATAAAAGACCATCTCAAACAAGCATGGGAAGGGGCTATCGTTTCGAAACAAAAGAAGGATATGTCCTCGTATGAGAGTGTGAGTGTGAGCAAGGAGATTCGACGTACTTTGCTCTCTTCGGAGGAAAATATATAAATCTCTAAAAAAATTTTGCTTTTCGGAGTTTTTTCCATATACTGCGTCGGCTTTCTCTTTAAGAGGACGATTTGCACCCATAGCGCAACTGGATAGAGTAGCGGTCTTCGAAGCCGTTGGTTGTAGGTTCGACTCCTACTGGGTGCACCATAATTATTTTGCTCACTGTATAAGAAATTTCTCATCCGAAGCCGATTTGAGGAACGACTCCTACTCTGGTGCACCATAAAAGTTTTTAGTTTTTAGTTGTTAGTCTTTAGTTTTTCTAAAGAGCCTCACTACAACATCCCTAATAACTAGAAACTAACAACTCGTAACTAATTTGCCCGGGTGGTGGAATGGTAGACACGTACGCTTGAGGTGCGTATGCCGAAAGGTGTGTGGGTTCAAGTCCCATCTCGGGCACCAAAAAATATAAGCCCTCTTCTGAAAGGAAGAGGGATTATTTTTTGTGCACGAATGATGATGGGACTTTAAGCCGTAGCGACACCAACGACGAAGGAGCTGGGGGAAGTGTGCCTAGAATGGCACACTTCGTCGCAAGGAGTTTCTCGAAGCGAGCATTCGATTGAAAATCGGGGCGACTCTGAGAGAAAAAAGTCCCATCTCGGGCACCAATTTGATAAAAACATATCCTTCGTGAAAACGAGGGATATTTTTTAACAAATAGATACAGAAGAGAGGGGACTTGAAGCCGTAGCGACACTTGTGAGGAACGAACCAGGAAAAACATGACTTGATTGGTATATTTCTTGCTAAATTTGATTCGTTTTTTCTTAGCTGTCACGGGAAGCTCATTAAAGAGCCATATAATATTGGCTATTATTCTTAATTTTTCGTATTATTCGTGAATATTGCGAATTCTTTTGACAAAATCCCTCTCCTAAATACACTACATTCATGCAAAACCTCCGAAAACAATCCTACTATTATTATTTCTTCCGATAACTCCGAAGGAATGTTTTTGAGAGCGTAAGAATACGAACCAAAATACCAAATCCTTCGAGCAATCGAGGGATTTTTTAAAATATTTTCATTATCTGAATATCATGCACGAATCCATCATACAAAATTTCACAGAACAATTTATTGCGAAAAATTGGACCCGAAAAGACCTTCTTATGGCGCTTTTCGAGAACGCGGAGCTTCGGGATATCTACCAGAACGAGATTCGTCGGGCGACCGTGGTCGGGAATATCGCGAACGAGGTCCTGAAGCGGGTAGGGGACACCGACTTCTGCAAGATTCTTGCCATCGGGGACATCAAGTATTTCGACGGACTTGCGACCGAGTGGCAAGAGCTCGTACGATCCAGTCTGGATAGTACAAATACTGCAAAACTTCAGGGGTACGATCTCGGCGGACTTGGGAGTCTGGAACTACGTGGAGCAATTGTCCAGTATATGTCACGCTATTATGAATTCTCTTTGCTGCCATCCTCGATCGAAAACGATATCGTCCCGAGTTACGGAGGAACCGACTCGTTCGTGACCATCCTCAATACTCTGAAGACTCTCGCGAAAGGGAATCGGGTGAATTTCATCTACCCTGAGGCGAGTTTCCTCGCCAATGTGAAGATTGCGGAACTGTTTCTCGGAGAATCCCAGTGTACGAGTATCCTGAAGCCGGATTCATCGGATTTCTTCTTTTCTCAGGAGCAAGCGGAATGACTTTATAAAGACACAATAGGGGCAACGGACATGAATATTTTCTATATTACCCCGGTCGGGAACCCTACCGGAAATACGGTCGGAGCGGAAAAAATGTACGAGGTCCTGAAACGGGTCCACGAGCTCGATCCGAATGCGGTTTTCATCCTCGATAACGTGTACGTCGGACTCCTTCCGGATGCGGAATCCCACGGGCTCATGGCTCCGATATTCTCGGACACGGCTCTTATGGAACGCATCATATTTACCGAAAGCATCTCCAAGACCCTCGGGACGACCGGGA
>JAQTWO010000035.1 GCA_028689245.1 Candidatus Altimarinota bacterium | reverse complement strand
TTTTGTCTCAAAATGAGTTTCGCAAAAATATAATCATTATCCAGAAATCCTCTTCACCGATTATTCACCTTGACGATTTTGTTTTTTTATAAAAGAGAGTATATTGGGAGACGTAAGCCCCTTCCTCCCCTGTCCACTCTCTACTCTTTTATGTCTCAATTCCTTCGATTTTTTCTCGCACTGCTCACTCTCAGTTTTTGCACAGAAGTTTTTGCTACCGCAAAAACACCGGTTCCGCTAGATTTTTCAGGCGTTATTTCCACGGAAACCGTTGCCATCACTTCTACGGGCAATTATCGAACATGATTGGCCGGACTGGAATGAGAGAACAATACCGATGATATTTCTCCTGAGGAAACCAAATTGTCCAAAAAGGAGAAGGAACAAACTATCGATGATATCAATACTTTTCTCATAGAGTCATACAAGATAAAAATCGATAAGATCCTCGCGAATCTCAATATGAGTTTGGAACGCGTAACCAATAATGATCCCGTTGCACAGGCGAAGCTTCTGGAAAAGATACGAGGTGATATCGACATAAAGATTCAGGTCATCAATTCTCGATCGATTTCAGAGAACAGAAAAAAGATTCTTTCCTCTATCTTTTCCTACATACAAGAAAATCTCGATACAAAAATTTCGAAGCTTGTACAGCAAAAATAATCTCCTTTTGCTTTTTCCTATATTTTCGCTATACTCATCGACGTATTTCCAAAAATGCTACAAATTTGTGGCGTTTTTTATATAGAGCCATGGCTACACCGTCATCGCGAGCGGAACGATACTCGCAATGACGATCACTTTCAATTTTTAACTTTAGAACCCTTATATGATTGCACGAATTACCATCGTCGGACGTCCGAATGTCGGAAAATCCAGTCTTTTCAATGTCCTTTCCGGGCATAAAATCGCTATCGTTTCCGATACCGAGAATACGACACGAGATATCGTAGAATACCAGATGCACGATGCAGAAAACCATATATCCTACATTCTCGCCGATTCCGGAGGTATCACCATCGGAGCAGATGACGAGATACTCACGGATATACGTGAACGTGTCCAGGAATCCATAACACGCTCCGATCTTATATTATTCGTTCTCGAGTATGACAAGCTCACATCTCTCGATGAAGAAATCGCAAAACTCCTCCGTAAATCCTGAAAGAAAGTGATTATCGTCGCGAATAAGGCGGACAATATCGAACGAATGAATGAAGCATATGCCCTTGCTTCGCTCGGTTTCGATGATTTTGTCATAACGAGTACTGCCCATGACCGAGGACTCGATATCTTGAGACTCGCCATGGTCCATAACCTCAAAGAAAACGGATACAACTACGAAGAGGAGGTATATGATGATGGCATGCTCAAGCTCGCCATCATCGGGCGACCGAATGTGGGGAAATCGAGTCTCATCAACGCCATCACCGGAACCAACCGCGCCATGGTTCGAGATATGCCAGGAACGACCCGCGATTCTATTGATTCCATCGTGGAATGGAATGGAGAAAAAATCGTCCTCATCGACACTGCGGGGATTCGTCGATCGGGAAAGATCGGAAGTGCGAATCTGGAACAATGGAGCGTCATGCGATCGGAGCGATCCATCACTCGTGCTGACCTCGTAGCTATCGTCATCGATGCTGACGAAGGAATCACTTCTCAGGATAAGCATGTCGTAGAACGTGCCCTCGAAGAGAAGAAAGGAATCATCCTCGTCTGCAATAAATGGGACAAGATCCTCGCTCGACCGACTGTCCAGACTCTTGAAGAGAAAGAGGCACAACGCGCCCTCGACAAAGCGAAATCCGAAGCCGAAAAACTCAGTCAACCGAAAGGGAAAAAGAATAAGCTCCCTCCCCTTCCAGAGTCACCCCTCAAACCACACAATCGTGCGCCGGAAATGTCCGAAACCAATGAACGATTCTCCGGTTCCACCATCATGAACAGATATATCGAGTATATTCAGCAGGAATTCGATTTCATCTCTTATGTCACTCCCGTGTTCACATCGGCAGTTGACGGAAAACGGGTGGATGCCATTCTCGATATCGCATTCAAGATTCGAGAAGAGCGAAACAAGCGTGTAAAAACCGGGGTCTTCAACGACTTTCTCTCACAGATCACCTACCAACACGCACCAACTGGAAACCGAAAGGCGCACAAACCGAAAATTTATTACGGTTCTCAGGTAGATGTGAATCCTCCGAAGTTCATGATTTCAGTCAATAACGAAAGTCATTTCCACTTCTCCTACAAACGCTACATCGAAAACCGCATCCGTGAATTCTTCGGATTCGCAGGGACTCCGATTATCGTCGAGCTCAAGGGGCGAGAGAGTATCTTCAAGAAATGAGGAGGTCTCAAGGATGAGCGACTCAAGGACGACGCAGAACGTCACCACGAAGAACTCGAGAAGAACCGAGAAGAAGTCGAGAAAAAAATCGAGCGAAAATCCGCACCAAAGGGAGAAAAACCGGAACGGAAAGGACGACGAACCAAGAAAGAACGGATGGAAGAAAATGACGAAGAATAATAAGATGAAAATGAGTCATTTTTATATCATATTGAAATAAAATTATGATGAATTCTCAAATCATCGAACAAACCAGCTATTTTGAAATAGCTGGTTTTAAGTTAGCCAAAGAAAATTTCGGGAAACCAAATAGTACTGAGCTTGAAATCAACCCAGAAGTAGCATCCCACTCAAAACCTCAGGCATGGTCAAAAGATATTGATGGGATTGAGTATTGGTTCTATAATTTTAAGGCCTCACAAAAAGAAGCAGAATATCTCGGAGTTACTATCCCTACTCTTGAGGAATTCATAAAAATTTTTGCCACGATTTCCGGCGATGCCGTACAGAAAGCGCAAGTACTCAATTTTCCTCTCATTGGATACAGAAATATGAATAATGGTGAATTTGTAAGCATTGGGAAACGAGCTGCTTTTTGGACATCTTCTTGTGATGGCGAAATCATGGCAGATAGTATTTGTTTGCAAGTCAGTTGTCAAAATGCTCATGGAAATCTTTATGGACACGCCCTTGGTCTTTCTACACGTGCTTTTATAAGATAGCATTTCTCTATAATTATGCTCCCCATAACCCTCAATCCCATCGGGAAAACCCATCTCCGGATAAAGGTCACCACCAAGCAGCCAAAGACCGAATACCTAAGCACGCTCGACGATGGGACCATCAAAATCCGACTCAAGGCGGTACCGGAAAAATGACGAGCAAATGATGAACTCATTCGGTTTCTCGCGGAAGAGCTCGGGGTCCGGAAAGATGCTATCGAGGTCGTTTCCTGAGCAACGGATACGGTGAAATTGGTGAGGATCCAGCTCTAGAAAGTCTTTTCTCTGCTCGTTGATCTGAGAGGAAAACCCCTTGAAGCATACAAAAGGCATGAGCCACACAAGCATCTAAAATTTCTTTTTCCAATTCGTCAATATCGTCTCGAGATCTATAGTGTAGACTCAATCCTTGGAGGAATCAGTCCATGTCACAACACTCTTGACTTTCATATGATCACTATCAGGATACGAGATGGTGATTCATCTTGAAAATATCGTCTTACAATCGGTGGTTTTTCCAGGTCCACAGAGAATATTGCTTCCTGAATGGCTCGTCAGTCCGTTTGCATCGATATATACAGGTGCTCCCGTTCCGGTTACTGCACCGGACAAAGACCAGAGCGATCCGCTCTGCACAAGAACATTGAATCACGTAAGTGTTGTCACTGAATTTCCGATGCAATTCACATTGTAGTCCTGTACACGCCAGCAGTTATCGTAATCGCTCGAAAACTTAATCCAGTTCGTATCTCGGATATTTTCAACTGCTTCCAATCCTTCTCGTGCTATATTTATGGCACGGATACGATTTTCAGAGGTGGTGGAGAGTTTTTGTCCGCTACTGAGTATCCCATAGGTACCGATAATCCCAGCGGAGAGTATAACTATCACCACTATGACCTCTATGATGGAATTCCCTCGTGTATCCCGAAACATGTTCATGTGTACGAATATATGAAATAGAGACTCTGTTTTAATAACTCTCCGTCGATTGCGCTGCGCAGACTAACCTTCTTTTGAAACCCCCGTTCCGGTGATAGATTCAGAAGTCGGTACTGGAGCAGTATTGATCGGTGCATTCTCTTCTTTGACTATCGTAAAGAGGTTCGTGAAAAGCAGTTCGTCATTTGCTCCATAGTACTTAATAGTATACGGATTTATCCCGTCATTCATGGTACCGTAGCTCTTGTTGGCAAAATACGCCCAAGAGGTTCACATCGGCACAAACTTCGAGAGACGGAAATCATTTACTGTAATGTATTTTACTATTCCCTTATTCACACGCCCCTCTATCTTGATGATATCATCCGTAGTTTTATAGGGATTCTCCGTTGGAGAGAGTATGCGAAAATCTTTATCCGAAATAGGATACGTTATGACCGTCGGTTTCTTGCTTGCATCCTGAGTTCCCGTTTTTTTGGAAGTATATACTGTCAGGATCCCCTTAGCGATAATTCCCCCTTCGCTGTCGTATGCCTTGTAAACTATATCACTCGAGGCACCGATAAGTGAAAAATTCTTGTAAAGGAAGCTTTTTTGCTCCTTATCCAGTAGAGCCTCTTTGTCGTTGATAGTGATTTTGGCGATTTCATTGCTCAGGATCTTTCCTTCGATACTCACTTCATCCGTATCGATAGTCGATTCGTCCTCAGGGGTTGTTATAACGATACCGGTTTTTGCAGCCTTACTCGTTGTAAGACCGGTTCATGTCGAACCGCTTCCGGTTCAACTCGTGGAAGACAGAGAGCTTAAAAGAGAATCTCCATTGTGTTTTATGAACAAGTTCGTTGTTTTTATGTAGTCGCTCAAGGGTTCTTTTTTGCTTTCAAATTGAAGAGTAGTGTTTGTGAGATCATTTTTCATAATCGTAAGCTGTTGTCCTACCCCTACGCTCGTACTCGCGGATTTTTTGGAATAATCTTCTACTGTTGCACTTCCTTTCAGAACATATATATTACTTGCTATGGTATTTTGCGAAAGTATTACGATAGTATCATTGCTCGGCGTAACGGAAAAGTTCTTTAACTTGATAATCACGTCACCGACCTTCGTATCTGCAAGCAGATCAGCATTCGCAAGAGAAATAGTTTGTTTTTCATCGATACGTCACTCATATTTCACTTCTCCTCATTTGTCTATAAAAATCTTGGAGTTACTGTTATCAAAGCTCGCTTCCGCTTCTCAAGCAGATACGATGAGTTTATTGTCGCTCGTATACATGGGTGATGTACTCGTAATACGATTCTTTGAATCCCCGGACATATATATGTACACTTCCGATTGATCCTGATTGGGAGTCACCGACATAAACGACCCCGTACGAGTATCGGTCGTACCAGGAGAAAATATATACTTCACTACCAACACGAGGACGATAAAGGCTATAACGAAAGGGAGAATGAAGGAAAAAGAACCTCCATTTATAACGGGAGAAGATCATCTGTTTCTAAGTCGAGTCATGAAAAATGATTTATGATATAAAATATATCCTGAATATACGCAAAACGCTACAGGAATCAAGATGAAATGACAATAAAAAACATTTCCCAAATGATTGGGAAATGTTTTTCTCGATGAAAATTACTCTTTCGGGGACATTTTTGGGATGACCGTCTCTATGGCGGCATAGGTAGCATCCTTTCATTTCGGAATCCGAATCGAAACAGAATCGCCGATTTCTCACTTTATAAAAGTGACCGCTGCCAAAAGCGCATTATATGCCTTTCCGTCAGCAATTACTTGAAAACGTTCCTTATTCTTGGTAAGTATTCCTATCTTTGTTTCATGTTCTATTTCTTCTATGATTTTATACGTAATTTTTCCATCATTATGGATGACGGCTTTCAGCTTGCTTCCTTGTACAAGTTTGGACTTGGAAGCATAATTCTGTGGAACCGGATAGAGAGCACCGTCCGATCCGAGCATGGATTCTCCGGTAAATACTCATTCGATGATCTTCTCATCACCGCTCATATAACTCGAGAGTCCTGACGTATCGATATACTCAAGTTCCTTTTTGAGGTCTTTCTCATCGCTCATAGTAGCAAGAATCTTTTTTGCAGAGATGATCGATTTTTGTGCACTATCGAGGAAATCCCGTATAGCGATAAGTTTCTTTGATTCTAGCATAGATGTGTATTTATTAAATATACTCTTAGAAAGAGTATACTCTATCAAGTGATTTTTTCCAAAGAAATGAGTATTGACTCTATGCGGATATAGAGAGAAATATAGATTCTCTTATCGTATAAGCATATACTCCGCATTTAATGCAATATATGTCAATGATCATTCTTTTGTTTCTTATGGATTTTTGTGATAGGATAAAGGAAATAATTTATTTTTACCTATGATACCTCTCCCACAAACATCCCCGAAACAGCAGCGTTTTGAAAACAAGATCATCGATAATGAATGATTTTTCCAAACCATGGAAGAAGAAATACCATCCCTTCTCTCTATTGCCGAAACCAAAATCCAAACGCGCCAAGCGATAAAACAACTGCTGGCGGAGATGAGAAAACAGACCTTTATTCGCTGAGTGACCGAGTGGACAGCACAAGAGCAGGAAAAATTTTTCCACCAAGTCCAGTCCGAGGTTATGAGAGCAAAAGTTATTTCCTCGAATATGATACGCGAAAAGATTCAAACTCTTATAGAGGACGAGCTATGGAGGGAAATCAATGACGACGGCAAGAAATATAGCCTCCAGGATGGTTCTGGAAATACTGTAATTTCAAATATGGAGCAGTATCAAAATTTCTTAGATACAAGTTTCATATCTTCGAAGGAAACAACCGTCATACCGCTTGATCTACGGCTCACGGTCAGTAAAACGGAAACGATTCAAGATGCTGAGAAAAAATTACTCAAATATGGTGGAAAATACAATGCACTCATCCTCTTGGACGACAAAAACAATCCAATATGAGTCATACAAGCTGCCATCATAGAGCAACATAAACAAAATGGACACATGCTCCTCGAATGAATACCTCGTCTTTCCTGAGTCTTTGGATACTATGGAACTTCCAGCGATGAATTGAAGCGTATTATGCAAGAAAATAACATCAATATAATCCCCATCGTGGATTCGAAAACAGGTATTTTGATCGGAATATTAACGAGCAATTCCGTGTTAAAAAAGGAAGTGCACTATTATTCTACCACATCCATAACAAGACTCAGTATTGAGGTAAGTATGAATATGAGTGCTCATGAGAATGAAAAAATGACAGTCTAAGAGGGGCTGTCATTTTTTTGAATCATCATTGTTGACCTGAAAGAAAAAATCCGTACATGCGAGGCATATGTCATATGAAAGATGCCTATGTACGGATATTTTTATGGTGCAAAGAGTTATTCCATCCACTCTTTGTTTTATTCTACTGCATTCCCGTCTTTTTTTCGAGTATGACGAGCTCGTTTCATAGAGAAAAGATACCTTTTCACATATGAGTTTTTATTGTACAAATTTTTTGAGATTTGTTTTTATTTTTGTAGTTGTGGCAAGATGGATTTACCTTGTTAAGCAGTAGATGAATATATCATAATATATAAAAATTTAATTGTCAAAACTTTACACATATTTTCTTTCATAGAACCCGACAAACCAAGCATGGATCTGAAATACATCACTTTATTTTCTCTATTTCTCCAATTTCTCGACTAAATCGCATCTTTTTTGAATATATGCTCCGATTTGGTCGAATCCTGCACTGTATTCAGGAGTGTACCTGATGAAATCGGAGAAAGCCCCGGACGCATGAGTTCCATCATTGAAATCCTGCATCTGGTGGAAATACTGCCCCCATTCAACAGAAGGAAACGTGTATTTTAAAAAATGACAATAATCCTCTATCTTCTCCCGATGTGCCCCATTTGATTCTTTGTAAATATCCCAAAGAGTCGGTTTCCCGGAAATGAGAGCCTGACAAAGACTATTTTCCCCTCGTACGATATTCGCATCGCAGAGCGAGAGGAATACGCCATAATCGACCAGAGAGAGAAATGGAAGGAAACGACAATGGGCGGTTTCTTGAATTCATGTCGGATTGCCACAGATCCAGTAAACCGCATCGGATTGATCGGAAACTATGACTGGCAATATCTCTGCAAGTGTATCTTGATAGACAAAAATAGAGACCCATTTCTTCTCGTAAATATCCGCTTCTGCTTCGTTCTGACAATCTATATGCTCCAAGAATTGTTTCCGTGCCTCTACTATCGGCAATCTCAGAAGTTTTTTCTTCTCCTGTTCTATCTGGGGATTCAGTATAATCCCTCCCCCGCCGGGCAAGAGCGAAGGAACGAAATGAATCACTGTATCATATCCATTTTCGAGTACATACGTCGTCCCATGGAGCGACTCCAATCCTTTATGCAAAAGAAAATAGGAGAATACGACGATGGTTTTGGGAAATGGGAAACGCACCAGGTATGCTTTCGGGAGCTTGTAATCGAAAAAACTGTATATGAGTCGCGACGGAGTTGGTATGCCTTCCGTTCTTGAAAGGATCTCCAACGGAAGATACTCCACCCAAGGCGGAATGGAGTTCGGGAAAAACACCCGAAAGAGTGGCTCATTATCCGAAAAGAAGCGAAATACCGTATTTGGGTATTTCGCATGCAATGTGTGTGCGAGATTCACGGCGAAACCCATATCACCGTAATTATCTATCACAGATACATAAAAATCGATGGATGGGAGAGAGGAGATGTTCATGAAAACGAGAGAATAAGATCAATGCAAGAGAGTATATGCAAGAGAAAGAAAAGGTCAAAGGGAGAAAAAAATAAGAATATTAGGACATATAAAAGCTCATTAAATTTGCCCCATAATCTTACGCAATTGGCTACCTTTTCTGATTTAAAGATATAAATTTATTTCTTCACACATTTTTCACAGGCTGTTCTTTGCTTTTTTGCTTTTTGACTGTATATAGAGTACAATTCGAACGATCCATAAGATTTAATAATCGCTTTGCTCCGTATCATGAGAAATACTGCTACTTCACGAGAAGATGTTTCTATTCCAAATCATCTCTATGAATTACTCAAAGAAGAACTCAGACAATCTGTTATTAATTTTGTTGACGACATCCTTGGAAAAGAAGCTTCTGAATGTGTTATAGATCGATTAAAGGAACAGTATCCAAGGGTTATGGACTTGATTGAAGAAGAGGCTAAAAAGAAGTTGGATACAAAAACAAACTATGCAATAGATAATGATACTAAACAAGAGTTGGCAGTATATATTCAAACAATCCTCAATCAAGGATATACATATGGAAGACTTGTGGAAGCCTTCAAGTGTGGTCAAGAAGGATGCACACAAAAGCTTGCGGAAAAGAAGGCATCTTATTATCGTAATTGAAAATTGAGAAAATATCTAACATGAGTATCTACTCGTAGAGTATCTACAATACAGGAGACAATTGAGAAGCACAAAAGGTTTGTTACAATATTCTTAAAAGAAGAACACAGAGAATCATGTGCAGAATTTTATGAGGTTGGTCTTGCTGAAGATTAAAAAAAATTTGCGAAAATTTAGATTTTCCCTATAATCCCTCGGCTTATTATTTCATTGGGAATTAGCCAAGTGGTAAGGCAGGGGACTCTGAATCCCCCATCGGGGGTTCGAATCCCTCATTCCCAACCAATGTATCATATAAAATCAGACCCCTGTGGTCTGATTTTTTGTGATTGGTGATTTTGGAATGAGGGATTCGAAACCGTAGTGACACCAGTGATAGCAAGATTACAAAATCTAAAAAAAGAGCATCTTTTAAAAGATGCTCTTTTATTCTTTGCCGTGGGATTTCCCTCATTCCAGGAAGATAAATCGGGAGGATTTTTGGTAAATATTGACGGAGGAAATACGAAGGAGTGCCGAATAAGTCCTTGACGGCTTATTAGTACCCGCCCAGTATCCGTACATCGGTCGTGAAGAAAGCAAGTTCCTCAAGTGCTCCATGAATCTCATCGGAGTCCAGAAATCCATCGATATCCATCCAAAACATATATTCAAACGGTGAGTCTTTCGCGGGAAGAGATTCGATTTTCGTGATATTCAATGCACGGGTTGCAAAAGCTCCAAGGCACTTATAGAGTACACCCGGGATATCTTTTACACGGAAAATAATCGAAATCTTTCCGGTTTTCGCAGTATTTTCCCACTGCCCGTCACGTCCAACCAGAAAGAACCGAGTCGTATTCCCCTTCTGATCCTGGATACCACGATCGAGAACATGGAGTCCGTAAATTTCCGCAGCAAGTTCGGAGCAGATAGCTCCGTACGTGATATCTCCCGTTTTGCTCACGTATTCTGCACTTCCTGCCGTATCGCTATGATTTTCGGTCGTCCATCCATGTGATGCAGTATACTTTTCCGTCTGCATAATAGCCTGATAGTGCGAAAAGACTTTTTTTACAGAGGTTACATCGGAAGAAGGAGAGGCAAGGCAGTGATTGACCGGGAGAAAATATTCCGCATATATTCGCATGTCATATTTCGCCAGATTGAAATAGTTCTCGTACACTGCTCCTGCGTAGCTATTTTCGATAGGGACGATTCCGAATCCCAACTCCTGAATAGATTCAAATATCCCTGTAAAATTTGGAACGCCGATCACTCGATCGCTCTCAAGTACTTTTGCAAAATGATTCCCGACAATATGAGAATAGGCTCCAGGAAGACCTTGATAATAGATAGATGTATTTGGGGACATAACTCAAGTGCGTTTGTAGATATAAACAAATGACTGGATAATTTTATTTTCAAAATGTCCGAGAAAAAATCTCGCTTTTGGTTATATTTTCTCGAACAACAGCGGTACCGTCACGAGTTTGATATCTGTATTTTCCTGCACCAATCGGAAATCCGGATCGATCGAGAAACCGGCGAGTTTCGAATCGGTAAGCGAGAATATTTCCCGCATCTTTTCAGTAGTTTGCGGGAGGAACGGCGCCACGAGAACCGTGATATGATAGAGAATCTCCACGAGATTCAAAAGTACATCCCGAAGTTTCGTCGGATCGTCCTTGATGGTCCAAGGCTTTTCTTCGTCGAAGTATTTGTTCGCAAGATCAATAAGCATACTTATGGCAACGTATCCAGTTCTAATATCAAAAACTTCTAGTGCATTTCTATGCATAGCATAGCGAAGTTTAATTTCCTGATATATATCAGTTTCCAAACTAAAACCCTCAGTACTCACTCCATCCGGATAGTACTTGCAGAAAAGCGTGCTCGTACGGTTGGCGATATTTCCGAGCCCGTTCACGAGTCCAGAATTGTAGAGGTTGTGGAATCCGGTCTGAGTATAGTCGATATCTTCCCCGACTCCTCCACCACCGACAGTGATGAAATACCGAAGTGCATCTGCACCATAGATATTTATAACTTCTTCTGAATTGACACCATTTCCAAGAGATTTACTCATCTTTTCTCCCGCAGATGTCACGAATCCATGAACAAGGATGTTTTTGGAAATCTCCATATCCGCAGACAGAAGCATTGCTGTATAGATAATGGCATGGAAACGGGAAATATCCTTCCCGATGACATGGACATACATAGGATGGTATCGATTGAATTTCTCTTGGTCGAAGGAGTATCCGATACCAGAGAGGTAGTTTGTCAGAGCATCACACCACACATACATGACCTGAGTTTCGTCACCCGGAACCGGAATCCCCCATGGCATCTTGTCAGCACTTCGAGAGAAGCTCACGTCATTAAGCCCTTCAGAGAGGAATGAGAGAATCTCGTTCTTGCGGAACTCCGGAGTGATCTTCACTGTATTGTCAGAGATGATTTTCTTGAGCTGGTCCTCATATTTGGAGAGTCGGAAAAAATAATTCTCCTCCTCCAGAAGTATCGGTTTCTTGTGATGGATCGGACAATTCCCCTCGGCGTCGAGGTCTTTCTCAGGCATAAATACCTCACACCCTTCACAATAGAGTCCGGAATATTTTTACTTGTAGATATCATCTTTCGCTTCGAGTTTCCGCCAGATTGCCTGTGCTGTCGGCCAGTGTCGGACTCGGTCGGTCGTCCGGATAAAATCATCTGGAATTATCGAAAGTGATGCTTCGAGTTCCTGAAAAAGAGCCACGTGTTCATCGAGCATTTGAAGAGTTTCTTTTCAGAGTTCTTTTGCCTTATTATAAATTTTCGAGCCATGTTCATCGGCTCCCGTCAAGAGAAATACATCATTTCCAGATGCTCGGTTATAGCGAGCAAGAATATCCGCGATGATTATCTCCATAGCAAATCCAAGATTTGGACCAGCATTCATATATGGGATAGAGGTGGCGATGAGTCGGTGTTGCATAGATATTGAGAAGTGATAAGAAAAAGGGATTATACGGAATTTTCCAGAAAATCCACCGAAAAAATATAAAATATCAAATTTCCACGAAAATACTATGGGATGCACGTACGATCATAATATCCAACATCCCGCTCTTTCTCATGAGATGACTTGCCTTTCTCGCATTTTTCCATATTCTCTTTACATGTCTTTTACAGGACATGCATATATATAAAAGCATGTACATCCAAATACGTCCTTATGAAAATACTCTTAGTTGAAGATAATCGAATCCTTGCAAAAAACATACGGGAATATTTGACCCTCAAATCATTTCAGGTCGAAGTGACATTTGATGGAATCATGGGGATGGAGCAGATGAAAAGCCATCATTTCGATGTCATAGTGCTCGATATAAATCTCCCAGGAAAAGACGGGATCACGCTTTGTCGAGAACTGAGAGCATCATGAGACAATACCCCCATTTTATTCCTCACGTCTCGCAACACTTCAAAAGACGTTGTTGCCGGACTTGGTGTTGGAGCCGACGACTATCTCGGAAAACCCTTCGATTTCGAAGAGCTCATTGCTCGTATACTTTCACTCGGAAGGAGAAGTGTTTCCAATAAAACCACCGTTATCCAGATCGAGGATGTGGAAATCGATACAACGAAACGTCTGGTGACAAGAAATTCCGAAATAGTGGATCTCTCCGCAAAAGAATTCGACTTGATTCAATATTTGGCTCAGAATCGGGGAACTCCCATCGATCGTCAGATCCTCCTGGAAAAAGTCTGGGGAGAATTCGACGCCTATATGTTCTCCCGAACCGTGGATGTACACATAAGCACTCTTCGCAAGAAACTCGGAGAAAATATAATAGAAACCAGAAAAGGATTTGGGTATCTCGTAAACTAATCTCCCCCAGGAGATGGGACATATCGCGAAACAAAGAAGGGCAGATAGACATTCATTTTCCGTATTCATTTTCCCACATTCATGACATCATCA
>JAQTWO010000034.1 GCA_028689245.1 Candidatus Altimarinota bacterium | reverse complement strand
CACGAATTCATCGTGATTCTCTCCTTATCTTTCTCCTCGAAGAACAGAACAGGAAGGCAAGAGTTTAGGTTTGAAACCAACACATTTTGGTCTTAATCAAAAAACCAACACATTTTACCCTTATCTCTTTCTTTTAATTTTTTTCGTATGATAGAACAACATTATACAACAGAATCGAATACTCCATGAATAGAACTTATTTCCTGAGTAGTCATCCAAGAATCCAAAAAAACACGAGAGTTCATAGTTCAATGTCTTGATGGTTCTAAAAGAGTTATCACGGTTCCGGCAAAAGCCGATAAAACTGTTCCTATGATGGATAATGTACGAAAATGAGTACATGTAATAATACGCCACACACGATCTGGACCGAAAACAATCGCGACGTATCCAGCAAGAGGGGGATAAAAAGAACAGTATGATTTTCTCCTTGCAAAACACCTATTTAAATATATAATCAATCACGTATAATCATACATATTTAACCATATATCTTTATGAACTTCGTCACTACAACAGAGTTACAAAAAAGTGCGAGTGCCATTACCTCAAAAAAGACACCATCCTTTATCATGCGAAGAGGAAAACCGGAAGGTATTATACTCCCATTTTTCGAAGGATACGATGTATTTCTGGATGACTATATGGAAGCATACGAGATGTATGCAAACCAGACAAATATTGTGAAGAAATTACAAGCATCCGAAGCTTCCGGTATATCTTCACTCGCCATATAAATGACAGTATTTCACTTCACAAAAATTGCTGAAAAGGAACTCTCTTCTTTTGATGCAAGTATACAAAAACTCCTCATCGAAGGGCTCACGAAGATGAAAGATCCTGGACTTTTGAGTATGGGGAGCAAAAAGGTAGTGAATCTTCTGCCCGCAACACACCGACTCAGGATCGGAAACTATCGACTCCTCTACAAGAAAACAGGAGATATTGTTTTGATCTTGAAGATTGGACACAGAAAAGAAATATATCGCTAATGGAAGCTCATTTGAAAATCATTTGATAAATCCAGAAAGACACTATAATACTTCCTATATCTTACATTTTCACTTTCGCTCCCATGAAAAAATTCCTTGCCATAAGCATCTGTATCCTCTCAGTCGTATGAATCGGTGCATCAGGAGTTTCCGCTCAAGCCCTCTCCAGGAACGACCAGCTCTTCCGTGAGGATATCCAGTATCGACTCCCGACCAAAACCCAGGCACAGATATACGGGATCATCAACGGATACAAACTCAAAATCGCAAAGATGGACAAGACTTCGGCTGATGCTCTCACGGATAGTATCATCGCGAAGATAGACCGTATCCTCTACATCATGAGTGCTGCCGAATCCAATAACAGACAACTCAGGAAACAACCAAGCAACAAATACAAAGCCTATATGCTCATAAAATTTGAACTTCTCCTTCTTAAATAATCCCCAGAGAATATGAAAATCCCACCAGAAGAAACCGTTCAGTGAAGCGATTCTCTCGTCGTATTCACACAAAAGGCACTCATACTCCTCTCTCTCGCGGCGGGGCTGTATATGCTCTACAGTCTGAGCTCCACACTCGCCGTACTGTTCTTTTCCGGATTTCTGACCATCCTTTTCTCCCCTCTTTTGGACAGTATGAATCGGAAAAGGATTCCCGATTGGCTCGGGATTCTGTTCATATTTCTCGGGATTCTGTTCTTCTTTTTTGTCGCACTTTTCGCCATTATCCCGATATTCGCGAAACAGATCACACTTCTGTTCTCCTACGTCGGAAGTACTTTCAGTACGCTCGATGCACTCTATAAATCGGGAGGTGTGGATGCACTCGGATTCCCCTCATTTTTGAAATCATACATCAGCACCGTCGATTTTGGGACACTTTTTGAGTTCGTACAAAACAACATTTCATCTATTTCAGGAATCGCAACCACGCTTTCAAAGAATCTTTTTCAGGGCTCTACTTCCATCGTCTCCTCAGTTTCCGGTGGGATTTTTCAGGGCATCATGATCGGAGTATTCACCTTTTTTATGAGTCTGGAACGTCACGCGATCAGAGAGTTTATCCATACTATTCTCCCAGGCAATATTCGTATGTATGTGCTCAAGAGAGAAGGTTCCTTCTTGCAAGTACTCTCTTCTTGGATGCGAGGACAGATTATCCTTTGTGCATCGATATTTGGACTCACTCTCATAGGACTCCTCTGTCTCAAGTTATTCGGAATTCATATAGATGATATCTTCACACTCGCGCTCATCGCTGGACTCATGGAATTCATCCCCTATATCGGACCATTTCTTGCCCTCTTGCCTGCTCTCGCGATCGCTGCTGGACTCTGAATAACGCCGATTATTGCAGTACTTGTGCTGTATATCATCATCCAACAGACGGAAAATAATATCCTCGTGCCGATGGTTATGAGCAAATCACTCAATCTCTCACCGTTTCTCATCCTCCTCATGATGACGGTCATGGCAAGTCTCCTCTGAATAGTCGGGATACTCCTCGCCATACCTTTCGCTGCTATACTCCAGATACTCGTAAAAGATTTCACAATGTGAAGAAAAAGTGAAGAAACAAATAGAAATTTGACGAAGAAAGAGAAAAGCATATAAATCCCCCCTACAGCTCCTATTTGAGCGAATATTACGTTTTTTGTATGAATACGGTTTACGAAGTATCAGTGGATGATCAAACATGAGTAATGAAACAATCACCGATTTGAGTCGCCAATGCAATATGACACACTCAAGAGTGTTTTACAGGAGTCCTAAGTGAGCCTGTCCTCAGAAAATTACGAGAGCTTGTGGAGAGACACGGAGCTTGACATCCAGAGTTTGCAGATACAATAGCCGACGAGGTTCGATCTCACACAGTCCACTAACAAAATCAAATTCCTCCAACTTCTCTTTTCTGGAGGAATTTTTATTTGCAAAATCGGTTATGTTATCTTACTCTCTGTGCACAATTTTATTCTGCTACATTTCCTATCATGGACACAACCACTCTTATCATCGGAATAATTACTGGAGCGTTTGGAACGGGATATATCATCTATGGACGAAATGAACAAAGGATGGTACCGATGATCTCCGGAGTCATCCTCTGTGTATATCCGTATTTTATAGATAATATCTGGATTCTCTGCGGTGGAGGCATCATATTGATACTATTACCCTTCATAGTCTCATTCATATCATAGTTTCTCTCACATCCTGAGTATGATACTACCGCTTATAGATTTTGACCGAGTCTATGATATCATTCCACTGAACAGAATCACTCTCATTCTTGCTTCCGATAAAATACCCGGTTCCTGTATTTTGGATTTCTATCCCTTCGTGGGAAAGATGAGCTTGGGGGATTTCCAATGTCCATTTGGTTCCGTGGAACTTTGCAACGACTGTGTAAAATTTATTGTCATCTAAAGAAGCTCGATTTATCTCTGCCATAGAAATTTCGACACCTCATACATCCATACTGGAAACAGATTTTCTGAGTATTAAATCGCCATTTTCTAATCGTAGATATACTCTGTTTTGCTGAAACATTGTATTGAATAGATAGTACTCTCCGGTTGTTCTCTTGAGTGCAGCCCCTCGAACGCTCATCTCGATACTGAAATCATCTTTCATATCCAGTGATGTGAGGTCGTACTTGAGATAATCCACATCTCACAAATTATCCAACAACATCCCCGTTGCAACGGATGTACTCGTCCCCCAGGAATAGAAGTTGTTACCTTGCCCGAGCCATTTTCCTATGTATAGGGATTTTGTTCATCAAGGAATGTAATATTCATTCCCCCCTGGCATAGAATATGCTCAACTCAGTGTATCTTTAGACATATGAGCGAGATTCCGGTATGTTACAGGAGTACTGACATTTTCTTTTGAAAAAAACCGGTAGTACGATTCTCCTTTTGTTCCTTCATTATTAAGCCTTCAAGAAACGGGAATGTCATCATACGATGCATATGCAACAAGTCCTTTATTGGCACCCACCAGACATCGAGGCGACCAAAAAGTATCAGTACCTGGATCCGAAGGACAGTGTATATTGGCAGTTTTTTGCTCCGTATCTCACCATATACGAAATGATTCATAAGAAAAAGTATTTCCGGCAAGATGCTGTATATCCGGATCTGAACATACACCACGGAGACAAACTCTGAGGGCGTACGTCCATATTTTCTGAACCTCCGGAACATATGTGAATGTGCCGGTAATGGTTACGATGCCTGTGCCGACAAGAGCTCCTGTCAAGCTTGGATGAGAAAGATCCGGTCTATTGAATACTTGTCCCGAAGCGGTAATCCCTTTTCCGAAGTAGAGCTCATAGGAATCGGCTCCAGGGTTGTCATACGTGAGAGTGATGAGACCGGAAGATGGTGTTCCGATCGGCACAACAAGACCCGGAACACTCCCTGATGAAAATATTATACTATCGGCAATGGGGTGGTATCAGAAGGAGAACGACGGATGATAAATCTTTTTGTCAATATCCTCAGGATTGAGCGTACCCGTAGATACGATAACTCATCCGGCTGAACCCGGTATACTGTTCGCAATATCGGCAAGCTTTATAGGACTTTCCCCTTCTCATACCGTCATATGGGATCCGGAATTATCAGCGACAAATCCTCACGTAGCGGATACGCTGAATCCAGAGGTGAATGGAGCAATTCCTCCAGTCGAAGTTATCCGACTCACATCCAGTTTTCCAACTCGAAGAGATATGTCTGTGACCCCAGCGACATTCTTGTTCATACCAAATACCGTACCTCGTACTGCCGCGACAGCGGAATCTGTTTGTATGGAAAAATCACTCTGCGAATCCATCTCTGTCCTGAGATGCGGAGCTTCGGTCCATACTTCTCCCGATGCAAGAAAGAGTCGTACGCGGGTAGCGAGATTATTATCGGTCGCATAGGAAAGAGAAGTCAACTCGAGCTCTGTCTGACTCGTCGCACTTCCGAGTGAAAGCTCGGATCAATCAGAGATATGGAGGAGGGTTGTTGAACCAGTTGCCACCACGATTACATCTCCGGAGGAAAGTTCTCCTGTAAAAGAAAATGAAGTACTCGCGGAATGACTCAGCGTCGATGTGTTTCCTCATGAGTACCGAACAAAGAGACTTCCTGATAGACTCGATATATATGCACTGATTTTCCGTTCATATGGATTGTACGGCAATTCTTCCTTACTGTCATTCGATACGAAATTGGAGGAAGAATAGGACCGCACGAGAGAAGAGAGTCTTTGCCCCTGATAGGTTCATTTTACATAGGATTTGTAATCCCCCGTCGCACGGTCATACAGAGCACCTGCCAGATTGAAAGTAGGCGTCTGAGCATCGAGGGTTTTACCGTATCCGTAGTACTGATGACTCTCGGGATCGGTTGCTTGAAAATTCACATATCCTGCCGGGAGAAAATCAGAGCTCACATGACCGGATACGCCATAAGCTCCGGAAAGAGAATGCATGTATGCCCCTTTATCATCATACGCTATATAGTTGGAATTTGGATCCGGGAGAGCTTTTTTCATCTGAAAATAATCGGATAAACTCAGACTCATGGAATCTATGGTCGATATCCGAGTGGCATTATTGACAGCCTTAATATGTCCGGAAACCGATACGTACCCGACAATCGAGAGGGTAATGAGTATAGAGACAACAATGATCAATTCTATGAGGGTAAAGGCATGTCGCCCCCCTGTAAACGATCATCGAAAAACCTCTGAATGTGTAATTGGTTTCATATACGAAAAGATATGAAGTAAAATTCGCGGTAAGTGTATCAGATAATGATAGAAATAAAAATTTATTTCCCAGACTCCATAACAAGCTCTCTTTCCTGTCAATTTGTCTCAAACAGAAGAGTTGCTTTGGAGAGCGGACGGAGGATGGATCCAGAGGCAAAAAGCGATTTCTTTCCAAGCGTAGTGCGTACGATGAGCGATGGATAGGAAATACCGTCTCATCATATGATACTCATGAGACGAGCTTCATTTTCGGACTTGTTTTCGGAGTTGAGAAGATTGTAATACTGGATATCGTATGTCAGCAAATCGGAATCATTCATGCGGGCGACAATCTGATACCATCTCTTTTGGATACCATCAGGGAAAGAAAAAGATTGTGTCGCACCATTTTCCGGGAGTTGCAAAGTGTCCCCAACCGAATCGTGTGAATGGAGATAAAGTTGTATAATACCCGTGCCGGAACCAAGAGTCTGCACAGAACCGCTTCCCGTAATAAAATCGAATGAATAAGCGATAGGAATCCGCTTTTTATATCCGTCAATGCTGGTGGTGAAACCGAGAGAACCTGTCTGAAAAACAGTCTCGTACGAAACGGCACGATGATACATTATATCCTGATCGAATGAATCAATCGTCTGAGAAATGATTTTTGTGAGCGTTTCCATATCTTGCGTCTGGGTCATGCGAAAAAATCCAGAGATGGAAACGATGCCGATCATGGAGATGATCGTCACGACGACAATGAGTTCGATGAGTGTGAAGCCATCATATTGTTTTTTGATCCACAATCATCTCTTGAGACTTCTAAAAGATTTTGTTTCCATGAATACGCATGATGAAGGAAGATATGTATACTATCTTAGCGGAATAATTCAAAAAACAAATTGAAATTTTATTTTTCTGCCTATACTCTGTCACGTTCCTATCCATATTATACAACCATCATGTCGATCATACATCGTTCCCAGTTTCCAGAAGATCATACCTATTACAGAAGCACCTCGCCAGTATACGGTACTTATCTGGACGGTCACCATTTCATCCGTAGCATACCCCTTGATTGAGGGGCTCGTTTCGGATGGATGAAACGAATATTCTGAAAATATATGCAACTTGCAAAATTCGATCGCATCGATACCGAACCAACCAAGGAGCTCTTGGCTCCACATGGGTTTACACGGGGTTTTGTCATATGGATCCCTTTCCGACGTACAGAGATACCAGTGGGATGGCACAAGCTCATGATCGGGACGCATTTTACCAGAACCGGTTTCGTGGAGATAGAGAACCAAGAATACCACAAACGATGGAACGAGCGGGCTCGTCGTGCCCGAAAAAAGTTCCTCTCCCTGGCACAGGAAGGGAATCAGGAAAATATCCATATCGAGCTCGTAGACGAGGAAACTTTTGTCCGTGCCTTTCAGACAGTGAAAGTAAAACACATGTTCAAGTCGGATTACATCAAATACTATCGCTCCATGATCGGCATAGATCCCCGATCGATACGAAGCTATGTCTGCTATCGGGGCGAAACTCCCGTTGCTGGGCTTGCGGTGCATGACTATGCCGGAAATGCAAGCGTCCACTTGGTAGCATTTACCGGAAAAGAATCCCATCCATTTCAAGGAGGGACCGGACTCATGGACCGATGGTTTCATGATAGCGTGGACATGGGTATCCGATATATCAACTTCGATCACTTGCGTGACTCTTCCATGGAATCGTCCCAACAAGGGTATACCGATTTCAAGCTCAACTTCATAGAAAAAGAGTGCTATTTCAAAGAATCGTATTTCCGATTCCTCTAGAAATATGTCCGAGAGCGACTATCTGAATATAGTCGCTCTTTTTTTTGCTTTTTTGAAAAAAGCATACTAGAATGTTTACACACCGATATTTATCTCATTTCTTTTTCATCTATGTCATTTCTCAATACCATAGCAACCAGCACCTGATATCAAGATACCGTATTTCCGAATACTGAAATATCGCAAGTACAGAGAAGTACGTGAAACAAAACACAAAAAGCGCTCACTACTCCGTGAACACTAAAAAATAGCAAAGATGAAGAGTGAAAAAATAGCAAAGCTGAAAAACAGGAAGCCTTTAAAAGAGCGGCTTTTTCTGGCAATCTCTCACTTGTCAAACAAGCATTTCACGATAATGAAATTGATATCAATCAATGAACACCAATTGTATTGGTGGCCGGAAACGCCTGCATTTCTGAGGTTGCTCATAAAATACTCATACTCTTCCTTACGGATAAACGTCTTGATCCTCTATACAAAGATCAATTAAATCAAGCCATGCATAACCTCAGATATGACAGAGATACCGAGATTGGTGCGAGACAATATGCAGAAATAATAACACTTGCTCAAAAAAGATTGGCATATGCCCAACAGCAAGCCGAAGCACACAGAGAAGCGCAATCGCTTCTCAAGAGACTTACTTCACTTTTCCGCTAAAATCCTATCGTCTCCACCAAATACCCCTCTATAATCTTCTCCGCGACGATGAGTCCGTCGATCGCCGAGGAAGTAATCCCTCCAGCATATCCTGCCCCTTCCCCACTTGGGTAAATTCCGGCGATATTCGATTGCAAGGTCTCCTTGTCTCGATTGATACGAAGAACCGCAGAGCTTCGCGCCTCGATCGCGGTCAATATAGCGTCATTCGAAGCGAATCATTTGATTTTCCTATCAAGCTCAGGGAGTGCTTTACGAAGGGCTTTTGTAATAAAATCCGGGAGACATTCATCGAGTGAAGTCATGGTAATCCCGGGAAGGTAGGTGGAACCGAGTTTTCCTATTCCTGTAGAAGGTATTCATTTCAGGAAATCTCCTACCAGTTGAGCGGGTGCATGATAATTCCCTCAACCAAGTGCAAAAGCTTTTTCTTCCCATTTTCGTTGAAACTCGACTCCGGCAAGTGGGTGAGCAGATCCAAAATCCTCGGGATTCACAGGAACCATTAGAGCACTATTTGATATCCCGCTATTTTGGCGATATTCACTCATCCCGTTGATACACAGTCGTCCGTCTTCAGAAGACGCTGCGACAACATGTCAGCCAGGACACATACAGAAACTATACACCGTGCGAGCGTCATCGGCATGACTCACGAGTTTGTAACTTGCGGTCCCGAGTTTTGGACTCACACACGCCTCTCAAAACTGAGATTGATTGATCATAGTGGCATCATGCTCGATACGAACTCCCATGGAAAATGCCTTCTGTGCCATGTGAAGTCCTCGTGCATAGATCATCTCGTACGTATCGCGAGCCGAGTGCCCGACTGCGAGGACGAGTGTGTCAGTTTCGATACGTTCATCTCCATTTACGATGATGGCAACAAGTTTACTATCGACAATTTCAAAATCCGTCAGACATGTCTCAAATCTCACTTCTGCCCCAAGTGAGATAATTTTTTCTCGGAGCTTCTTGACGAGAATCCGAAGCTTATCGGTTCCAACATGCGCTTTGGCGGTATAGAGAATCTCCTCAGGAGCTCCGGCTTCCACGAGTTCTTCGAATACGTATTTCGAACGCGGGTCATTGATCATCGTGTAGAGCTTCCCGTCCGAGAATGTTCCTGCGCCACCCTCCCCGAACTGTATGTTCGAGTTCGGATTCAAGGGTCCACCTTTCATGAAAATCCCCACATCTTTCAGTCGTCCCTCGACCGCCTTTCCGCGCTCGATGATGATAGGTCGGAGTCATGCTTTAGCGAGTGCGAGTCCAGCAAAAAGCCCCGCAGGTCCAGTTCCGACCACGACTGGTCGTTTTCTCTCGGCATCTTCTGGCACGGTTCGTATGTCATAGATGAATTCTTCTACCATTTTCGCCCGATGTTTCACGAGATTCGGTTTCAGGAGATCTATATCCATATTCTTTAGATCCACGTCTACGCTGTAGATAAAAAGGATATTGTGCTTCTCCCGCGAATCAATGGATTTCTTCACGATCTTATGCGAAACAATCCCCTCTTTGGGAATCTGGAGGATTTTCTGAATTTTATCGGAGATAATCGACTCATTATCAGCAAGCGTGAGTTTGATTTCTTCGAGGCGGAGGAAGTGGGACATGGAAATTTTTGTAAATTTATATTCTACCATTCAAAAGCAAAATCACCAATCCCACCATCCGATCCTTATCTTTCGGGTTACTCTCAGCAATAAGCAAAGCGAGAACCGTAAGTGCTTCGGGCGTTATTTTACGGGAAAAATCAATACCTGCCCGACGAAGAAACCAGACAAAAGCAAAGGCCCCACTCCGTTTATTTCCATCATTGAACGGATGATTCTTTATGATGAAATACAGAAGATGTGAGGCTTTTTCTTCGATCGAAGGATACGCATCCTCCCCGAAAACCGACTGCATGACATTTCCGACAATCCCTACGAGATTCCCCGACTGTTTCTCCTGAGCAAACAATTCCGTCGCTTCTTTTTTCCCCATGAGATCCGTTTTGAGCTCTCCGAGAGCAACTCCAAGCTCTTCCGCGGTAAATTCCACTTCTTTTCTACTTAGTCACTCCTGCGGCAGATTTGCCTTATCATAAGCATCGAGTGAGAACCAAGTTCCCGCAAAAAGTGTGATGAGATCGAGAACATCGTTCGAAGAGAATCAGGAGGTAGTAGGAAGCATCTTTTTCACATCCTCCACGGCTTTCAGAAATTGCTCGTAATTCCGTTCAATTCTTGCAGGATTTATAGTGTAGCCCTGTGTAATATGTTCTCGGAGAGTGGTAGTTGCCCATTTTCGAAACTTTATAGCCACTCCCGAATTTACTCTGTAACCCACACCGAGAATGACATCAAGCGAATAAAACACAACTGGGCGATCGGAATTTGCAATATGCATTTTTTGCATATTGCTTTTTTCATCGACTTCACCAGTAGAAAAAATATTTCTGATATGGCGGGAAATCACTGATTGATCCACTCAAAAAAGGTCACCTATTTCTTTTTGACTCGCCCAAATAGTATCATGTACTATGTCTCATTGAAGTTCAATAGCACCATTTTTTGCCTGAAATACTACCACTATATTTTCTTGGGTCATATATTTCTTGTTTATCAAATAAACGTGCATTTTTTATTTTCTCAATTCAATCCCTTCTCCTTCCAATTTCGCAATAATTTTTTCTTGGATAGCAAGCGCTTCCTCATCGGTGGTAGTTTTGGTGAGGTCTTGTATAAGGAACGAGAACGAGATGGATTTCTTCCCATCTCCGATTTTCACGCTGTCGCGGAATTCGTCTACAACCGAGAAGTTTGAGAGAAGCGGGCTCACGCTCGCGATCTTCGCAATAACCGTACTCGCCGGAGTTGTCTCGTTGAAGACGAAGTTAAGCTCTCGGGTGATTCCTGGGTATTTTCCGATTTCCGAGAACTTATGACTTGCAGATGCAAAAATATCGGCGAGTTTCTGATAATCAACTTCAAAAAGGAGCGTATCCACATTCGCGAGTCCGAAAGACTCTGCGACACCTGGATGGAGCGATCCGAAAGAGATGAGAACTTCTCCATTGATCATATAACGTCCGGACTTATTTGGATGAAGTGAAGCGATATTTTCAGTTCCTTGTTCCACACTGAATCCCCTTCCCGGAAGAACATCCCGAAGGAAACCGTCAAGAATAGTCCGAAGAGTTTTCATATCCTGCCCGATCAATACTCCGGCAAGCGCCTTTTTTTCGCTGAATTTATTTTCTCCAAGCTTCTCGAAAACTTTCCCGATTTCGAAAAAAGAGAATCTTTTCTGTTGTTTCAAATTCTCAGCAACTGCCTCCAAAAGATTCGGAATCATGGAGCGTCGCATCATCGTGTATTCTACGTTGAATGCATTCTGGATATGCACCGCATTACTGTCGTCCGCATATCCGACAAGAGCGTCTTTGTTCTGATTGGAGAAAGAATAGTTGTACGTCTCGAAAAACTTCTCTGCGGAAAAATACGCATTGATGCGATTCCGGAGCTCGACCGATGCATTCTTGGTTGCGATCGAAAATGGTCCTGTGATCGGAGTGTTCGGGACAAGTTCGTACCCATTGATACGCCCGATTTCCTCGACGATATCTTCTTTGATAGAGATATCTTTGGTCGCACGCCAAGACGGAACTTTCACGCTGAAAGTATCCCCGGCGAATGAGGCATCGAACCCGAGCCGTGTGAGGATATCCTCAGCCCGTTCTTTCGAAATCTTAAGTCCGAGTTTTTTTTGGACGAAAGCAAGATCAGTCGCGATAGTTATATCCTTCACTCGTGAGCTATCAAGGTAGGAGAAAGCTCCGGTACAGGTTCCCGGCTTTCCGAGGAACTTCAGGAGATCAAATACGCGAGGCATGGCACGACTGGCAAGCGTCGGATCGAGCGATTTCTCGAAACGCATCGAGGCATCGGTCCGGATAGCGAGTCGCTGGGAAGTAAGACGGATGGAAACTGGGTCGAAGCACGCGGATTCAAAGTAGACATGCTTCGTGGTCTCACTGATAGCGGAGCTCATCCCTCCGATAACCCCGGCAACTGCGAGGATTTTTTCAGAATCAGCGATAACTATATCCCGACTGGTAAGGGTATATTCTTTAGAATCAAGCGCGATCACACTTTCATCATCGTATGCTTGACGAACGGTCACGTCCCCGACCACTTTATCGGCATCAAAAGCGTGCATCGGTTGTCCAAGCTCAGTCATGATATAATTCGTGATATCAACGAGATCGAATTTCGGAGAAAGTCCTGCTTTTCGGAGCATTTGGTCCATCCCGAGCGGAGAAGTTCCAGATTGGATATTCTCGATTGAGACAAGGTCGTACGAGAGTACATTCGGAGTCTCGATATTCACATTGACTTTCCCGGAAATAGTTGGAAGTTTCCCGGTATAAGGCTTGAACGGAAGCGAGAAAACCGCACCGAATTCACGTGCGTTTCCCTCACAACTAAATAAATCCGGTCGATTCGTTATGAATTTATTATCGATTTCAAAAACAGTATCCTGCAAAGGAAAAGAATAATTCGCCGTTCCATTTCCCGGAATAGCCACTTCGAGCGCATAGAAAGAGGTTCCAAGTTTGGATCCGAGAAGTTCTTCGGAAAAATGCCTTTCAAGTTGCATAATACCAGAAACTCGTTCCTCCTGGAGCCCGAGTTCGTCCTCGCTGCAAATCATCCCTTCGCTCACTTCCCCCCGGATTTTGGAGGATTTGATCTCAAAATCCTGTTCTGCTCCGAGTTTCGCACCGACGAGCGCAACCGCCACGTATTTCGCAGTTCGCACGTTTTCCGCTCCGCAGACGATATTCAGAGCTCCGAGTGGACCGCAATCGAGTACCACAAGGTTCAGGTGGTCGGAATCCGGGTGTGGTCGCGTAGAAACCACTTTTGCAATTACGACTTTATCTTCGAGCCCTACTTTCTCGATACCGTCGATTTCGGCGGTATGTATAGAATACATATGTCAAAGTTCTTTCGCTCCTTTTGAATCAAGTAGTAGGGAAACATCAGTATAGAGAGATATCCAAGACAGAGGTATTTTCATAGGTGGAAAATTATATTTAAAGTAAGTTAACAGTCATTCCGACATAAATCGAAGTCTGTCTATTATATTGTAAATACGATCAAGAGGAGTCTTGAAAAACATGGAAGATTTTCCCCGAAAGGCAATCCCTTAGGACAGGAACGAGGCGATGAGCGCTGCCGACGGCGCGACAAGCATCGAGATGGCACGCGACCGGGCGCTGACCGAA
>JAQTWO010000033.1 GCA_028689245.1 Candidatus Altimarinota bacterium | reverse complement strand
CTTATTTTTTAACCATTCACAATATGAAACACTCGACAAAAAAGCCCGTACTCGGGGGGGGGTAAAATCCTCTTCTACTAAGAAATCTTTTTTTACATCTCTCGGTGCCTCCTTTATAAAGGGAGCTACGTTTTCTCTTTGACTCCTGTTTACGGGAGCCATTATTGTATATGCGGTAAACTTCCCGACCACGACTCCGTCTGGAGAAACTCCGGGTGGGAAATTCATGGGATATTTCAATAAGATGTTGGTAAATACCGACCTCGCATCGACGGACGGAACGGTCAAGAACTCCGACAAAGTCGATGGATTGCATGCAAGTGAGCTTGGTGGAGGAGGATTGAGTGCTGCTGGAGCGGGAGGAAAAGTATTTATTGTAAGTGTTCCATCATGAAGTACTTGTCCAACAGGTTGGACACATTTTTTTACAACAAAAAATCTTGGAGATAATATCCATTATTCCAATGGACCAGACGGATGATTTTTATGAGGTATGCGATGAGGAGCTGCGTGGGAAACTCAACCAGGTGAAAACGTTTACTTTACTGATGGATGAGGTACAACAAAGAATGAATTTTGTTTGATTTTTTATTAAAAAAATAACTTATAATTGAAAGACTCTTCGGAGTCTTTCTTGTCTTTTCTCGGGAATCCTTATCTCTTTTCTTGTTGCTATGAAAAACTTCCTTATCCTCTCGCTTTCCCTCGTATTGCTCGCCTCCTGCGGAAAGTCAGAGCCGTTCGTATCCTGAGGAGCACCGAGCACTTCGATTTCCGTTATCCAATCGGGGGCGACACGATCACCGGTCATCGATGAAGCTCAGACGAAGAAGAACCAGGAAACCTATCAATCCGCTCTGAAATCGCTCGATGCCTCCAAGTGCCAGGACATCTCCGATGAGTTCGGTCGGACCATGTGTACCGATTCCGTCCTTCCTCTTCAAGCGAAGCGGGACAAGAACGAATCGCTCTGTGACACATTTGCGGATCCTATGAACCGAAACTCTTGTGCCACTCCGATCATATTGGAAAAAGCACGTCTCGCTACCGATTCCAAAATCTGTGCGAAACTCGGAGACGACATGTCTCGCAAGAGCTGTGTAGCTCTGATATCCCAGATGGCAGCGGAGAAGTCGCTCGATCCGAGTAAGTGTGGAACTATCGCGGACGATATGAACAAACGCTCGTGCGAACAATCCATCGCCCTCAAGCGTGCCACGGAAAAAGGTGACAAAGGCGCATGTGCCTCGCTCGATCCCATGATGAAATCCGGCTGTGAACTCCAGGCAACGATCGCCCAGAACGCCAAATCCGGGAAGACTGATTCCTGCAATGCACTCGACTCCATGATGAAATCCGGCTGTATCTTCCAGTCTCTCGTTGAGCGAGCGGTTGTGGAAAAAGACCTGGGGGCTTGCGAATCGGACAAAGAGATCGCCATATCCTGTAAGTCCGAGGCAGCCCGGAAACTCCTCGCCGCTTCACAAGATCCCCAGTATTGCGAATACATGGGGAACAAGGAAAAATGTCTCACAGACCTCGCGGTTCGCAAATCCATCTGACGTTCCGATAAAAAACTCTGTGAAGAGCTGGCAAATGTTTCGAGTCAGAGAAACTGCCACACTCTCTATGATGCGTTTGAACAGCTCATGAAATAGAATCCATTTCAAAAAATCACTCCAAGTTGGAGTGATTTTTTGAAGATGTTCGATGGATGGAACTTTTTACCACCTTTCCAATGAAATTTCCAATTTAATTTATATGAGCTTTTTACAGGATTCCTAGATTATTATATTTTTTTCATCTGTCTATGAAACTATAATATGTATTTATCTTATTATATTTTTACTAATGAAACTATAATAAGAATTTGTCTTATTTTAATTTCTACATATAATCCTCTTCAAGATTATTTGATAAGAATAAAAAAACTATGTTTCAATCTGGAACTTACAGACAGCAATATAGATACAAAAGTTTTCTTCCAAATCCTATCAATGTTCCCTATCGATGGGAAGATAAACGAATTGATACACTTCTTTCTGAGGCAACTCTTGCTCTTGGAGAACTGAATGCCTATGCACAACTCGTTCCAGATGTAGACTTTTTTATTCGTATGCATGTAGCAAAGGAAGCTACCGAATCAAGTCGTATCGAAGGAACCCGCACTGAGATTGACGAAGCGGTAATGTCAGAAGAATCAGTTAGTCCCGAACGTCGTGATGACTGGCAAGAAGTACAGAATTATATCAAAGCACTGAATACAAGTATGAGAGAACTTGAAAAACTTCCACTCTCTTGGAGACTCCTTCGGAATACTCATGCTATTCTTCTTTCGTGAGTGAGAGGAAAGAATAAACAGCCTGGGGAAATTCGAGTGAGTCAAAACTGGATTGGTGGAGCAAATCTTGAAAGTGCTTTCTTTATTCCTCCTCATCCAAATGACCTCGGTCCTCTTCTCTCGGACATAGAGAAGTTTTGGCACAACGAGACACTCGATATGCCTCCACTTATCAAGATAGCCCTATCACATTACCAGTTTGAAACACTCCATCCTTTTCTCGATGGAAATGGACGACTTGGAAGACTTCTCATCATCCTTCAACTTATGGAACAAGGGATTTTATCAAAACCAGCATTCCATCTTTCAGACTTCTTTGAACGGAATAGGCTTGCATATTATGATTCACTCACACTTGTACGAACTGGAAATAACATAGAGCAATGGCTCCGATTCTTTCTTTCCTGAGCGACAGAAACGGCGAAGAAATCCGTTTCAACTCTTTCAAAAATTGTTGAACTTCGACAGTGATATGAAGAAAAAATTGTCTTGACCGGAAGAAAAGCAAAAAATCTCGCTATTCTCGTACGTGCTATGTATGCAAAACCCGTTGTTACTCTTGCAGATGCAACTAGGCTTCTCTCCACGACACCAACAACAGCCAATAGTACTATTAAAGAACTTGTAAAAATTGGAATTCTCAAAGAAATTACAGGATATTCAAGAAATAGAATGTATGAAATGACTGAGTATTTACAACTGTTTAGATAGTAATGTGAATAGTGCTTTTCACAAAATATAAAACCACCAGTAATCAATACTGGTGGTTTTAGTTTGTAATATTTTTGGTGACCCCGTATTCCAATATTTCGAACAAATACAAAGATGTCTGAAAAGAATGCATCGTGAGGAGGTATTCGGTTTAGTGCGCCTATATCTTTCTAATACGCATACTAGGACAAGGCTTTCGGAAAAAGAAAAAAGATATTATGAAGTATCCGCTTTGGTAAACTAAATAGATATTACATATAGTATGTCTTATACAATATTGAACAAGTATCCAATTACCATTTTGTATCCGATGAAAAGTATTACATTAAGTTCAGAGCAAATGTTTTTATCTAAGGAACTACCAGCTTATTCATAAGAGAGAAGACTAACTCTTTTTTTGGAGGGGCATGCTTTCAAAAATCCTCTGTCGGGGACGAATATCCTTGAAGTATTTTTGTTAGTCAATCATCTTAATATTAACTCTCAATTGAATCGCTACTACTTCTTTCTTTCCATTTCTTTTACCCTCCTCTCTAATTGTTTTTGTTGTTCCAATTTCATCATTGCAGGTAAAGTCTGATCATAAATCCTATCTCTTTCTTTTCTTTGTTCTTCCATTACTGTATCATTTCTCTGAAAAATCTCATCCACTTCCTTCCGACTTAATACGCAGGTCCAGTCGCGAATTTTAACTTCATAATTATTTTACAAAGCTATTCTCATCCATATCTATAAATATTTCCTTTTGAATAACATCACGCGTTTCATTGCTCATTGAAACTTTTTTATATAACTCTTTTTTTACTACATATTTTTCTCACTCAGACACGAAGATGATATCGCCGTTTTTCTTGAATGTCACATGCATATCACCAGAAAGATTAAACTCTTTATTAAATCAAAGAGTTATTGGGATGGTGGTCAAAATCTGTGATTTTGCAGTATCGGTCCAATTTCCATTCTTTTGTAATGATTCCATTCATGGATCCGTTATAAAATATATGGTCACGTCCTGAAAAATAACTGCCCCTTTTGTTAATAGAAGATTTTGATTCAATTTTCTCTCACGAGGATTTTGAAAATATTTATTTCTTTTCCATACTGCTATTCTTTCCTTAACTGGTTTCATAAGTTCTCACATCTCTTCTTTTGTAAAGAACCCCCTATCGATATATTTTTGAGCAGCTTCTTCATCAATATATGGAGGGGCATAGAATTGATCCATACCTACTGGTTCCCTATGGATTTTACTATTCCATGCTATTTCTTTAAGACTAACGATAGTAGGTCATATGTATTCTCATAATCTATAATCTTTTGGAAGCTTGTCGATGTCATCTAAATCAACATTGCCATCCAGGGCAACTTGCTGTATTGTTTTTTGACGGCGCTTTATATGATTAACCTCACTAGTTGGATGGTCTCGGAAATATGGAAATATACCCTTTCCCCAGACCACATCATGATTTAGTGGTTGATAATTTCACGAGCTTCTGAGAGTGGCACTGTTTCAGTCTTTTATTCGTCCTATAAGGTTTTTTGTATGTTCTGTGATATCACAAATACCCCAAATACTCGCTACTTTACAGAGATCCGGAAGGTGTTTATATTCAAATTCACAATTTTGAAGCACGGGATTATTTAAGTTTCAAAGTATGCCCGTATAATTTTTATCATATTCGTAACTTCCATTAGCGTAGCTAATTATTTTTGCTACATCACTCCGAATTGGCGGATTATATCAGCGTACATGTTGTTTTGCGAGAATAATATCTTCTACTTGCGATCCCATGCTCCAACTATAATCAGTAATAGTATTTTGATATGAAGAGGGCTTTCAGCTACCATGGTATGATCCATTTACTCGTAAAACGCAAATATCCCCATCTTTTTTGATATCATATTCCTCTGAATATTCGCTTCATGCACATGCTCGTAAAAATATGGCTAAGATGCTCATAGATAGGACAGCACCGAGGAATTCATACAGTTTTATTTGAGTTTCTGATAGGGGTACTTTTGATTTCGTAGAATGATTATCACCAGAAGATGACGATAATTTTTTCATATTTTCATTTTTTAGTGATATGGTGGATAATATCTATTATATTAAAATAATTGGAGATATCAATAGAAGAGATTCTTGATACTTTTTATGGTTTTAATTTCTCCACTCTTCCTCTTGTAGAATCCACTACCCCTTGTGATTTCTCTGTTTTTTGTTGTTTCAATTTTTCTATCTCTCCAAATTTCTTCATAGCCTGATCATACAATGGTCGATCAATAAGGTTAAGGCTCAGATATTGACCTAGTTCCTCTTTTGTTATGGTATATCCACTCTGCTTTCTCGCAGGATCAAGCGTTCGGTCCCATCTAGGATCACCAATTTGGGAAAGAAGATGGTTTCGTACAGTCGAAAGAAGTGCTTGAAAATCAGATTGTTTGAGATATCCCATCTTTGGGGAAGCGAGAAAAAGAAGGTCTCGGATGCGGAGATATCAATTTTTCGCAAGAAACTGTATCGCTTTTACCGTTCTTAGTCGGTCCGATTCATCATGCGGAAGATTTATTCACATTACCACGAGCTGCCCACGTCTATAATTAAACTCTATATCCTGCCAAGCCTTGTAATATTCGGGGGTGTTTTTAGGAACAATCTTCTCTTCTGCACCCTGGATATTAAACAAAGTACGCACCTTTGTTTTTGGATCCATCTCCTCTCGATAACCAGCCTGCCAAGAAACACCTTGAAAAAGCCTTACAGAGTCTTCTTGAAGCTCCTTAGAGGAATCATTTCATCGTAAATGTGTAATATTTACCAAAACTTCACCGTTTTTTGTGCAGAAATATTCGGTATTATTCCAACCCACTGTAAAAACATTTTCCTGTATTTTTTTCACAGAAAATCCTTTTTCAGTGCCTTCCAACACCAATATGGATGTTAATTGCTTTTCTTCCATTTTAGAAACATCTGCACGTTGTTCTATTGCAATAGGGGTATGTGCACTCATATCTGTCATATAAATTATATTTAATTGCTAAGCTCCGCTGGCGACTTCTTTGCCTTTTTATTCATATTTTCGGTTCCATCACCTTTATAATCCGTCTGTTTCTTCTCTCCTATCTTCTTATAAAGCGTTCCCATAATCCTATCCACATACTCCGGATTTCCCCACTTCGGATTCATCTTTTCTCCTAAGGTCTTCGCTTTGAGTGCTTCCTCGAATTGCTTGGTGATTTCCGAGACGATTCTCGGTCGGTCAGCGTAGAACTTTTTCAATTCTACTCGGTCTTGTCCATAACTGAAATCTTTATTTGACTCTAATCTGGTTATGAAGTTATCCACCTCTTCTAATACAGTTTCTCGTATGGCAGCATGGCGTTCCGATTCTTTTGGTATGCTTGCGAAATTCGAGAAAAGTTTATCAAATCGTTCGGTAAGATCGCCTTTCATTTTTTCCTCCACTCCGAATCCCTTTGCTGCCTTTTCCAGATTCGGATTCCGCATACTTTCGCGTAACTCCCGAAGATTTGGGGTATTATGATTCGCATTTCCCTGGGGGAACGGTTCGTTCGCTGCAATGGATTTTGCGACCGCATCTCGCTCTGTCTTCTGGACTTGGAGCTCTTTGAGGATGTGATCGTTTTCCTTTCTTTGAGCATTGATATTCCCAACAGTCGTCTTATCTCCATCTCTCCGAGCAATATTTCTTGTTTGGATGAGTCGACGTTGTTCTTTGGAAATGGCGATAATTTGTCCATCGAGGGAAACATCGATACCTCCATCTTTACGAAGCGTAACATCTATTGGTCCTTTTGCTTTTTCCATCTGACGAAGTCCTATGACAAGCGGAACGATGGCTTCGAGTTCGCCCTGTGCGTATTCCATCCAATTTTGTCCTTCTTTTAAGCCCGGCGTGTCTTGTTTCCATACTACTCGAACAATCGTATCGGCAATGACGAGTGTTGTGGTATCGGCGATAATTCCGGCTCATTCTCGGATTCCTGGAATTTTTTCGACTGATTTTCCGAGAGAACCGAGTTCTTTCGTAACAGCGCTCATGACAGTCGGGTCGGATATTCCTTTGGATTCCACGAGTTTTGCCATCTCAGGACTGGAACTTCCTACTTTCCCGAGTGCGGATTTTACTATATCCACCCCGATATGCAGGGATTTTATAACTCCGAGAAAGAAGGTGATACGACCAAGCTCTTTTGCGGTCATTCCAGTTTCCCAACTCGTATTTCCAATGAGGTTATTGAGTTGTGTATATCCGATAGCAAAAGCGCCACCTTCGGTGACGGTTTCGGCTACCAGTCTGGCTCCGGTTCCAGCAACTACGGTCACACCAGTGCTCAGCTTAGCTGCTTCCATGCGAGATATGAGCTTCGACGAAACGAAATCCCCAACAGAAGCCATCTCGTTTCTGACAAGCCCAGTTCCGAACCTTTCCGCAAGAGTGGTGCCAATTATCTTGGAAGCTGAACCGACTATTCTCCCGACTCCGGCCATGATCAATACTTGCTCGGCGATATCCTGCTGGTACTTGGCATCTGAGTTCAACCGCTCATCCGAGAGATATCCGGAACCCATGGACCTGAGGCTTGCGAGAAGTCCTTTCTCGTTTCTCGAATCCGTCTCGCTTGCCTGCAATCCCTCGATATTCATGTAGAGTTTCGTAAGGGGATTCTTCTTGGAGATCTCCTGAAAAGACTCGAAGTTCTCCTGCATCGTCTTCTTTATGAGCGAGCGGGATAGTGTGCCCATACATCCATCCTCTCCTCCGGAAAGCTGCTGAGGATTGGATTTGATCAGTTGGGAAACTTTCGCGAGATCCACTTTTACTTCCTTACCAAGAATCTCCTGATATGCACGAAGGTTTGCCTCACGAAGACCGGAGAGTTCTTGCGCAACCGCTTCCAGGTGTGCCTCGCTCATTTTGACTCCATGCGCATTCAGAAATGCGGAAAGGTTCTTTGTATTGATTTCCGGAACGGTTCCTTCTGGAAAAACGAAAGCGAAGAATTCTTTTTTAGCTTCGGGATTGATTTTTAACTTGGCAATATTTGCAAAGCTTTCCGCTATCTTTGGAGACTTTGAAAATTCATTCATAGAGAGAAAATCTCCTTCCAGAATCGATCGCATCGCATCGGAAGAATTCAATACACGCGGATCACTGTCGTGCACGTCATGGATGCGCAGTAGCGAGAGTGCTTGTACTTTTTTTGAGAGGAGTTCATTCGGATTATGCGTTGCTGATGACGAGAGAATCTCTCGGATTCTCGCAAAATCCTGCTCACTTTGTTTCTCGGAATCAAAGGATAGATCGGTAACTTTCGGAAGAAGTTTTTTATCGACCCCGATATCCTTTCCAACCCCTTCGATATCTCCTCAAATTCGCGGAGTATTGGAGACGAGGTATTCGCTCTTGAAAGCCTTTGCGATCATCTCATTCGCCTTCTTGCTGATGGCTTTTGAATCCATGGATTTCACATCGGTCGAAGTAGTCAAAAGATCGTTAATGAGCTTGATCTGTGTATTGTACGACTCAATGACACTTCCGTGCAATGCAGCAGCGCGCACACGAGAGCGAAGATCTTCGAGGTAGGTTCCGTAGACAAGTGCCACTTCTCGGACAAGCGAGAGTTTATTTGTAGCTTTTTCTCTCTCTTGTCACTCTCGTACTTTCTCGGATCCGGTATCTATCGCGACGTACAAATCCTCATTGCTACGATGCTGTGCTTCGGGAGTTTTTTCATGACTCTTCTCGGGACTCGTCTTTTGTACCGGTTCTGTTTTTTGTTTCGGTTTCAGAGATGGCACCTCTCCTGTTGCTCATTTGGAGGCTTCAAGAGAAGCTTTCTTTACATCTTCTTTCTTTTTATCTTTTTGTGCATTCGGAGCATAAAATATATTCAGTTGATTGAAAAAATGTTGTTGGTAGGATGCTTTGAATTTCTCTCATCCCGCAGCCAATATTTCAGCCGGACTCAGTGGTTCCATACACCGCTCAGTCGTCCGTATGCTTCGTTCTTTATCGTTCGCTTCACGCTTCTGTTTTTCGGCCTCAATAATTTCCAGTTGCTCCTGAGTCAACGGTAGTTGCTTATCTTGTTCGTAGGGGTTAGATTGAGTTCCTGCTGCCATAGTTAGGTAAGTTGGTAACCTGCATAAAGTTGTTTCAGTGCCATCTCAGGATTTATTTGTTCTTGTCTTTCTCGTGCGTATACCATTTTCTCGATGTATGCTTTTTGCATACCTCCTTGAAGCTCGTAAATGGAAATGTTTTCTGCACTTTCATTCGCGAACTGTCTGGCGTATTCAAGAATGAATTTTTTCTCGTCTTTGAGCGTTTCGATTATGTATTCCAGTGCTTGTGTATTGTTTACATCCCTTGCTCTTTCGAGCTCTGTTCTTATGGGGTCAGCCATCGTGGGGTCATTCCCGAAAAGTCGTGATTTACTGAGAAATATATAGGCCTCTTTAAGTAGTCTTTTGGTATTGTTATTGACTTCATTGTTTCGCTCGGATTCCGTATGCTCTCGTGGCATCTGTCCTTGTTTCAGGACATGGTATGGCGATGCGGAGGAGTACGAGAAGGAATCCAAATACATAACAAAAAGAGGTCACAAAAAATATGCTACAAAAATAGTAGCATATTTTGAGGTAGAAAGCAAAGAAATGGGTATTATTGTATATTGAATTAGAACACCCTTCTTATCTTTTACTTACTCGATTATTGCAATATTGAGCAAAAGTAATATTTTTCTCATATAATTCTTTCGCTAGATCTTTTCATAAATATCTCCAATGCCATGGCTCAATATCATATCCGTCAATATCCAATCCTTTTTGATAACTATTGTGAAATCCATATTTGTAGGCATTAACCTTCATCCATTCAAAGTATTTTTTATATTGAGCATTGGAGAGAAATTCTTTTTGAGTACTTGCATCGAACATGTCGATCGCGAGTCCTGTCTGATGTTCGCTGTATCCAGCCTTAGCGCAGAGATTGTCCGAACATCAACGATCTTTGATTCGCTGCTGATAAGCAAAATCACGATAGGCACTCACAATATTAAACTTTGTCTTAAAGGTGGTGTAAAAATCTTTTGCGAGGGCATGCAAATTATCTGCTCCTTCTTTCCGAAGCTTCATTCCTTCTTTCGCACGGATATAGAGTGGATCTATATCATCCAAATCTGTTGGGTGGTATGTAAGTACATTAAAGGGCTTATTAGATGATACATACTGGAAGATAGACCCATCCGTCTCCGTATCGTAGGTCTTGGTATTTTGGATAGCTTTTTCTTCGGTACCAGATTCCACTTTCGGTCCATCAGACTTTGAAGTATCCGGAGTTATTCATTCTCCCGATGCTGTTATTTCCGTTTCCTGTTCCACCACACTAGAATGTGATTGATTTTCCGAGATCAGATTATCTTCTTTCTGGGAATAGGACCGAATGGTAAAATAACTCAAAAAGGACGATAGGATAAGCATCACTATGATGAGTGGAATGAATCTATTTTTTTTATTCATAGTAATCAGAGACTGGGTTTAAGGGTTATTTTTGTATAGCACTGCCATAGCTGGCGATTTGGAATCCTCCATCATCCTTTCGTATGAGTTGCATATCAGTAAGATAGACATCCGTACCGTTCGTTTTAGTTATGATTACTTTGTAAGTGTAATTAAGTTCCCTGGAACCGATCTGGAAGTTTTGTATGTCGATCTTTCTCGTTGACGTATAGGTAAACCGAGAGAATCATTGTTGCGTGTTAAAATTCACGCCTATCGGAGTCGAATTTCCGAAACATCATCTGGACGAAGAATACTCCTTCCTTTCTTATCCATCACGATAATTTGATTCTCACTCTTTTCTGCAAGATAGACCTCTTTTCTCCATTTTCAATTAGTATAAATATCCACCTTAGCTGGAAATTTATTTGCTATGATCCATAAATGCATTGAACACAGCACGAGCGTTACATGAATGTACCCAACTGTAATAAGATTGAGATCGTAAGACCATCCTATATAAAGGAAACCGAATGCAGCTACGAGACACATATTGCCAAGATCTTCGAGCATTCTGAATGCAAACGGAAGAGATATAGGATTCTCCGATGATTTACCATCTTCTCCGAAAAAGAACTCCAAAATCCTCTTCGTGATAGACCCATCCTTCACGCTTTTATGATATTCTTCTTGAATCAAGTGTACTTTTTCTATGGCTTCGTAGCTACCGATAGAAGTTGAATATGCCCTCAATAAGGCATTTGAAGCCGGAAAAGCAATTCAAGACACAAACAAAACAACTGCTGCTTCCCAAAAACCACCAAGTTTTATACTGGCAATGATAGTCAAGAATGAAAGGAATAGTAAAATCCATATAACCCATCTCCTGTCGAGCACAGTCTTCCTATGTTCATTATTGATTTCAAGTAAAGATGAGGCAATCGCGTGAAAAGCGAAATAAAGCGTGGTCCAGAGCCACCAAAGTTCATGCGGAAGTGTCTTATAGCAGAGATAAAGCATGAAAGGAGTTAGTAGCGCGAGACTGAACATGCGGTGTAATAAAATTCCAGACCAAAATCTACCTTTCATTTCGGATTCAGAAAAGACGCCTTTCTTGAATTTCCAAAATGCTAAGGCCATCAAGTAAAGCAAGGCGGTCGCCAAAATAATCTCCCAGTGTCCGTATATCCATCTCTGAATTAAGTTGTTTGAGAATTTCAAAGTATCAAAGATTGAGATAATCTCTGTGGATTTGTCCCAAAATCGGGCCCCTATTCCAACATAGATCAGCGAAATGAAAACGAATAGTATCCAATATCGAGCATTGAATTCTTTGATTAAATCTGGTTTTGAATTTATTGTCATAGCTTGTACGGTACGAAATATTTATTATTTAGATTTCTTTACGAGAAATTCACATCTAGTTAGCACTTCTAACATGAGTTGTTCTCGTTTTTCCTCAGTAAACGAATCTGGAAATGATTTTGAAATATAATCAATGCTCGAAGATTCATTTATTGGATATGTACGATCGCTTGGTGCGAGTACGGATTTTATGTCATTTATGAAAATAACAGCTCTATCCCGTATGTGCTCCGAAAAATCTGGATTTATAGCAACTTCATCAAGAAACTTTTTTCGGAAATTTTCTACGAAGAATTCGATCATCGAGTTGGAAATGCTTATTAAACCTGTATCATCCCTAATTACCAATATCCAGATAAAATAATACTCGGCCGTTCAAATATGAAAGCGGAAACTTTTCCAATATGGATTGGAAAGATATTTTTCCAGCATGCTTCTGGTTCTTTCAAACAGCTCTAATTTTTTCGTTTTTAGCCCATGTAGACCAATCCAACACAGCGCATCAAATACGTGCATATCGGAATAGAGTCCAGAAAGTAATTTTGCATTCCCCGATCAAACAACAATTGAAATAAGATTGAGAAAGTGCTCCAAAAAATCCTCTTTCGATTCTTGGTCTATTTTCGATTGGATTATAAGCTCTCACAAATTCCGGAATTCAGACATCAATAGAGGGAAAAAATTGTCGAAAGGCACATTTTTCTCGACTCCTCTCTGAAAGATTATATTGACGTTGTCGATCAGATCAAACAACTCTTCAAGAAAGGGATTGTTTCTCTGTCCATTCTGTGCTTTCTGAATGATGGAGGAGCGATTCATTAAAAGATATTGCCAAATTTCTTTTATAATAGAGTTGATTATTCCATCTATTCCCGCGCTTGCGACTTGGTTTATACCACCTTTCATCGATATGATCCACTCTATATGCTTGCGGGCGGATTCACTAATATCGATTATGAATTGCTGATCAGATTGATGAGGAAGTAACAGTCCTGTATAAACTTTGTGAGATTCGTAAGACTTTCAATTTCAGATTTCCCAAAAAACAAACAGGTCGAGTTTTTGGAGGATGGATTCGATATATGACACGGCGAGATTTTTGGAAACCATTACTTTAAGGTACGCAAAACTATTTTCTTTCCACTGAAAGAGTCATTCCTCGTTCTTTTCTTTTATGAGCTTATCAAAGAGCCACGTATGTCGTATGAGGGCTCTTTCGAAAATCGGACCTTCGGAAAATCATACCCTTTCGGAATACTGTATTTCCGAAGTTTTCAGTGTGAGTTGTTTGAGGAGGCTCATAGATTCGACTATTCCATAAGTGTCATTTCCGCGGATATTCATGAATACGATATTTTCGATTTTCTCAAAAAGCCGATCCAGCCTTTTATCTATCTCTGATTCTTGCGTTAGGAGATATTCCAAATTGGGAACCGTCGCTATCTTTCAATAGGCTTCAAGCAAATATCCGAAGCATTTCGAAATCACTGCTAAGTATCCGGCGGAAAGCGAGCGCTCATTTCGGCTTATCAGCATCTGAACAGCATCGCAGAGCGTTTCCAAATTGAACCAACAAATTTCAAGCGGTTGTGCTCATGGGTGAAATTTACTGATTCTCTGAAAATCTTCACTAGCCCC
>JAQTWO010000032.1 GCA_028689245.1 Candidatus Altimarinota bacterium | reverse complement strand
CCCGACCATTGCCAAGGATTTTGCGGGCAATACCGTTTCGAATCTAGGCTCAAATGACGGATTCGTTGCGAAACTCTCCTGAACCGACGGCTCACAATCCTGGTTCAAGACATTCGGTGGAACAGGTTCTGACTATCCAATGGGGGTTGAATCTGATTCGGATGGAAATATCTATGCAGGATGATTCTACTCGACCGGTGCCAAGGATTTCGCTGGCAATACGGTTCCAAACGCAGGATCATACGATGGATTCGTCGCAAAGCTCTCTTCTGTAAACGGATTGCAATCGTGGTTCAAGAGATTCGGCGGAACGGGATCCGATTCTTTGGACTTCCCCGCTGTCACTGTTGATTTTAATGGGAATCTCTATCTGATTGGAGATTATTTAAATGATAACAATCCTTTGAATACGAACGGTGCGCGGGATTTTGCTGGTAATCCGCTTCTGGGAAACTCTCCAAATCCGACGAGCTCAACGGTTCTCATAGAGAAGTTGTAGTATTTACCGAGACTCTCTTTTTACTTTTTTTCTCTCTTCTTATGCCCTTTCTCGATATTCGCCATCTCAGATACCTGACTTCTCCCATCGATCGCAATCTGGATTTTCCTGCGTTCATGGACTTCGAGCATCATTACCAGACATCGGCCGATCCCAAAGAATATGCCATGGAACGGGCGTATTTTTCGTATCAGGAATCATTGACCGAAAGAACTCAAGATATACACAGTCAATTCATTGTCGATATGGAGTCTCGTCTCTTGCCCGTGCTTGCCGAGATGGAAAAAACCGGAGTATATATCGATGCTACCAAACTGAAAACGATAGGGGAAGAGATCGCTCGGGAATCGAAAAACAAAGAATTGGAGATATACGATCTGGTTGGCGAACGCTTTAACATCAACTCTGCGAAACAGGTTCAGACGATACTCTTTGAGAAACTCAAGATTCCCGTTTCCAAAAAGATCAAAACTGGGTATACGGTTGATAATGAAGCACTTTCTCTTATCGGACAGAAGTACGAGATAGCAAATATCATCCTCCAGTACCGTACGCTTGAAAAACTCCGATCCACCTACATAGAAGGACTTTTAAAAGTCGTAAATCCCAAGACGAAACGCATTCACACGAGCTACAATCAACTCGGAGCTTCCACCGGTCGACTCTCGTCCGAAGGACCGAATCTTCAAAATATCCCATCGGGACAAGGATATCCCAATGCCATCAAGTCCTGTTTTTGCCCTGAACCAATCCCTCACCCCCAACCCCTCTCCCAGAGGGCGAGGGGAGTTTCTGAATATTCTTTTCTCGTGGCAGACTACTCGCAGGTAGAGCTCAGAATTCTCGCGAGCCTTTCGGGGGATGCTTCCCTTATCAATACTTTCGTTCGTGGAGAGGATATCCATGCTCGTACGGCACGATTTCTATTCGGAGAACAGGTTATGATCACATCCGAACTCAGACGTATCGCGAAATCGGTCAACTTCGGAGTCATTTATGGTATCACGGGCTTCGGACTCTCCAAGGTTATCAATACCTCGCCCGCCGAGGCAACCAAGTATATTGATGCATTCTATGCCATGTATCCGGGAGTACGGGCATATTACCAATCTATCCTCGATGGTGCTCAGAAAAACGGATACGTGGAGACATTTTATGGACGCAGACGTCATGTACCAGGAGTGAAAGATAGCAATAAGATGATCCGTGCATGAGCCGAGCGCGAAGCTATCAATATGCCGATTCAAGGAACGGCTGCCGATGTCATCAAGCTCGCGATGATAGAGATAGACGAATTTTTCAGAAGTTCTCCCTATAAGTCCCGTATGCTCTTGCAAGTCCACGATGAACTCGTGTTCGAAGTTCATGAGAGTGAAAAAGACGAACTAGAAGCCAAAATCCGTTCCATCATGGAAGGGATTTTCCCGGGGAAAGTACGACTTCTCGTGGATATTCATGAGGGGAGAAACTGGGCAGAAGCAAAGTGATAGACAAACGTAATATTTTATCTATAAATAAATACGAAATGGAAGGAAATCCACTCTGAATCAATCCTTTTTGTCATTTCTTCACAGTTTCTTCACTATTGAGGATTGACTTCGATCCGTTTTTCCATAGATTGCAGGGATTCCTGAACTTTGTCATATCAATAGGTGATTGTGATGAGGAAGGATGTAAACAAAAGGGGTTGAAAATGCAAACAAGACTCGATAATTCTACAAAACGTGGAACTGGAACATTAGATATTTTCGAGATACAGGAAACTGTATGCTTTGGTTCTTTGGTACGATTTATTCCTGAAAGCATGCTTGTTGTGTTCAGGAATAGATTGCAAGTCATCGAAGGGAAAAATGTCAAGGACCTCACGAGAAATGAACGTAAGTTTGTCAATATCGTGATAGGCATGAGCAATGCTCATATGTTGTATGCTTTGTCTTGTGATGAGTATTCCGATGCAGTCTGGAGCCCCAGATTACGCACGGCCGTACAGCAATATAGTCATAAAAGAAATAGGCTTCCATTGCAAGAGGTTCGTAGTAAAGATTGTGCAGAAAGAAGGGATTGGCTTCAAAGAATCCGCGACCTTTTTCCGACACAGGAAACCGTGGTTAGTGCTTAATCGCACGAACCATCCAAGAGCCGACCTCCGTGTCGGCTTTTTTTATTGCAAAAATCATCTTTTTCCCTATACTTCCGCCCGTCTTATTCATTTTCTTATCACCACTATGAAAGTCGGAATCGTCGGACTCCCAAATGTCGGGAAATCCACTCTCTTCAATGCCCTTACCAAGTCCTACGCCGCTGAGGCTGCGAACTTCCCATTCTGTACCATCGAGCCCAATGTCGGAATCGTCAATGTGAACGATTATCGTCTCCAGGAGCTCTGCAAGACCGTGAATGGGCAGAAAATAGTCCCTGCCACGGTCGAGTTCGTGGATATCGCCGGACTCGTGGAAGGTGCAAGCAAAGGGGAAGGGCTCGGGAATAAATTCCTCTCGCATATCCGTCAGGTGGATGCCATCCTCCAAGTCGTTCGGGCTTTCGACGACTCGAACGTCCACCATGTTTCCGGTTCCGTGAACCCGAAACGGGACATAGAGATCATCAATACCGAGCTCATCATCGCCGACCTCGAGACCCTCGAACGCCGAATCGGGGACAATGCCAAGAAGGCACGTTCCGGAGATAAAGAGGCAGTGGCTCGGACTCCGATCTATGAGGCGCTCAAGACCCATCTTGAAGCTGGAAAGCTTGCTATAACGCTCGATTTGAATGAAGAAGAAAGAGTTCATATTGCCGATCTGTTCCTCCTTACCAACAAGCAATTCATCTATGCAGTAAACGTGGCAGAGGATAAACTCCTCACGAGCGAAGCGGATCTGCGTACCGTGACAGGTATAACTGAAGCGAATATCCCAGTGCTTCCCGTGAGTGCCAAGATCGAGATGGAGATGCTCGAATTCAGCGAAGAAGACCGAGTAGCGTTCCTTGCCGATTACGGAGTGACAACAAATCCTATGGATACGATAATCTCCACGTGCTACCATCTCCTCGGACTCCAGTACTATTTCACTGCCGGAGAGATAGAAGTTCATGCCTGGACCATCCACCAAGGATGGAAAGCTCCTCAAGCAGCCGGAGTTATTCACACCGATTTCGAGAAGAAATTCATCAAGGCGGATACTGTGAACTGGAAAGACCTCGTTGATTGTGGAGGTTGGGCAAATGCCCGAGAAAAAGGAAAGGTACGCATGGAAGGGAAGGAGTATATCGTACAGGATGGGGATGTGATGTTGTTTAAATTCGGAGGATAGAAATAAACAGGCACCTTATGTTATGGATTCTTTCTCGTGTGAATTGATGTCTCAGTTCTTGATAAGAAGCCCAGTTGACCATAGAATAAAAAAAACGATTCCCTCAGTAGGGATCGTTTTTATGGGAATAGAGAGATACGACGATTATCGGAATCAATAGTGATTGCATGGATTTATCACTGATTGATGACTTGTAAAATATTTGCTGGAAATGGTGGTTTGTTTGCTTCTTTTCCAGATACCTTTTTCCAATTATTGTACGCTTCTTGGAGATTTTTCAATGAGGCTCTTCCTGTTTTCCACTGCTCATGCATGTTATATACATCTGCACGTGCTCTTCTTGCTACTTCGCTTTCCGGAGCTATGGTTGTTTGGTACGTATGTTTTGTGTTTGATCAAGTAAGTATCGTCTCAATTTTGTCGGGAACATTTTTTATGGGATTGTTAGGAGTCATGGCTACTGCAACTGCGAAAGCCACCCCTGTACAGACACCTTTTGCGATATCCCATAAAGCTGTATTTCATGATTCTCATGATCTCGCTTCTTCTTTCCCTACTTTATTTGTATGTCCGTGATATTGTAGTGTACCCATATTTGAATAGTTAAGAAATAGTGAATATATTCAATCACTAACATAACTATTTGTCAAATATTTTTGATTTCAAAATTCGTGGAATTCAATCTTTTGGGTTTTTATATGAGAGTTTTATAAGAACCCACCCACTACGCTCGATAATTTCAGCCTTGTCGGGGCTATTTTTGCGATTGAGTTTTCCTCATCCTCGCGAGTGATATAATCTCCAGCAAACTAAAGAATAGAATAAAGAGAATGCTATAGAATACAGAATGATGCGCCCGTACATATATCGCTATGATATCCCCGAAAAAAAGCACCAGAAACAGAACCGTGATACCGAGGGAGAATATGCCGAGCATATGCTTCTGAAGATACTCTGTAAGTCTTCTCTCATCTGCGGGGCGGATATACTTTGCATGGAGCACGACAAAGAGACCACCGAGGATGAAGAGGATAAAGGGAAGGATATTGAAATGAAAGAGTTTCGTATCAAGCTCTGCCGTTCCAGACAGAATCATCTCGACCGCGACGAAGAGGATGACAAAGAGTCCAACCCACTGAATCTGTGGATAACGATCCAAGTACTTGGCAATCAGATTTGAAGCAAATGCCATAAGTATTATGGAGAATACAAGACCGAGTCCGAGTGCTGCGATATTCTCATTGGCAGCACCTGCAACCGCGAGGACATTATCGAGACTCATGGAGAAATCAGCTATGATGATAGTCCAGATAGCCGCCATAAGTCCTGCTTTCTTCGCATCGATATGGTGTTCTGTGTGGTCGGGCGTACGAAGTTCTCGGTAAAATTTCCATACGACATAGAGGAGGAGAAGTCCTCCTGCGAACTTAACTCCTACGAGCGACAGGAGAAATACCGCAAAGAAAGCAAGCACGATACGCAAAATAGTTGCCAGTGTAATCCCGAAAAAAATAGCCTTTTTTCGCTCTTTTCAGGTAAGTTTACGGGTTGCCATCCCGATAAGTATCGCATTGTCACCGCTCATGACGATATCGATGAGGATGATGTTCAGGAGTGCCATGGCACCATGGATCGTAAAGAGTTCTAGAAGCTGAGAAATGAAGATTTGCATAAAAAAAAGGTTGCAAAATAGGATGGATGTGAGTATAGTAAGAAAGTCTCTAAAGTCAAAAATCTCTAAAATTCGTAAAGTTAAAAAATGAAAAAACATAAAGCCGATATCAATTCACGTTTCATAGAATATTTCCAAGAGAATTTCTTCGCGGACGCACCCGAGGAACTTGAACGATTCCTGGAGTCTCTCACGAAACCTCTTCCGAAGACCATCCGAGTCAATACCAACCGTATCAGCGTCGAGGATTTCAAAGCGCGAGCACTACGAAATAATTGGATACTGACCCCAACCAATAATCCGACGGTTTTTCGGATCGATAGAACCGAAATCAAGATACCACTCGGACATACGCTCGAACATCTGCTCGGGTATTTCTATATACAGGAGTTGTCGGCGAGCATGAGTGTGCATTATCTGACACAACTCCATCCACAACCGCTCTCTTTTTCACCTCACCCCAGCCCTCTCCTAGAAGGAGAGGGGGTAAAAAGAGAGGATGAATATTGATATGATAGAATGAATAGCAAAGAATATGTGCAAGAATTAGCAAAAGAAATGAGAAAAAAGCCAACAATGGAAGAAGAACTCGTTTGGTGATATCTTCGTAATGAGCAGTTCAGAGGGTGGAAGTTTCGAAGACAGCACCCCGTACAAAGATATGTTATCGATTTCTATTGTGCGACGGAAAAAATTGCAATAGAACTAGACTGATGAGTTCATGATAATACAGAACAACAAGAATATGATTTCATTCGTGGTGAATTTCTCGAATCTCTTGGTATCCATACGATACGTTTAAAAAACAAAGACATACAAAACAAGTCCCAACAGGAATTTTACAATCTTATCTCCCCTCTCCTTCTAGGAGAGGGGTTGGGGGTGAGGTGAAAAAGTTCAGGAGAATGATCAGGGGTGAGGTCAGATTTCCTTATCCTCGATATGGCAGCAAGTCCGGGAGGTAAAACCACCCAACTCGCCGAACACTTCCCGAACTCGATTATCGTTGCCAATGAGCCGACCCGCGATCGTATGGCACAGCTCGTGTCGAATACGGAACGACTTGGGAACGATCGGATTATGATTACGAATTACGACGGTGGTTTTTATAGTAACTTACCAGAGACTTTCGACCGTATTCTCCTCGATGCACCTTGTTCGGGAGAAGGGATCGGGTTCAAGGAGTCCCAGACGGTGAAGTACTGGAACCTGAAGAATATCCACACGATCGCCAGACTCCAGACCAAGCTCCTCGATGCTGCTTTCCGCGCGCTTAAAACTGGTGGGGAAGTGCTCTACTCGACCTGTACGCTCAACAAGATCGAGAATGAAGGTGTGGTAAACGAAATCCAATCCCGATATCCAGAAAGTTTCGAGGTTCTCTTCGAGAAACGTTTCTGGCCACAAGATGAGGGTTCCTGAGGGTTTTTCGTGTGCAAGATCCGAAAAAACTCCTCCGTTAATACACCTCACCCTAACCCTCTCCTAGAAGGAGAGGGAATAAGCAGTACAAATAATCTCCCCTCTCCTTTTAGGAGAGGGGTTGGGGGTGAGGTGAAAAAAGGATGATACAAAACTCGAAACCAACGTCTTATCAAAACCAATGAAGAGCTTATTCCTCTCACCAAAGACCACGAAAGACTCCTCTCTCGATTTACCGAAACGGTCGGACTCGATCTATCAAATTATTTTCTTTACGAATTTAAGAGAGATATTCTTGCTATACGGAAAAACAGTGCCGCGAAAGCACTGCTGCAAAGCGTATTTCCTGTTCGTCTGGGAAAGAGAATCGGACGCATCGAGGAAGGAGTATTCACGCCCGACAACCGCATCGGACGGGATTTTGAACTGACCAAAGCTCCGGTATACGAGATACGGAGCGAGCAAGAGCTCGATGACTACCTCCGAGGAAAGGAAATAACTCCCCTCTCCTCCGAAGGAGAGGGGCTGGGGGTGAGGTGAAAAGGGTGAGGATTAAGGGAGGAGTGAGAAGCGAGTGAATGAGAACGAGGAAATAGTTCGGATGTGAGGATTGAATGATACTCCATCCTCCGATACGATGGATTCCATCTCGGACTCGAATCCATGAATCCAAAAAACGGGCATTTTACCAATACATTCCCGAGAGAATGGCAGAGGAAATAATTTCCAAAACAAAAAATTTGACTTTAGAGTTAGCACGAATATAATGCACGTGCTAATTACATATTAGCATATATTTTACTCTTTTAACTTTTTATCTTATGCAGATACAGCCACTATCCGATCGCGTACTCCTTCGAGGAGTGGAAGCTGAGATGGTTACCAAGAGCGGTATATATCTTCCAGAAAACGCAAATAAAGAACGACCCCATATCTATGAGGTCGTAGCGATAGGTCCAGGAAAGAAGGACAAGGATGGGAATGTGACGACGATCGATCTGAAAGTCGGAGACCAAGTGATTTCCGGACAATATTCCGGAGACGAAGTCGAGGTCGACAAGATGAAATACAAGATCGTCGGGTACGAGTATATCTTGGCGAAAGTGGTTTAATTTACCTTTTCATGACTTCAGCATATCTGAAATCAATGAGATACAACATGTCAAAATCTATCACATTTGGTTTCTCCATTAGATCAAGGACCTTTTTCTTAATTATTCATTCTTAATTCTTAATTTACGCACACTATGTCAAAAACTATTCTTTTCGGAGACGAAGCCCGTCTCCAGATGTTCTCCGGGATGGAGAAGGTCGCAAAGACCGTAACTGCCACTATTGGTCCGAAGGGTCGTAATGTGGTGTTCGCACGTTCCTACGGAGCGCCTCAGATTACCAACGACGGAGTGACCATCGCCAAGGAAATCGAACTCGAGGACCCGATCGAGAATATGGGTGCCGAGCTTATCAAAGAAGCTGCAAGCAAGACCAATGATGCTGCCGGAGATGGTACTACTACTGCTACTCTGCTCACCTATGCTATGGTCAAGGAAGGACTTCGTGAGATTCGTTCCGGGATCAACGCTATCGAGCTCAAGAACGGTATGAAGATGGCAGGAAATATGATAGAAGCCGAGCTTGCGAAGAACTCCAAGAAGATATCGACCAGCGAAGAGATCACGCAGATTGCCACGATTTCCGCACAAGATAGCGAAGTCGGAGAAGTCATCTCCATGGCGATGTCCAAAGTCGGAAACGACGGGGTCATCACGGTTGAGGAAGGTCAGACCTTCGGGCTCGAAGTCGAGCTCACCGAAGGGATGAAGTTCGATACCGGATACGTTTCGCCATACATGGTGAGCGCTGCTGAGAAGATGGAATCCCGCATGACCGATACCTATATTCTCGTGACTGACAAGAAAATCACATCTCTCAAAGATATGATTCCCGTATTCGAGGAACTTGCCGGAAGCGGGAAACGGGATCTTGTTATCATCGCGGAGGACGTGGAAGGTGATGCGCTCGCCGGAATCATTCTCAATAAACTCAAGGGAGCATTCAATGTCCTCGCCATCAAAGCTCCAGGATTCGGAGATCGCAAGAAAGAGATACTCAAGGATATCGCGATCCTCACCGGAGCGACCATTATCACCGACGAGCTCGGATTCAAGCTTGAACACGTTTCCATGGAGCACCTCGGGCACGCGAAAACCGTGATCGCCAAGAAGGACAATACGACCATTATCGGCGGAACCGGGGACAAATCTCGCATCGATGCTCGTGTAAATGAAATCCGAGCCCAGATCGAGAATACGAAATCCGAGTACGATCGGGAGAAACTCGCAGAGCGTCTCGCGAAGCTCGCCGGAGGGATCGCTGTTATCAAAGTCGGAGCCGCATCGGAAGTCGAGATGAAAGAGAAGAAACTCCGCATCGAAGACGCGCTCAATGCGACCAAAGCGGCCGTCGACGAAGGAATCGTCGCAGGTGGAGGGGTCGCTCTCCTCAAGGCTTCCCTCGCTCTTGAGGGTATAAAACTCGCGAACAAGGATCAGGAAGTTGGAGCTCACATCGTGGGTCGTGCGCTTTCCTATCCGGTCAAGCAGATTGCGGAGAATGCCGGGAAAGAAGGAGCCATCATCGTCGATGCGATCCGCAAGAACAGCGACGTGAATTACGGATACGACGCAGCGAACGATGCTTTTGTGGACATGATCAAAGCGGGTATTATCGACCCAAAGAAAGTGGCTCGGGCAGCACTCGAAAATGCGATTTCCATCGCCGGGATGTTCCTCACGACCGAGGCACTCATCGCTCCCGTTCCGAAGAAAGAGGAGGAATCCCACGCCCACGGAGGTGGTGGAATGGGAGGCATGAGCGGAATGGGGATGTACTAAAGAGTTTTGAAAAATCAGAGATAAAGCCCCGACTTGTTCGGGGCTTTTATCGGGGTGAGAAATGAGAATATGACGATCCATCTATTCGCTGTCTCCAATATTTTTTTTCTTCCATTCTTCGATACGTTTGTGATTCCCCGAAACGAGCTCCTCAGGAACCCGCAATCCCTGAAATACCTCCGGACGAGTATAATGCGGGTATTCTTTCTTGCCTCCAAGAGCTTTGCTATATGACTCTTCCAAGAGCGATTCTGGACTGATAACTCCCGGAAGGAGACGGACCATCCCATCTATAAAGACGAGCGAAGAGAGCTCTCCCGATGAAAGCACATATGCTCCTATGGAAATTTCTTCAATTGTAAATAGATCGATGATCCGCTGATCGATCCCTTCGTAGTGCCCGCAAATGATAATAAGATCCTGCCCTTCTCGAATAGAAAAACCTTCCAGAAGATCCTGAGTGAGCATCTTTCCGCGAGGAGTGAGAAAGACCTTGTGAATCTGTTTCCCTTCCTTTGACTCTATCTCGGTAATGAGATTATAGAGAGGCTCTGGAGCCAGGATGGTTCCCGGAAAACCTCCGTACGGGCGATCGTCCGAGCGACGGGTATTTTTGACCGAATAATCAGCGAGATTATAGATATGGAAGTTCACAAAACCCCCTTCCTGAGCACGACCCATGATACTCGTTGAGAGGTAGGGCTTGAGAACTTCCGGGAAGAGGGTGATGATGTGCAAGTGCATAATATTAGAGTTCTCAAGTTTTAAAGTTCTCAGATTCTCAGGTATTAAATTATTGAAAGAGCTCTTTGACTTTAGAACCTTAGGGCTATTTTATAGACTTAATCTCCACATCGAATTTGAGGGTTTTTCCTGCGAGCTCATGCGTATTTGGAATCCCGATCGTGATTGTTTCCGGGGTTATTTTCACAATCTTCATAGTTCCTCCTGTTGGTAGAGCACCTTCCATAGCTTCTTTTATTTTCTTTCCGTAGAATGGATTTGCTTTATTGGTCACCTTAATAGTCACTTCCGTATCGGTAAGTTTCGTGATAACCACATCATTTCATTCATACGTCGACTTGAGTCCTAGAGCAAGTTTTTTCTGATAAAATGGATTGGATGAATTCTCTATATCCACTGTCACGTTTCCTGACTCTATCTTGGTTACTTTTGCCTTTGTTCTACCGGCTTCTATAGTCTGACCGACTGCCAATCCTTTTGCTTTGTCACCGAGTGCTTCAAGCGGAACGGTTTGAGTTATCACATCCTTGAAATTGTCACGAGGAACCGTTTCCGTGAAGATGTCCTGAAAATACTTAGCGGGGATTTGTTGTTCTGTAAATGCTTCTCCATAGGCATCTTTTGGGGCGATAGTCAGTGTCTTCTTTTCTCCGAGTTTCATTCCTACAACTCCAGCATCAAATCCTTTGATCATCTGACCAGCACCAACTGTAAATTCCAATGGTGTATATTTTTTTCCAGAAGTAGGACTATAGTTTTTCATCTTCTTGGCCGCTTCTTCAAGTGAAGAATCGAATACCGTTCCATCTTCGAGAGTCCCAACATAATCAACCTCGATACTATCTCCTTTCGACACGGTTTCTTTTTTCTCGGAAGACGCACCAGAGGTGCTTTCTGGATTATTTCCCCCCCTTGTGGCAGTTGTCCTGATATCGTCTCAAGTTTTGACAGTTGTCTCTGATCGGTCAAAAAAACAAGACGTAAGCATAATTGGACCGATAACCGTCATGGCAATAATTTTTTTCATATGTTTAAAATATAGGAATTAAAAAATGTAATATAAAAAACGAAATATTTCCCATCCACCGATAGGCGAGACGGCAAAACATTCGCTCCATTTTTATGGATAATCAAAAGAAAATGAGATGAACTCAATCCTGAAATATACTATATATTTTTAGTTTTTTTGCAAACATAAAATCGCTTTTTCGATCCCGAATTTCAATGATTCGTCCCCATCCCCGATTCATTCGCCAGTTTTTATGCGTTTGTCGAGCAAAACAAATTCAGAAAAAAGCTTCTGAATCCTCTCTCTATGCTTCATATTCTTCCGCATTTTCTCAAAAGCATACGGGTGAATCTTGAGAAGGGATTGTACCGTGTCTCCTTCATAATGTGATATAAGGAGCTTGCCTGCGTAGAGAAATGTTCTAAGTGTAGAAAGAATCGTCGCAAATACGTAATGCACGTTGTGCGTATCAAGTATGGACATGAGTTCACGATGAGCTGTAGAGCTCTCCAAGAGAAAAAGCGAATCCGTCAGAGTGAAAACGGAAGTTTCGATATTTGGCATGACGATGAATTTTATATCGGCTTCGGTAATCCATCCATTTTGCTTGTAGAGAGCCAATTTATCTATCTCGCTCTCGATGCGATTTATATCCTCTCATGTATATTCCATCAACCGAGCCACGGCGGTTACATCGATGTGCGGGAGTTTCTTGTGGATATACTCTCTGAGAGCATTTCATTCCAGTTTCTCATACTGTTTCAGTGTGGCAACTTCCAGGAGTTTCTTGTAGAGGGATTTTCGTTTATCCGGCTCGGTCGAAATAAAAAGCACTACCGTCGTTTCCGGAATCCGATCGAGGGCTTCGAGGATACGAGATTCTGTATCGGGGATTTTTGTGAGCACTTCTTCCGTGTTCTCGGGTTCGTCTTTTTCTCTCGTGGCAAACGGTATGTTCTCCAGAACTATGAGTCGCTTTTCTCCGAGAAACACGGGAGTCAGAAGCTCAGATTGGATATTGGTTTTCAAGAGATTTTCCCGATCCAGTCGGGAGATGTTGTATTCTCCATATTTCTTCGAGAAAATATCTATCCAAGCATCAAGATCACGCCTGAGGAAGATATGGTTGGAACCAGTGAAAAATACGATATTTGAACGGGGCATGGAAAAGAGTTGTAATTTATTATTTATCTTGCTGAATTATATAACGCTTGTACTTCCGAATCCGAGAGAGCTCGATTGTAGATACGAACCTCATCGAGAGTTCCGGAAAACTCCGGATCTGTCCATCCTCATTGAGGATCTCGACCTATTTGGAGATTATAACTGGCTCATGATGCCGGCTTGACTCCACCTTGTGTACCGAGTCGTGCTCCATTTATATAAATCGAAGCGTTGTATCCATCAAATACTCCTGTTACATACACCCAAGTATTTCAGGAAAAATACTGTGCTGGTGGTATTCAAATCCCAGTAGCACTCGCTTTTTCTTCTATCAGAAAGTTAAAACTGTTGGTTCTATACCACCCCATATGATATCATTTACCACCCAAGCCACCCCATTCGGCATTTCCTAGAAAACCGACAGCATGCGTCGGTGTAATATCAAGCGCTGTCGGTTTCACCCACATAGAAAGCGAGAATCTTCCGGTCATTTCAAGTTTCTTTCCAGGGGTTACGTAATTTCCGTTTCCAGAGAAGCTTAATCCGTTTGTCAGCTTTCCATTCACCCAGTTCGGTAGGATACTTCATGTCAGAATCCCATCATTTCCATTTCCGCTCCTATCATATGCGATATTGCCGGTTCCTTCATCGAAGCTCCAATACCCCACCAATCCTCCTCCTGCAATCCCTGCTTTCAAAACCATCCCTGTCCCACTTATTTTCGTATCTTTATCAAACTGCATAACATAACTCCCCGTAGTATTCACCACATCCACTCCTGTCCCACTCTCCTGTATCGGTTGAAGTGTTCCCGAAGCAAGAAGTATCCCAAGGGTATCTCCCTGGACACTCGGATATCTCTTGGAGTAATCGGATCAGATATCTGCAG